>NZ_JBXBBJ010000011.1:11791-160730 GCF_057221575.1 Paenibacillus sp. Y660 | reverse complement strand
CTCTAATTCCTTGAGCTCCAACGTGTAATTTGATACAATGACCATGGTGATTGGGAAGACGTCTCCGGTGATACTGTTAGAGCAGTAACACGACTTATGGAGGCGTCTTTTCCTTTCCTAGATTAACTTACATGGTCATTATATCGGTCAATATCTGGACAATCTTAACCGTCAACTGACGGTCATATTAGATTAGCGGAAACAGTTAGTGATAAAGGCAGGGAAGTACTAGATTTAATAAAAAAATTATTAATTCCAGAGGAAAGATCGTTTTCTTTTTATATTGATGCAATAACTGGTTCCTATTGCTCAGTTGAAGGCCACCAATTATATTCGACTCAATCTATAAAACAATTAAGTATTAAATCTATTCACCCAAGTAAAAACGTACCTATGCCCTCTGAAGAGGATCTCGTGTTTAATAACATTGAAAATCTCATAAAAGATATGCAGGCAAAAGGACAATCTGGAGTTCCCAAGGGTGGACTTTTAGAAATAATTAGCTTAGATAAAATTTATACTATGTATTCAAAGTTGAGAGTCCTGATTTTTTACAATTTTAAGACCGCACAGTATCAGTATATGGTTTTTGATCGTGATTATCGTGCTCATGAATTTGATGGAGTATTACTTTCTGCCGATTTCGAGGAACAGCTTGGAGTACTAACGTTAGAGAAAATTGAGCCAGCAATGTTTTTGCCAATTACCGAAAAAATCACCACTACTCTCTTAGAAGAAGCAACAAAAAATCTTGAAGAGCTCAAGAAAGCTGAGAGTAAATTAATTGATGTTAGTACCGCTAACCACAATAAGACGGTACCAAACCATGAAATTCAAAAGTTAATGGATAGTGTTGATGAACTCAAAAGGAATACACGGATACTAAGAGTTTACGAGTTTAAAACAACACTCAATCGGACTTTTGATAATGCAAAGAAATGCGTTGTACTAGTTCTTCCTGTTTTAGATGACGGTACGCTTGATGATGATATTTTAGCCCGATTAGATAAAACACTTCAAAAGGGAGTCAATGTATTTATACTCTTCGGAAATGAACATTCACAAAAGGTGAAACCTAAAAGAGATGAAAAGAATATTTTGGGAATCCTTAAAGAATTAAAAGAAAAGAAGCATGGAGTACGGCTAATATATAAAAAAATTGAAATAATAGATGAAAAAATTATTGTTTGTGATGATTCCTTTATAGTAGTTGGTGGATATAAATGGATCGAATCTGAGTCGCATTCCTCTTTGGGAGTGAAGATTGATAATTGTGTCTACACTGAAAATAAAATTGTAATAAAAGAAACAATTGAAGAGCTACAAGTATTGTCTAAGGTGTCTATATGGGAGAATATTAGGATGTCGAAAGAGGGCGCGAACAAAGAGGTTAATGTTTTCTTTTCATATTCACATAAAGATGAATTAATGAGGGATGAACTAGAAAAACATTTAACCTTATTGGTAAGAAACAAAATAATTACAACTTGGCATGACAGAAAAATTGATGCAGGAAGTAATCTGGATCTTGAGGTAGATGAAAATATTAAAGCAGCAGACATTATTCTTTTATTAATTAGTGTGGATTTTCTTGCATCTAACTACTGTTATGAAATTGAAATGAAAATAGCTTTAGAGAGACATGAAAAGCAAGAAGCAAGAGTGATACCAATTATATTAAGACCATGTAATTGGACGTCTGCACCCTTCAAGGGTTTGTTAGCATTACCTACAGATGGAAAAAGTGTATCAACATGGGTTGATAAAGATGAAGCGTTTCTAAACATAGCAAAAGGAATCGAAAATGTTGCAAAAAAGATAAAGTCCAGCTAAATGTTACCAAATAAAGGAGCTTCTGTTGAAGGTGTTATTATAGTTTCCAACTTTCTTTACTTGGTAGATCCTGGTGGTTCCACACTTTCTTTTTTTTATGTTTATCAGATGCCACGACAAACCCAGTAAAATCAATAAAAATGGTTCCTGACTTTTTTATCACCTGACACCGGTGAAATAAAAGTGTGGAACCAATAAAGAAACTATGGAACCAGTAAATAATGTATGGAACCATGCATGAATTGATTTATTAAAACATCTTGAGGGTAGCCTGATGAGTTTATATTCGGGCTACCCTGTTTTTTGTTTTGACGGATTGTAAAATGAAGTGCGTCACCTAGAAAAACAAAAGGCCCATGCAGGCTTCGTGTAAAATGGAAGTTACCACACCACCACTTTGTACAGGAGAAACCAACATGAGCTACTCCCAACTTAACATAATTGAACGAGGACAACTAGAAGCGCTGCATCGATTAGGCTGGTCATGCCGCAAAATGGGGCATGAGCTAGGTCGACATCCTTCTACTATCGCACGAGAACTGGCACGTAGCGGTGTCCCAGTCAAATAAAGTATTAGACTGAAAAATAAAGTTGTAGACTGGGAAAATAAAGATATAGACTGAGAAAATAAAGTCTTAGACTGACGATTCGTCATTAAGCTCCCATGAAAATTAAATCCGCGAAAAACCTCAAAAAGACGAGCCGTCATGATGCAATGATATTTCTTCAGGAAGCACTGAACACCGCTGCATAAGCGCGATCAGCGATTAGAATAGCCGGAGATTATGTCGTATATTCATCTTGGTCTTGCCACCCTGAAGGAAAATAATGAAGAGAACAATTTACCAATATTAAAAATACATTTTTTTATAAATTAACCAATTATATATACAAATGATGTAAACTTTTGGTAGCTCTAAAATGAAAGGAGTTAAAAGGAAGGCGATTTCTATTAGTTGAAACGCGATATTATATTTTTAAATTTTAATACGAGGAGGTTTTATTGTGAAATTTAAATGTCGTTAATCCTGCTTATTGTAATTACTGCTGTATGCTCCTCTTCAAATGTTCAAGCAAATAGCTATTATATTGAAGAAGCTGATAGTGTAATAAGCTTGGATCATAATGCAGGGTTAACATCATATTACGCAAAATACAATGCTTGGACTGAAGCAAACACAAGCGTTCCAAGAGTTTGGGTTGGTTATAATATTTATAAAAACGATGTTCTGCAGTTAGTTTCAGAACATACAGAATTTAACGATTGTTGTATAGAGAATAGAGGTCAAACCACTTCTTCTTCGTTAAGTAGTGCGAGATGGGAAATCTATGCGGATCATGCTATCAGAGAAGGATGTTGTGATTCTATAGACTCAGCTACTTCATATGATACTATTTATTACAGTGCTTCATAATTGTGAAATAAAAATTTATAGAAGGAACAATAATGTCTAAAAAATGGTTTATTGTTGTTTTGTCTGCAGTCTTATTTTTAACAGCGTATGGACTTGTTCATGCAAGTCAAAAACATTTTATTTTTTCAGAACCTCAAAATGCTACTGAAGTAAAAATTAAAGAAAAAATCGATAACGACATTAAACAAACTCGAAAACGTATTGCATCTGAAGCTTCTGAATCGTATAAAGTGGATCTGCAGAAATTCAATCTTATCCAAGATAACGATTTAGTAAATTTACTAAATCAAGATAAAAAACTAGCTGCTGAATATAATGGTGTAGTAAAAAAAGCAAAATGTTGGAGACTATAAACCATTGCTATATTTGCTTGACAATGAAGGTTACATTGTTGTACGAAAAGCAGATGGATCTACCCTTCTTTATGCTCTTTTGAAAAATAATGATAAATGGGATATAGAGATTAAGAAGTAGCTTTCACCATCTACAAACGGATTTTTACGTTATATAGAAAACCTAATGCAGCATGGACGTTTATCAGAGTACAACGGTAGACAAGAACATTCACTAAACAAGCTTCATGGCCGATTTCGGTGGCCTTCTTGCAGGGATACTTCGAAATCATCCGGCGTAATATTGATGCCGAAGATTGCCAAAATATACTTCGCCAGTATATTTCTTTTTGGTATCAGGGACTACGGGCGTTTATTTAACGTTACGAGTGGCTTTTTTTTAGCCTTAATAATGAACGAATATTCATTTTTTTAGAAAGGGTAATATAATGAGAAAAATTGACCAATACATGACCAAACAAAAATTAAATATGGAATATTCCATCACCGGTCTGGGAGAGCCGATTCTAATCATGCATGGCGGGCATTCGAATTGCTTCGAAGAATTCGGTTATAGTGAACTCACAGGTCGGGGATATTCAGTAATTACACCCTCAAGGCCAGGCTATGGCAAAACATCTAAAGAGCTTGGCGAAAATATGATCACTGCGAGCGAATCATACCTTGAACTGCTGGATTATTTGAATATTACCCGTGTTCATGTAATAGCAATTTCCGCAGGTGGTCCCAGTGGAATACATTTTGCATCAAGATATTCGCAGCGAGTGAGAAGTCTTACACTACAATCAGCAGTTACTCATGAATGGATGACTCCTGAAAATCGAATATACAGAACTGCACAAAAACTGTTCCGTCCACCTGTAGAAAAATACGTTTGGCAAATGCTCCGATTGATGAATAATCTTTTTCCTGCCTATCTATTGGGTAAAATGTTATCTTCATTTAGTAAACTTCGGATTAAAGAAGTATGGCCCCATATCAGCGATGATGATAAAAAACAGTTCAAGAAAATGATGGATCGTCAAAGATCAGGGCATGGTTTTTTGATCGATTTATCACAAACAAGTCATGTTCTTAGCTCCGATTTGTCTGCAATTCAATGCCCTACGCTGATTATGCATAGTAAGAACGATGCGTCAGTGCTAGTGGAACATGCCTATTATGCATTTCATCATATTCCAAATGCAAAACTTTCTATACTTGATTCATGGGGGCACCTGATTTGGATCGGAAAAGGCTCCGCAGAAATGCATCATCAACTTCTTGAATTTATGGATAGCCACTAACTATAGTGCGATAACCAGAAACCAGTCTAACACTTTATTTTCGATGAACAGTGTTAACCCGCCAAGTAAGTCCCGATGATGCGTTGATGTCATCGGGGCTTTTTTTATATTTTATGAGAGGTGTCAGAATGTCATCGTTTTAGAGATGAATGATATCATCAGACATATTTCTGTAACAAAATTTGTGAAAATAATCACATACAAATGCAGTGACGATATTTATACTTAGCTTAAACGAAGAGATAAGTATATTATCCTTATTAATTGGGAGGGAATCTTTATGAATCTGACCGCAATAACGGATTATAACGAATCAGTTCCTGCTCATCCAACAGAATTCTATGATATGGTCGAACGCTTGAAAGCAGAACGGAAGGAATTAATCGACCTTCTGACTCAAATCGAAGAAAAGGCTCAAGCAATATCCGGTATATCGAATAGAGATGACCAGCTTCAGTCATTAAGAGATTTGCTAGCGGCCAATAATTTCTTATTTAAGACGATCAAAACCTATGCGAATCAGCAGAGGAAAGAGGTATATCCATTTTTGATCCAATATTTTAACATGAGCGCGGGTCCGAGTATACGTCTCTCCTTTTGGAAGTTGGAAAAGGATCTGGGGCTGGCTGAAAACGACATGGAATCTTTTATGGACTCGATCAATTCTTTAACCTTTACGGCTGATGCCAAACCGCTCAGCGTTATTTTGGTACAGTTAGCTCAGGCGTGCCGACTCATGAGAGAGTATCTCAGAGAGGACGATTTACTGATTACTCCCTTAGCGGAAAAGGTTTTGACTGATATCGATTATTTGTATTCTTAAAAAAACTTTCCGATTAGAACGAGAATTTGTGAAGAGAGGAGATTGGCAATGGCAAAATTAATAAACACGATGGATATTCTTCGACAAGTGCCCATATTCAGATATTTAAACGAAAATGAGCTTTATGAGCTGAACCGCTTTGCGAGACTATGCAAGCTTCGGAAAAAAAACGTTATTTTTACGGAAGGAAGTAAGAAGGAATCTTTATTTTTCATCCATTCGGGAATAATCAAAATCTATAATACGGATGAATATGGTCATGAGAATATTGTTTCCTATTTGAAAAAAAGCGATATGTTTCCTCATACTGCATTATGCGATAATTCGTTGTACCCCTCTTCGGCAGCGTGCATTATGCAGACAGTTTTATTGATTTTGCCCATCAAGCCGCTCGAAAGCTTTCTACTCAAAAACACAACGGCTGCTTTCAAGGTGATGCGTGTCTTATGCGAGCGAATAAACGATCTGCAAAGAGAGAAACAGCAGCTCACCGGACAAGATACGCAGCATCGTGGGCAAATGTTTTTGTTAAAACTCGCAGAAAATGATGGAACGCCTTTGAATGGTGGGCTTCGAATCGGTATTCCAATGTCACGTGAATATTTTGCCGATACGATTGGTGGCACAAGAGAGACAGGGAGCCGTTTTCTGAAGGAGCTGCAAAAGGAAGGAATTGCGGATATGAATCGTTCGGGATTCGTAATTCACGATGTAGAGTCGTTAAAGCATTGGAAGGAAACCTGACGCTTGGGAGGTTATGTAATTGAAAACGCTATTAATTAAAAAAGAAAATGCAGGGAAATCGGAAGCCGATTGGCAAAATCTATCCATGGTTGGATTAATCAATAAGGTTATGTTAGGCAATCACCTTTTTCTAAGAACCGAACTTCCGCTGCTCGGTGAATTAACGAAAAAGATCATGTGTTTGCACGGAAATAAACATGAAGAATTTATTGAGCTGCATCGACTTTTCTGCTGCTTGAAGCATGAATTGGAGCAGCACCTTTTTGACGAGGAAGAATTGTTTTTTCCTTTTATTATTAAGTATGAGAAAACGAACTCAATCGATGCCCTCGAACAAGCGCAGCTATTCATTGACAAACTGGAGACAGACCACAACCTTGTGAGTAAGATTATGAAACAAATGAGACATTTAACATCAAATTATACGTTGCTGGGAGATATTTGCCGAACCAGTGCCTTAACCTTTGCTAGGTTTAACAAGCTAGAGTCGAATATAGAAGATCATATTCATATAGAGAACCGTTATTTATATCCAAGGATCAAAAATTATTGACTGTACGTATAGGCCTGGCAAAAAAAATGCCGGGTTCTTCTCCTAAACAATTAATTGGAGGAACCCGGGCTATATGGGGTGAAAGTTAGCTTTGCGTTACGATTTCACGGCAGAGGAGAGGCTGCTAATTGCCTCTTCTTTTATTCGTTTGCGTGTATTCCAGTCAAATCGCCGCGCGTTGCTCCAGAAGTTGAATTCTCCTGTATAGTAGCCTTCCTTATCAACATGCAGCTTTTTGCGGGAAATCATTTTGACGTAACCGATTACGCGGCTGAAGGTAGCGATGTCATCGCTGTCGCAAACAGGGCAGGCTTCTATGTTTTTCCCATCCTCCGCAACGATTTGCTGGCCGCAGTCAAAGCAGCTTGTCAAGGTTGGAGTCAACGTAATATATTGGATCGGCTTATCGAATATTTTTTTCAAATAATCGGCCAAGCGTTCAGGTGAAAGCTTGCTTTCCAGGAAATGATGCAGAATGCTGCCTGAAGTCGCGTAGGCTTGAAATTCGGCGCTATTTTCAATTTGCCGCAGGAAATCGTCTTCGCTGAACGGGAGCATGCAGCCCGATGTCAAATAAACGTTTTCTCCAGTCCCTTGAACGAAAATATCCCGATTGTTTCGACTTGCCCATTTCACATCGTGTCTGGCCAACTTAATGGCCGCGTTCTCTCCGGGAGCATATTCAATCCCGCATGCGACCTTGTCTCTGACTATGAATTCATTGATTTTGTCAGTCATAAACTGCATGATCCGATGTGCCAGCCGCTTGCCGCTCTCGTTGCTCATGCCGCCTGAGTAACCGATATTAATAAGTCCTTCATGCATGCCGGTAACGGCGAATACGTTGAAATAGTTGGATAAATCCCGATTTAAGGCAAAAAAAGTCGGATAAAGTTCTTTATTCCGTTCAATCCACGCCCGTTTCACCATATGACCTTCCTGCATCGTATTCATCAGCTCTTCGATTTTGGAAAATAACAATTGCTCATGATGTCCGTATTCCATCAGCACCCGGTTCAGGTTCATATTCAACACCTGCACGGCACCGGTTGAACCGGTTGAGCTGCCAAATATGCCGCTGCCTAGTCTGGACAGCACAGACAAATCGATTTGAAGTCTGCAGCATAAGCTGCGGCTAACTTCCGGATCCCGAGGTTTAATATAGGGATTGAGGCGGCGATAGGTTTCATTCTGGAACGGTTCCGTTCGGAAGTTTTCGAAATAAACCCCGCCCCAGCGGTACATGCCGTCCAGCATTTCGAGAAACAGCCTGTTGTTATAATCGAAATCGTCGTCGATGGGTACGGTTAGAAGCGGGAACGTGAACGGGAGGCCGGTCCCGGTGCCCTGCTTCATCACCTCAATTACGGCCTTATTGATTCTATCAAAGTACTCGGAAGGAATATCGCGGTAACAGATGTTAAGCGGCTCTCCGCCAATCACGATAAAATCATTCTTGATTTCGTCCGATGGTTTGCCGAATTCCAGCGTAATGTTGGTGAAAGCCGATTGCGATCCGCCGCGCAAAGGCATGTTCATTTCCCAAATGAGGCTTTGGAACAGTTGCTGCAGTTCTTCGGCGGTGAAACGCCGTCCTTTAACCGTTTCCTCGAAATACAAATAGGAAGCGGATATCGTGGTCATTTGCGACAACATAACGGCACCGGATACCTGCTGAGACATCAGTACAATGATGTTGCTGAAATGTCTGAGCAGTGTTTCAAGCTTTTTGGTCGGATGGGAGGACATCATATTTTTCGCAAGCGTAGGAATCCCGCTGGTAGCGATGTCTTTGCATGCCACGCTTAGGCAATAGGGACTTAATTGTTTATCATGTATGTAGACGACGCCTTCGCAGTACAGCTCGGTCAATTTAGCCGGCAGAATGTGCTGCAGTAAATATTCTTCTTCAGCAAAGTTGGTCAGATTGTGGCGCAATAAAGGCAATGAATAAACGTAGTTGCTGTTTTCCCGTTTTAAATAATCGGCTTGCTTGGATTCAGATGCGGAAGTGAAGGTTTCAATAATATCCGTGGACTGACGAAACATGATAATCCTCCTTCAATTTTCAATGAAATTGTTACTCGGTCTGCGGCGGGTGATAGGGATTCAGGCAATAGGGGACGATGCTGTTGTGCTTGGTTTTCAAATCATTGACATACGTTGATATTTGTTCGAAATATTCATCGCTAAGCAGCGGATAGCGAACGGTTCTTACTTGACTTAATGCGCTGTTGTGAAGGATGACGGTTTCCACAGACTCGAGAATATCGAGGCAAAAGCGTTTGGAAGGGACGACGCCGATAACCGCTTCGAACACCTCCGGTTCATCCCTTGGATTCAAACAATGGAATGGCAGTTTCATATCGATATGAACGCCGTCAATTAAGTCATTGGCAAGCATGCTCTTCATTTTGCGCGGGAATGTGCCATTTGTGAACATGATGATTTTCCCTTTGAAAATATGGCGCAACTCTCGAAGAAAACGCTCCATTTCAGAACTGTCGTTCACCAGAAACTCTCCTCCGCTGAACAGCACGGCGTCGAACATCCCGTCGCAGCCGGTCAAGCGGCCGAGAACCTGTTCTGCCGTTAAATGACGACCATCCGGTTTTCTCGCAATTAGTTCGGCGTCGTTATGACAGCCATAGCAGCGCATATTGCACCCGTTCCAAGCATGAATGAGCAAGGAGAGATGTCCAGGCAAATCATCGAACGTACGAATAAAACGGGGGTGAAAGGCAAGCATTCAATTCTCTCCTGTTATTAGAAATATCCGAGCTGGTCTTTGGCTTCTTCTGTCATCATACCCGGCGTCCAGGGAGGTTCCCACACCACATTGACTTCGACCTTGTTAAAGCCCATTTGACCTTGCAGGACATGCTTGACGCCCCCGGCTATCGTATCGTGCATCGGACAGCCCGGCGTGGTAAGCGTCATTCGGACCGCAACTTCATCATCCTTCCACTTCACGCCGTAGATAAGCCCGAGATCGACAATATTGATACCGAGTTCAGGATCGTAAACTTGCCGCAGCAGCCCGCGAACGCCTTCTTCCGACCTTTCATCCATCGTGCACCGCTCCTCTCTTCAAAAACTTACCGAGTAAATACAAGGGCAATTAATGAAATATATCCAAGTGAAAACAGGGAAAAGAAAATCCCTCCGATTAGAACGAAGCTCTGAAGGCCGAACGTGAATCCGGCAAACAAAATCAATAGCGAGCATGCGATTGCGCCTAAACCCGCATTTACCCCTTTCTCGCCGAGCAGATCGGCCATTGTCGGTGTACCTGGTCTTCCCACTCGAGCTCCGTACTTATGCGTCCACCATAGAAACGGTGCAATCTTGGACAAATAGCATAAGATCATGAAGGCTACCCAGCCTGCCAGATAGATCCATCCGGAGACTGTTATAAATTCGGCGGTTAGAAGCTCTTGCGGGCGCAGCAACAAGTAGATCAGCATGAGGACTGCAGAAACGGCGAGAGCGCGGCAACTGTACACAGACCATAAGATACCGGCACCCGGGTGCCGCTTGTGGCGGTGCTTAAACACCTGCGAAATGAAAAGGTTATACGTAATAATGGCTAGCGTTATAAACAGCAGTGCAATCCATTTTGTCCAGAAGCCCCACCCCAGCAGAAAGGAGGCTGCGCCGGTCAGCACCCCGAGATTCCATAAGCCAAGCGTCGCATAGTTCATTCGGACAGGAAACCCATGCGCCAAATAGAACATCGGGAGCATTTTGTAGCTGAAGCCGGTAATGAGCATACCAAACCAGCCAAGGGTCCCTAACCAAATATGTGCGCCGAACAATCTCTCGTGCAGCAAGTTCCAGTCGCCTAAAGCAAAGTTTAATCCCATCGCCATTCCGGAGAGACCCGTCAGAACCAAATACAAGACGGCACAGGCTGTACTGATTGTAATCGCGTTCCATTGTGCGGCGCGAAGCAAGGTGACGGCCATGTTCCAAGCGAATAATAAGATGCCTATCAGCGTGAGTGTCGCAAAGCCCGCAATCCAGGATACATCACCTCGTATGAACCCGTATAGCAATCCGGACACGCCGAGAGTAAAGGCCGCAAAGTGGAAATAGGCGAGCGTTTCGCTGTATATTTTCGATTGTAAAATGACGTGAATGAGCTGATATACGGCACCCATGGCAATCATCGCGGCCCATCCCAATATAATTAAATGGATGTGAAACCAGCCGGTTGGACCGCGGAGATCGCCATTCATCCATCCTGCAAGAGACACAAGGGAAGAGATATGGAACAATACGAAACCAACGACTCCTGTGAATATGAACAGAAAGGGGAGACGTGACATGAGCTTCGCCCCCTTATCGTTTTTGTATAATGACCTTTGCCGAGCCGTCAGCCTGATCTTCAATTTGAAAAGGATAGCCGAGGTTTTTTAATTCCTCGATCAGAAAGACAGGTACTCTGTCATTGTGAATGATGATTTCATCGCCAGGCTCGCTTTTATCAAGCGCATTTAGTGTGCGAATCATAGGCTGCGGCGGTTCAAGCCCGCGGTTATCCAGCTTTATTGTTCTTTTGTCGCGGTCCTTTGGTGCTTCCAGTTTATGCTGGAAGTCATCCTCTTCAGCCTGCCCACCCGCTTTAACGGCCTCTAAACTTTTTTTATTGCTCTTATGAACGAAGGTAACGATCCAATGATCTGTAGTTAACTGCTCGGTCTTATTCGCATACCCTCTCATCTTCAAGACACCCAGTAATGGAGTAGGCTTAAAGGTTGCATGAAGGACGAAAATATCATTTTTTTCCAATAGCTTAACTTGATCCATGATGACTTGAAAAGGTTCGAGCTTTTGCTGCAAATAAGGCCGCACATCCAGTTCGACTGTTCGTGGAGCGTTTGGCTGCATTTCATTTCACCTCCGGCTTCTAGACATATAGCTTGGCTTCCTCGTACAATCCCGTCATTCCTCCGTATAAGGCGTAAAAGAAAGAGTCTGGCGCGTCAAGCGAGAATGAGGTGTATTCCTTTGGGTCGATTCGAAGCATTCTCTCAAACAGAGCAGCGCTGTCGTACGCATAGAAGCAAAAGTACGTGTAATCGAACTCCGGCATTTTTTCAACTATCGTTACAATGTCATGAGCGAATTCGTTAATATGCTGCCGTGCATCCTTGATCATGGCTGTCGCGTTATCCAGCTTGACGGAAATCTTAATCGTTTTCTCATTGATAATCTCTATGCCGGCCATCTAACCACTCCCAATCCAAGCTGCTACAGCTTGCCGATTTTCACTTTGAACGTTTCCGGCCCTTTCTCGAGGTATTCCCAAGTGAACTGCTCTTTGTACATAGATTCAAACTGAAAACGCAGCGGCATGGGATCATGATCGTTGATTAAAAGCATTGCCTCGGATGGCTGCAGCTTATTAAAGGTTTCAAATATGACCTTGTGCTTCAATTGAGGCGGGTATTCTGTGGCATTGACGGAAGCGGTGAATAATGGTTGCATCGTGTATTCCTCCTGTGAAAGATGATTTTGATTACACCGTTATTATATAGGGATGAGGTAATCGGCTTTGTGACGCTCATCACAAATAGAAATATTTCTTAATGACCCCTAACAGCTTTACCATTGTCATTACCGTCATCAGTTACCCTCAAGATAGCAACAGCCCCTTTGGAAGCATGATTGAATTGATGGGTTACAATCGGGTAATCCCCCTCCTCGGTGACGGTTACTTCCACGACAGCACCGCCGCTGGCAGGGAGAATCAAGGTTTGAAGACCATAGAGCACATTTTTGGGATTCCCATCCAAATAGACACGGTCCATTACGGTGCCCGCGATATGAAGCGAACTTATTTCATTTGGGCCGGCATTGTTTACATAAAATCGAACCTTGTCTCCGACTTTCGCCAGAAACGGCTTTTCTTTTAAAGTAAAGTCGTCTCCATTAAATACCACGTAGGATGGCTCGTCATTTAAGAACGATTCAAAGTCGTTTTCCTTGTACCATTCGCTTTGAACAATCGTGTACTCCCGATCAATCAGCTCGTCCGAAGGATAACCGTTTGTCGGCTCAACAATAATGATCCCATACATGCCGTTCGCGATATGCGACAAAACGGGCTTTGTTCCGCAGTGGTACATGAATACGCCCGGAGTATGGACCGGATACGTAAAGTTGCCCTTCTCATTTGGCATGACATCGATAAATTTGCTGCTTGGCGCAGCATGCACGGCGTGAAAATCCATCGAATGAGGGATCGCCGGGTCAAGATTTCTAAGCGTGAAGTTAAGCGTATCTCCTTCTTTCACCCGAAGAACAGGGCCGGGCACCGTTCCGTTAAAGGTCCATGCATTGTAATTGACGCCTTTCGAGATTTCGATATCCGTGATCTGCGCAGTCATTTCAATAGAAACGATGTTTCCGTCTCGCTTCACGACGGGCATCACTGGCGGTTGATTGATTTTGTGAATAACGGGGGTTGATTCAACCGTGACGTTGTTTTCAGTGCCAGCGTTCATGCATCCTCCTAGAATCAAGATGAACGCGATCCATGCATGGAGGCGTCTATTCCGTTTCGGCATTGCAATCATCCTTCCTTATTGAATTGGTGTTAAATAAGTGAAAACATTCACAATGTATCTTGCAGTTGGGGAACGTTGATAAATTTAATATAGGATAAGTCAGTTGTGTTAAGTGTGATGGTACTCACAGCAACAGCTTTATTTATTCATTAAGATGGTTTCAGTTTTTAATTGCAGCGAGAGGAGGAGTAGGATGAAGACTTTAATAACTGAAAGAGACTACAAGGAGAATCCATTCATCGTGATATGGGAAGTCACTCGGGCATGCGCCTTGAAATGTCTGCACTGCCGGGCGGAAGCGCAGTATAGAGCGGATCCGCGTCAGCTGTCTTTCGAGGAAGGAAAGAAACTTATTGATGAAATTGCCGGGATGGATCATCCTTTATTCGTATTTACAGGCGGAGATCCGCTTATGCGTCCCGATTTATTCGAGCTTGCCCAGTATGCTATCGAAGAAAAGGGGCTGCCTGTTTCGATGACGCCGAGCGCTACGCCAAAGGTTACCCGCGAAGCGATACGTAAAGCCAAGGAGGTCGGATTATCGCGGTGGGCCTTTAGTCTTGACGGCTCAAGCGCAGCCATTCACGATCACTTTCGCGGCACGCGGGGATCTTATGAGCGGACGATGAAGGGCATCGAATATTTGAAGGAGCAGAAGATACCCATTCAAGTAAACACAACGGTATCGGTTTATAATCTTCACGATCTTGAGGCAATTGCGGAGAAGGTCAAGGATATGGGGGCTGTGCTTTGGAGTTTGTTTTTCCTGGTGCCGACTGGACGTGCGTTGAAGAAGGATATGATCACTGCCGATCAGCATGAAGAGGTGATGAAATGGTTGTGCCAATTGGGGCAAAAAATGCCTTATGGCGTGAAAGCGACGGAAGCGCCTCATTACAGAAGGGTATTTTTGCAGGATAGCAAGCGTTTAGGCGAAAGGATAGCCCCAGGCGGGGAGAAACGAATGGATATGCTCGGACGCGCTCCCAAAGGCGTCAATGACGGCGACGGATTTGTTTTTATAAGCCATACCGGCGATGTGTATCCTAGCGGTTTCCTGCCCGTTGTTTGCGGCAATGTCAGAGAGCGGCCTTTAACGGAAATTTACCGGGACTCCGCGGTTATGAGGCAGCTGCGCGACAAATCGCTGTTAAAGGGCAAGTGCGGGGTGTGCGAATTCAAGGAAATATGCGGGGGTTCGAGGGCTAGAGCCTATGCGGTTACCGGAGATTACCTGGAAAGCGATCCTTATTGCGCCTATGTGCCGAAAGCATTTCAACAACAAGGCAGTTTGCAGTCGATCTAACATGAATCTGATAAGGTGGTGGAAGACATGCAGTATAAAAAGCTTTGGTTAGCATTATTCTTGGTGTTCGCAATTTCATTCGCGGTGCTGCTGTATTACGGAGGAGAAATTATTCAGGAGAAGCCTCCGATTCCGAGTCAAGTCGTATCGGAGGAGGGAGACGTCGTATTCACAAGAGATGATATTTTGGATGGACAAAATATATGGGAGCGAATGGGCGGTCAGGAGATCGGGAGTATTTGGGGGCATGGATCCTATGTCGCACCGGACTGGACGGCAGACTGGCTGCATAGACAGCTCGTTTGGATGACTGATCAATGGTCGGAAGAAAAGTATCAAATGCCGTATGACCAGTTGTCCGAGGAACGGCAGGCTGAAATTAAAGCAACGTTAAAGAGAGAAATCAGAACGAACACTTATAATGAAGCGAAAGATGAAATTGTCATTTCCGGCCTTCGAGCGGAGTCTATCGAGGTTGTGGGTGCGTATTATTCCAAAGTATTCGGCAACGATCCGTCCATGGCGGAGTATCGCGAGCAAATTGCGCTGCCGGCAAATACGGTCGGCTCTGCGCAAGATCGGGAAAAACTGATTGCCTTCTTCTGGTGGGCTACATGGGCGACTTCCACGAATCGGATCGATTCGGATATTACGTATACTAATAACTGGCCGGGCGAGCCTCTCATCGATAATGTGCCGACGAATTCGTCCATTATGTGGTCCATATTGAGTGTCATTTTACTAATAGCCGGAGTGGGCGCTCTTGCTTGGTATAACGCCGTTCAGAAAAGCAAGGAAACGAACGAACATGAACATATACCGGATAAGGATCCGCTGCTCAAAGTGAAAGTAACGCCTTCCATGCGGGCGACGCTCAAATATTTCTGGATCGTAACCGGCTTGATCGTCGTTCAGGTTGGACTAGGAGCGATCACCGCTCACTATGCAGTAGAAGGAAACGGATTTTACGGCATCCCTCTGGACAAATGGTTTCCTTACAGTGTAACGCGAACCTGGCACCAGCAATTGGCGGTGTTCTGGATTGCAACTGCATGGTTAGCAACTGGTCTGTACATTGGTCCCGCCATCTCTGGACATGAACCGAAATACCAGCGTTTTGGGGTGAATTTTCTTTTTGGCTGTTTGCTGCTGATCGTCGTAGGGTCCATGGTTGGAGAATGGATGGCAGTCAAGGGCTATATTACGAGTGCAACCCATAATTTTTATTTTGGCCATCAAGGGTACGAATATGTAGATTTGGGACGCGCATGGCAGATTTTCCTGACGGTTGGCTTGTTCTTATGGTTCTTCCTCATGGCTAGAGCGATATGGCCGGCCCTGAAGAAGAAAGGGGAAAGCCGACATCTGCTTGTATTATTTTTAATTGCTTCGATTGCCATTCCCGCATTTTATATTCCCGGCTTAATGTGGGGGCCGCAAACTCACTTAACGATCATTACCTACTGGCGATGGTGGGTTGTCCACTTATGGGTGGAAGGTTTTTTTGAAGTGTTCGCCACGGTTGTTATTGCGTTCCTCTTCACCAGAATGGGTTTAATTCGAACGGCGTCTGCAACGGCGACAGTGCTGTTCTCAACCGTTATTTTTCTGGCAGGCGGCATTATCGGCACGTTCCATCACTTGTACTTCGCCGGCACGCCAATCGGAGTATTGGCATTCGGGGCCTCTTTCAGCGCACTGGAGGTAGTTCCGCTGCTGCTGATTGGATTTGAAGCCTATGAGAATATGAGGCATGGTCAAGCAAAGCCATGGGTAACGCGATATAAGTGGCCTATTTACTTCTTTGTAGCCGTATCCTTCTGGAATCTTGTCGGTGCGGGCCTGTTCGGTTTTCTGATTAACCCGCCGATTGCGCTTTACTATATGCAGGGGCTGAACACAACCGCTTTGCACGCGCATGCCGCACTGTTTGGCGTATACGGCATGCTTGGGATCGGGCTGATGCTGTTCTGCTTGCGTGGATTAACCGGGGAAAATGCTTGGAAAACAAAGCTGTTGAAGTTTTCCTTCTGGTCGCTCAACATCGGACTCATGACGATGGGTCTTGCAAGTCTGCTTCCGGTCGGTATTTTGCAAACCTTGGCCAGTATGGAGCACGGAATGTGGTATGCCAGATCCGCTGAATTTCTTCATACGAGCTTGATGCAGAACCTTGTATGGCTGCGGGCTCTCGGGGACACGATCTTTGCGCTTGGGGTTCTGGGAATTGCCTGGTTTGTCATCGGCTTAAAGACAGGCAAGTCGTTGGTTGGCGGCAAGTAGTAATCTGGTTTTCCAATCCGAATAGGCTGCCTGGTTATGTGCCGGCAGCCCATTCATTCAAAGGAGGCCTATGGAAATGAAGAAAGGCTGGGCTCAGCTTACTGTTTTCTACTTCATGGTCACTGCTGTCTCCGGCAGTCTCATGAGGAGCATAGCGATCCTTCCGCTTCCTGCGGTCCGTTATGAACACCTGTTGCACGCCCATTCCCATCTAGCTTTGCTCGGTTGGGCTTATATGGCGCTGGTGCTGTTGTTTCTCGCGCATTTCTTTACCTATAACGATAGAAACGGTCGGACAATAAAATGGTTATTAGGACTGACGCAGCTGACCGTCGTAGGGATGTTTGTCTCGTTCAGCTTACAAGGCTATGCCGTTTTTTCGATCGGTTTCTCGACTGTTCATATCCTTTTGTCTTACTGGTTTACTGTAATCGCTTGGAGACAATTGCGCCTGCAAGCGTCTAATATGTCCCATAATCCGACTTCTATCCTGTTTGCCAAGGGCAGCTTGATTAGCTTATCCGTATCCTCTCTTGGACCTTGGGGACTCGCTGCGCTTAGTGCAAATCAGCTTCAAGAAACTCCGCTTTATGATGCGGCTATTTATTTCTACCTGCATCTTCAATACAACGGCTGGTTCACGCTTGGCCTTATGGCGGTTTTACTGCGGATTTTCGAAGAAAAACGAATAAATTATTCCATACGGTCAGCAAAAGCAATGTTCTGGCTGTACGTCTGTTCTTTGCTGCCTTCCTTTCTATTATCCGTCATGTGGTTCAAGCCGGATAAAGGATGGTATGTCGCGGCAGCGATTGCCGCAATTGTACAGTGGATCGCCACTATCCTGTTCGGTATCGTGATGTATCAAGCGCGTTCGTCCTTGAAATCGGTCTTCGAGGGATGGGCGGGGAGATTTTTGGCTTTATCGTTGGCTGTTCTGCTCATTAAGGCGACGCTGGAGCTTGGCCCTGCCGTACCGGGATTATCGGCAATGATCTACGATTCGCGCAGTGTGGTTATCGGGTATTTGCATCTGACTTTACTTGGGTTTGTCAGTTTGATGTGCATGGCGCTTTTTATTCAGCAGGGGTGGATGGATGGGAAGCGGAAAGCGGCAAAGATCGGATATGTCGTATTCCTCGTTGGATTTGGCGTGAATGAGCTTGTATTATTTTTGCAGGGCTTGTTCGATTGGATGGGACTTGGAGCTCTTCTCTACGGTAGAGAGTGGCTATGGGCAGCGAGTTCGGCAATGGCAATAGGCATATTCCTGTTCTGGAGGAAAGGAATGGCCGCACGCGGCTAGGGCGGCTGCCCTACTTGTGCGACCATTTTTTTAAAGCCTCGTAATCAAGAATCGTATAACCGGTTCGATTCGGCTCCAAGATGCCTTCCTTGCGAAGCTGATTGATTAACCGGTTAACGGTCTCTCTTGTTGTCCCGATCGTGTTGGCGAACTCTTGGTTGGTCATTGGCGCATCCACATGGACAACACCGTCTTTGACTATGCCATAGTTTTCAACAAGCTTCAATAAAAACAGCAATCCCCGATCCTGTACGTCGTGGCCCGTAATTTCCTGCAGCTTGTCCTGCAAGTCTCTGATTTTCCTGCTCATTACTCTCATGACCTTGATAGCGATCATAGGTGTATCCATAATAAGCTTCTCAAAGGACTGTATCGGGATGGCGAGCAGCTGGGTCGGGAGGATGGCTTCTGCGGTTGCGGGGTATGGAGTCTGATTAAAGAACCCGGTATGAGGGAACATGTCGCCCGTTCTAAGGAAAGATACGATATGCTCATGACCGTTCTGATCTGTTTTGAACGTTTTGACCAGCCCGTCTTGAATGAAATAGACGGCCTCCTTATTGCTTCCTTCCGTAAATATCGCTGTTCTTTTGCGGTAGCTTCTCTGGATAGAAATATCCCATATGCGCTCCAGCTCTTCCTGCGTCAAGTCTCGAAAAAGAGGAACCAGGCGCAGCGCTTCTATTTTTTCCTTCATTTTGTTAAGCGCATTTTCATTTGTCATATCAACACCTCCAACTGCACTCATTATACCAACGGGCATTTGGAATGAATGTGATTTCGGTCACTTTAACGGGAATGAAATCGTGCTACTTTAGAAGGGATGGCTAAGCTCTGGCATTTTGTTAGGCGGCTAACCTGGAAATCTAAAGCGGCATTTTAAAAAAGTGATAGGGCTCACAGTAGTACTGCGGAGAGCTGACTATAATTGGCGGTATGAGGGTATAGACAATAATCGCCGGATAGAGGGGTTGCAGCCTATGGTTAAGACATATAGAGGTTTACCGCCAAAGCAAGGGCTTTATGATCCGCAGTTTGAGAAAGACGCGTGCGGAATGGGCTTTGTGGCGAACATCAAGGGTAGGAGGTCGCATTCAATCATACGCCAAGCATTAACGGTGCTGGAAAATATGGAGCATCGCGGCGGTCAGGGGAGTGAACCGAATACGGGAGACGGCGCCGGCATCATGCTGCAAATTCCGCATGCCTTTTTCAAACGCGAGTTAAGCAGGCAGGGGATAGTGTTGGATGAGGAAGGAGAGTATGCCGTCGGCATGCTGTTCCTGCCGCAGGATGAAGCGGCTCGCGATATGCAGGAGCAGCGGCTTGCGAGTATCATTCGCGAGGAAGGCCAGATTTTGCTCGGCTGGCGTACGGTACCCGTGAATAACGGGAAGCTTGGCGATTCGGCCAAAGCCGCAATGCCGTATATTCGGCAACTGTTCATCAGGCGTCATCCGGAGCTGAATGACGAACTCGCTTTCGAGCGCAAGCTGTATGTGATTCGCAAGCGCGCGGAGCGGGACATCAGATACTCGGCTATGGAAGGAAAGGATATGTTCTATTTTTCAAGCCTGTCCTCCAAGAAAATCGTTTATAAAGGCATGCTCACGACCGAACAGGTGCGTTCGTTCTATTTGGAATTAAACGATGAGCTGGTGGAGACGGCCATAGCGCTAGTTCATTCCCGTTTCAGCACGAACACGTTTCCGAGCTGGGAGCGGGCGCATCCCTATCGGTATTTGATCCACAACGGCGAAATCAACACGCTGCGCGGCAACGTAAATGCGATGCATGCGCGTCAATCGTTGTTTGCAAGCGAGCTTTTTGGAGCGGATCTGGATAAGATAATGCCGGTCATTCATCCTGACGGCTCCGATACGGCCATGTTTGACAACACGCTCGAGTTTCTGTACCTAGCTGGGCGCCCGCTGAGGCATGCGGCAATGATGATGATACCGGAGCCATGGGTCTATGATGAAAGCATGAGCGAGGAGAAAAAGGCGTTCTACGAATATCACAGCACGCTCATGGAACCGTGGGACGGACCGGCCGCGATGGCTTTCACGGACGGCACCCAAATAGGCGCTATGCTGGATCGGAACGGCTTGCGTCCCGCCCGTTATTATGTTACGAAGGACGACCATATCATTCTAGGTTCCGAGGCCGGGACAGTTGAAATTCCGCCGGAAAATATTTTGTATAAAGACCGCCTGAGGCCAGGTCGAATGCTGCTAGTAGACACGAAGCTGGGACGAATCATTTCAGATGAGGAGGCGAAAACGAAGATCGTGTCCGATCAGCCTTACCACAGCTGGCTTGGCGAGCATCTTATTGATCTAGGCGAGCTGCCGGAAGCGCCGGAGGTACCTGAGCCTGAGCATCACACGATAAGGCAGCGCCAGCTTGCATTTGGCTATTCATACGAGGGGCTGCGAAAAGTGCTTGAGCCGATGGCCCGCGGCGGTGCGGAGCCGATCGGGTCGATGGGCTATGACGCTCCGCTCGCGGTTCTGTCGGAACGCCCGCAAAGACTCTATAACTACTTTAGGCAGCTGTTTGCCCAGGTTACCAATCCTCCGATTGATGCCATCCGAGAGGAAATGATTACGTCGACGTATACGACTATCGGGCCGGAGCGAAATCTGCTCAATCCGGGGCCGGAGAGCTGCAGGCATATTCGCCTGGATACACCGGTCTTATCGAATGAAGAGTTCGCTAAGCTGCGGCATGTACGAAGACAGGGCTTTAAATGTATGACTTTGCCTATTTATTTCTCTCCAAGCGATGGTGAAGCGGGCTTGCGGACGGCGCTGGCGCAAATGCGCGAAGCGGCCGATCGTGTGATCGCAAAAGGCCATAATATCCTGATCCTATCCGACCGCGGAATCGATAAGGACAATGCGGCTATTCCAGCCCTGCTCGCGGTTTCTGCGCTGCATCATCATCTCATTAAGCAGGGTACCCGGACGAAGGTCAGCATTTTGCTCGAATCCGGCGAACCGCATGAGGTTCACCATTTTGCTTTGCTTCTTGGCTACGGCGTGAATGCCGTTAATCCATATCTGGCGTTCGAGACGCTGGATGATATGATCCGTCAGGGAATCCTTCATTTTATCTCTCGTGAAACGGCAGTCAAAAACTTCATTAAAGCAGTGACGAAAGGCATTATTAAAATTACATCCAAAATGGGGATTTCGACCATTCAATCGTATCGCGGAGCACAGATCTTTGAAGCGCTGGGCCTTAAGAATGAGCTTGTAGATGAATATTTCACATGGACGCCGTCCCGTATCGGCGGCATCGGCCTCGATGTAATTGCGAAGGATACGCTGAAGCAGCATCTGCACGGGTTTAGCGTACGGGAAGGCCAAGAGACGGAGCTCGACTCAAGCGGGGAATATCAGTGGCGCAAAGACGGGGAAGCCCATATGTACAATCCGCAGACCGTTCATTTGCTTCAACAATCTGCCCGCAGCAACGACTACAAGATGTACAAGGAGTTCTCCCGGCTTGTAAGAGGGGAGGACAAACAAAATATGACGCTGCGATCGCTGCTCAGCTTTAAATCATTGCGTCCACCGATATCCATCGATGAGGTGGAACCGGCCCAGTCGATCGTGACGCGCTTTAAAACCGGAGCCATGTCATTCGGTTCTATCAGCAAGGAGGCGCATGAAAGCCTTGCGGTCGCCATGAACCGGCTCGGCGGCAAATCGAATACCGGGGAAGGCGGCGAAGATCCTGCAAGATTCGTGCGCAGCGAGAATGGTGATTCGAAGCGCAGCGCGATCAAGCAGGTTGCTTCGGGACGGTTCGGAGTCACGAGCCATTACCTGGTCAATGCGGATGAAATCCAAATCAAAATGGCGCAGGGCGCAAAGCCCGGGGAAGGCGGACAGCTGCCCGGCAGCAAAGTGTATCCATGGGTCGCGGAGGTGCGCGGCTCAACTCCGGGCGTTGGACTTATTTCACCGCCGCCGCATCATGACATTTATTCTATCGAAGACTTGGCGGAGCTCATCCACGATCTGAAAAATGCTAACCCTCGCGCCCGCCTTAACGTCAAGCTCGTATCCGAGGTTGGCGTAGGCACGATAGCGGCGGGTGTTGCCAAAGGCCGTGCGGATGTTATTGTGATAAGCGGAGGCGACGGCGGAACAGGCGCCTCCCCGATGGCTTCCATCCGTTATGCAGGTCTGCCATGGGAGCTTGGGCTGGCTGAAACGCATCAGACGCTTATGCTGAATAAGCTTCGCGACCGGGTTACGATTGAAACGGACGGTAAAATGCTGACCGGCTATGATGTAGCGATTGCGGCCTTATTGGGGGCCGAAGAGTATGGCTTCTCAACGGCTCCGCTTGTCGTACTTGGCTGCGTCATGATGAGGGTTTGCCATCTTAATACTTGTCCGGTGGGCATTGCAACGCAAAATCCCGAGCTCCGAAAAAACTTTAAAGGTGATCCGGCTCATGTTGTCCATTACATGCGGTTTCTGGCAGAGGAATTACGGGAGATTATGGCCGAGCTCGGATTCCGTACGGTCAACGAAATGGTAGGACGGGTAGAGCAGCTCGAGACCAAAAATCTCATTCATCATTATAAAGCAAAAGGCATTGATTTGACCGGGCTGCTATATGAGCCAAAGGTACACGAAGATGCTAAGCGCTACTGTATCCAAGAACAAAATCACGGTCTTGATCAATCGTTGGATATGCAGCGGCTGCTGCCGCTGGCCGAGCCCGCTCTGGAAAGAGGGGAACGAGTTAGGGAAATGCTGCCCATTCATAATGTGAATCGCGTGGTCGGTACGATCCTGGGCAGCGAGGTGACCAGGCGTTACGGACTGCAAGGATTGCCGGAGGATACGATTCGATTCGACTTTGCCGGTTCCGCGGGACAAAGCTTTGGCGCATTCGTTCCGAGCGGGATTACCTTGTCGGTTGAAGGCGATGCGAATGATTATATCGGGAAGGGACTATGCGGCGGTAAAATCATAGTCGCGCCATCCAGCAAGGCAACATTTTCTGCAGAGCAAAATGTCATTATCGGAAATACGGCGTTTTATGGCGCTACTAGCGGCGAAGCTTATATTCGAGGAATTGCGGGCGAACGCTTCGCCGTCCGCAACAGCGGCTCGAAGATTGTCGTGGAAGGCGTGGGAGATCACGGCTGCGAATATATGACAGGCGGTTGCGTTGTCGTGCTAGGCGGCACCGGCCGAAATTTCGCGGCGGGCATGTCAGGCGGGATTGCCTATATCCTAGACGAATCCCGCGATTTTTATAAGCGCTGCAATCTGGAGATGGTGCTGCTAGAGCGTCTTGAGGACGAGAGGGACGTCGCTGATTTGCGCACCCTGATCGAACGTCATGTGATGTATACAAACAGCGAGCTGGGCTCGCGAGTTCTTGAGAAGTGGGATTCATCGCTGGATGCTTTCGTCAAAGTGATCCCGAAGGACTACAAACGGATGCTTGAGCAAATTCGCAAGGCAGAGCAATCCGGCTTAAGTGGAGATGACGCTCTTTTGGCCGCTTTTGAAGCGAATGCTAGAGAGCTCGCCCGTTCCAAGGGCAATTAACAGCATAAATAAGGGAGGGAAGCTGTATGGGGTGCATACGTAAAAAAGTCGTCATTGTCGGCGGAGGCATAACGGGATTGAGTGCTGCCTACTATGTAAAAAAACTGTTCGAGGAACATCATATGCCCTTTGATCTTACGCTCGTTGAGAAAAGCGACCGGCTGGGAGGAAAGATACGAACACGGCACCGGGATGGCTTTGTAATCGAGCAAGGACCCGATTCCTTTATGTCGCGGAAGCTTCCGATCATTGCGTTAACAAGAGAGCTTGGGCTTGAGGATGAATTAACGGCAACGAATCCTAAAGCAAAGACCAATTATATTTTGCATAAGAGCCGGCTCCACCGCATGCCGCCGGGGCTTATACTCGGCGTCCCTACAGAAGTGGCTCCCTTTATAAAAACGGGTTTAATATCCCCGATCGGCAAAGCTCGTGCCGCCCTCGATTTGCTGCTGCCGAGGAAAAAGGGGGGGAATGATGAATCGCTTGGCGCCTTCATAGAGCGGAGATTGGGAAAAGAGGTGCTAGAGCATATTACGGAGCCGCTTCTGGCTGGCATTTATGCAGGGGATACGGGGGCTTTAAGCCTCAAAGCGACATTTCCGCAGTTTCATGAGCTGGAACAAAAGCATAGAAGCCTCATATTAGGGATGCTGTCAGGAAAAAAAAGGAATCCTTCTCTGAACGAGCTGCCGGATATAGCAAGAAAAAGCATGTTTCTGACCTATAAGGGAGGATTGGAAACGTTAGTCAATCGCCTGATCGAGGTATTGCAGCCTTCGCAGCTTATTACGGGACAAAGGGTTGTCGGAATTGACAGAGATGAAGAACGGGGGTATCGCGTAAGACTTGAGCAAGGTCTGGAAATGAAGACGGACGGCTTGATTATGGCATCGCCTGCTTATCATACGTCAGAGCTGCTGCCGGATCTTCCGGCATTGAAGTGGCTGAAACAAATTCCTTATGTATCGGTAGCCAATATCGTTCTGGCCTTTAACCGCGAAGATATCGGTTTCCCGCTAGACGGCTCCGGATTTGTCGTGCCGCGCAGTGAAGGCCGCACGATTACGGCTTGTACGTGGACCTCTTCGAAATGGCTTCATACCGCGCCAAAAGGGAAAGTGCTTATAAGAACCTATGTCGGCCGTGCCGGAGCACAGGAATGGGTCCAGCTTACGGACGGACAGCTGCTGGAAAAGGTGCGCAGCGATCTGAAAGATATGATGAGCATAAAGGCAGAGCCTATTTTTCATGAAATAACGAGATTAATGCAATCGATGCCCCAGTACCCGTTAAGCCATCTTGAGCAATTGAAGAGAGTAAGGCATGGGCTCGAATGCGAGCTGCCGGGAATATTCCTTTGCGGAGCGGGGTATGAGGGCGTTGGCATTCCCGATTGTATCCGGCAGGGCAAGCAGGCAGCTGAGCAGATGTTCAACTATATGAAATCGCTGTAAGAAGCGATGCCGGTCGCAAGGCCAATTGTATGACGAGGCTGACGAGGAGAACCCAGGCGCAGCGCTTCTAGGTTCTCCTTCATTATACCACTCCCATTGGGATTACATTATTCCATAATTTGATCGGCGATATCCAAATAGATTCGCCCGATCGAGCTATCTTCTTTATAAACGGACGGCGCATCTTTCGGTTCGTAAGAGCGGCCGCCTTGTACACCCAGCGGGATTTGCGCAAGCAGTTTGGTTTTCAGTTGGCTGGCAAGGTCCGCTCCGCCGCCTTGACCAAAAGGATACTCCTTGATTCCACACTTTCCGCACTCCATATAAGCCATATTTTCGATGACTCCCAAAATCTCATGGTTTGTTTTATTCGCCATCATTCCTGCTCTCGCTGCAACATGAGCAGCGGTAGCGTTAGGCGTAGTAACAATAATCTCTTTACTTTCGGGCAGCATTTGGTGAATGTCGAGAGCGATATCGCCAGTGCCAGGCGGCAAATCTAATAAGATAAAATCAATTTCCCCCCAGACCACGTCGGTAAAGAAATGTTCAAGCATTTTGCCAAGCATCGGCCCCCGCCAAATTACCGGGGAGTTATTCTCCACAAAGAAGCCCATGGACATGACTTTGACACCGCAACGTTCCACTGGAAGTATGGTGTTGTCCACGGTCTTTGGCCGTTCTTTGATCCCCATCATATTCGGGATGCTGAATCCGTAAATATCGGCATCAATGACGCCGACCTTTTTCCCTCTTCTGGTGAGAGCTATGGCCAAGTTTACGGTCGCCGTTGACTTTCCTACACCGCCTTTGCCGCTTGCGATAGTGATAAACTGAACATCTTTTCTCTTATTTAGCGCTTGATCTTTCTCTTCTTGGACTGTTGCTTCCGCTGGTTCACGGCTTGAACCTAATTTCATTTCGATTTCTGAGCATTCCAATTGTGACATTATGCGAAATCGAATATGGACGCTCAGATCGCTAAATGGTTTTATAGCTTCAGAGATTTCGTTTTGGTAAATGGCCTTGATCTTTGGCGGGGTATCTTCAGGAATAATAACGGTTAGCATAACCCTATCTTCACGAATCATAATATCACGGATCAAGCTTAAGTCGAGCATGTTCCTATCCCATTTGCGATCTTTCAAATACTGTATGGCGTCCAAAACTTCATCTTTTGTTATCAATATCGCACCTCCCGTTTCACTCATTATATCAACAGGAATTTACAATGAATGTGATTTCTGTCACTTATTTAGAGCTGGAATTGTGCTACTTTAGAATGGTTGGCTCAGCCCAACCAATCTAATAGAGGAAGGAGAGCTGAACATATTATTAATATGAATGGTCAGGTAGCAGACCTTAAGAGATGGGTTCCTTCGTGATTCAATGTGATTACATATTCAGATTGTAAGGAACTAATTGTTTACAATAGCTATACAGGTGGAATAGCAACTTTTTCAGATGAAGAAATACCTGTGGTTCTTGCAGCATTAAGAGCTTCAGGAGTAGAAGGGGAGTTGCCAGAGAAGCGTGCAATTTCAGATGTACATATTGCTATGAGTCATTCCTCAGAGGAAATATGACGGATGCGGCTAAATCCGGCTTGCAAAACTATGTGGAAAAACAGGCCGCTCATTACTATCTTACACAGCAAGTATTTCAACAGTTATTGAGCTGGAGTATAAAGAGATTTATGATCACGATTGATGGGCCCGAGGCTACACATGATGCCAGAAGGTTTCTGCGTAATGGAGGAAAGACCTTTTCGCGCATATTCGGTAATTTAAAGGCAATCCGCTAGTTGAGCGATGAGTTTGAAATCCACATCAGAATCAATTTTGATCAGAGCAATTTAGATGAAATAAAGGAGCTTGTGCGGATCATAAGCCAGTTATTTTCCGGGGACAAACGATTTGAAGTTTTTTTTCGGCCTGTCGGGCGATGGGGCGGCAACCATGTTGAACACTTGCCTGTCTGCGATCCAAAAAAGGCGAACTTAAAGATGTGGGAGTTTGCTAGTGGAAAGCTGTATAAATGTACCGTGGCTCTAGAGGAAGATTCGAATCAAATCGGTCATTTGCATTCCGATGGAACCGCTTACCTGGATTACGATAAGCTGGCGCTGTGGACTACCTCAGGTGAAGAGCAGGATGAACATTGCCGCAGTTGCTTTTACCGACCCGCTTGCCAAGGGAATCATTGTCCTTTGTACAGAATGAGGACAGGATCGCGACCGTGCCCTTTCGAAAAAAGACAAATCAAAAAAGTGTTAAAGCTAATCTGGGAAAATCATCGATAAGGGTTAGGAGGTTTAAACATGCGCGTTATTCGCCCTGCAATTTCTCCGGTTGGAGCAAAAAATACGGGAATACTGACTAAATCTGTACCGGGAAATTTAACCGTATAAGATGTGATGCCTATCACAGAGTCGATACATAGATCAGGCTATAATCAGAATATAAGCGAACGCTTAACAGGAATTTAGTTTTTGAACTCATTTGGAGGTGTGCGATGCTAACATCATTTAATGGTACTGAGAAGATCGGTGATATTGTAACAAGTTTCCCTGGTGCCAGTAACTTGTTTAAGGAGTACAACATTGACTTTTGCTGCGGTGGAAATCGTTCATTGTTAGAAGTGCTTCGACAACAGGATACGAAGGAAGATCTATTTCTTGAAAAGCTTAATCAGAATTACCGTGAGGCAAATAAAAACAAAGATCGCAGCGTGGATTGGCGCGAAAAGTCTTCTAGCGAATTAATGGAGTATGTGATAAATACGCATCATGCCTATCTGCAAAAAGAACTTCCGTTGTTAAGCGAATTTACGACCAAGATTCTTCGTGTTCATGGCTCTACACAGGGAGATGTGCTTTCCAGATTGCACAGACTCTTCCATGAAATGAAAATGGAGCTTGAGCAGCATTTAATTGCTGAGGAGGAGGTTGTATTCCCTCTAATCAGGCAATATGAAGAAAGTCCATCCGGGGATCTTCAAGAGCAAGCGGTCCAAGCTATTCATGATCTTGAGGCTGATCACAGCGGCGTTGGTAATATTCTGAAGGAAATGAGAGAAATAACAAATCAATATGAGTTGCCGGCTGAGGCATGCCGAACCTATACGCTAGCCTTCCAAAAGCTGGAGGAGCTCGAATTGGATTTGTTTGAGCATATCCATTTGGAGAATAACATCTTATTTCCTCGTTTGGAAAAAAATATATAAATGGAATAGAGCCGATCAATGGGTCGGCTCTATTCCATTTTTATCAATAAGGAATATATGGGAGGTAAAGGCAATTGAACATTCCACAAATGCAAATTGCACATATGAGACCAAAATTTCCGATTATCCAAGGGGGAATGGGGGTACGTATCTCCTTAAGCGGATTGGCCTCGGCTGTAGCAAATGCTGGAGGAATCGGTATTATTTCTGGAACAGCAATTCCTATCGAGGAATTGAGAAACCATATCCGTAAAGCAAGGGAACTTACAAATGGCAACGGTTATATAGGAGTTAACGTGTTGTTTGCGATGAATGATTTTGCAGAAACGATAAAAGCTGCCATGGAAGAAAAGGTGGATTTTATTATTTCCGGAGCCGGATTTTCCCGAGATATGTATGCATGGGGGAGGGATTATAATGTACCCATCATATCTATTGTGTCGTCAGCCAAATTGGCAAAGCTAGCTGAAAAATTAGGTGCCTCTGCTGTAGTCGTAGAAGGCTGTGAAGCGGGTGGACATTTGGGGACGGACAGGCCTTTGTTTGATATTCTTCCAGAAGTGGTAGAGGCCGTGAATATTCCTGTTATCGCTGCCGGAGGCATACTTTATGGACAGGATGTAGCCAAAGCTATTCAAATGGGTGCTGCCGGAGTACAGATCGGAACCCGTTTTGTCGCGAGCATCGAATGCGATGCGCATCAGTCAGTGAAGCAAAAGTATGTAGATTGTAATGAGGGTGATACCGTACTCGTGAAAACTACGGTTGGTTTGCAAGGTCGGGCGATTAAAAATCAATTTACGGCATTGATCAGCGGAGGTAAAAAGTTAAAGATTGCTAAGTGCTATGACTGCCTTAAACATTGTTCCTATCAATTTTGCACATTGGATTCCCTCATAAAGACGACCTTAGGGGATACGGATACCGGGCTGGTTTTTGCCGGCGCTAGAGTTCACGAAATAAAAGATATATTACCTGTACAAGTCATAGTTGATAATATTATAAAAGAATATGAGTTGGCTATTCATGGAGGACTCGAGAACGTTTGCCCAACAGCTTAGCTCGAAACGATCGGATACGATTGAAATCAAATTATCTGCTATGGGACAGGATATCGTGTTTCTTGTTACAGGGGGTGCAGCCCACATCGGAGCAGTAGCAACAGCGTATGTATCGGATGATAAGCATGCCATTGTAAATGTTCTTTCGCTTCCCGGCCATCGTGAGGGGGACCTGGCGTCCGAATTGGCAGAGACGGCGGCTCTTGCCATAGGCCATACAGTTGCTGTATTGGTCGGTATCCATTTGGATTCTCCCGCAAGGGGGGACATTGAGGCCATCGTTGAAGAAGCTAGAGCGAAGATGAAGCAACTGCTTGATTGTAGTGAGTGGCAGTGTGATAAAGATCATAGTGAGAAGCGAGTCGTTTACTTATAATGAGGTTAATTCACAGACCAAGAAGGGCTATAAGCCTTCTTAGCTTAAATTACAGGAGGAGAACAGGATGAAGAAGTGGATGTTGGCTATGTGTCTAATCGTTGCAGTCGTATTGATTGTGTCAGCATGCGGCAAAGCGGAGGAGAGCAAGGGAGAAACGAATACAAATGCAAATACTAACGTAAGCGGAGCGGTGAAGGAGTTTACGATCGATGCCAAAAATTTCGAATTCGATCTAAAAGAAATCAAGGTAAACAAAGGCGATACAGTAAAGCTGACCCTAAAAAACTCGCAAGGTAATCATGCCGTTGTAGTGGAAGGCTATAAGAAAGAAGTGCAAGGCAATAAAACCATTTCGTTTGTTGCCGACAAAACCGGAGAGTTTGCTTACATATGTTCGATTTTCTGCGGGGCGGGCCATAATAAAATGACCGGTAAATTAATTGTTGAATAAATAGCGTTGAAAGTGAGGACGCCGCCTTCCTGCATGTTTCGCCGCTTGCATGCCGATTTTTTAACAACAATAGCTGCTGTATACGTCTGCCCTCATCATGTTCGCGTGGTGGGGGCTGTTTTTTGACGGCAATCGCAATAAAAAAGACACAAACAATTGAGAGCATTTGTGATCATTATCACAGATACCGAGACATCGTTGAACGTACAATAATTACAACGAAAAAAAGTTGGAAACGGGGGTATACAGGATGGGAAAGAAACCGAAGCCATTGCAATCTCACGAAGAACATTCACTTAAGGGAACGTTTGTATCCGTAATGCTTTTGGGAGGTTTTCTTATCGTCACATGGCTTAGCGTATTTATATTATTTTTATATAGGGGGTAATGAAACATGCATATTCATCGGTTGGAGAAAATTTGGATCATGTTTGGGATCACGATGCTCATTGTGTTCCTTGGAGTAATAGGGGTAGGCGCATTTGCGATGGGCATGCAGCCACCGACCGGACATCACCATTCGATCGATCCGGAGAAAGTGGATGAAACGGCTCCTTTCGATAACCCTGGCTTAGAGAGGATCGGAGAGAACGAGTATAACGCCTACATGGTGGCGTTTGCATTCGGGTACAAGCCGGAAAAGCTGGAAGTGCCTGCAGGAGCGACGATTCATTTTCAAATTACGAGCAGCGATGTCGTTCATGGCTTTCAAATTCCGGGGACAAATGTGAATATGATGGTTGTTCCGGGCGAGGTCAACCATTTGAGCTATACCTTTGACAAACCGGGCGAATATTTGATCCTTTGCAATGAGTATTGCGGAGCCGGACACGAATATATGTCCACAACGATTATAGTGAAATAGAAGGGATGATCAAGATGCTTCAACAGAGTCTTACAGGCTTTGACCGCAGAGATTCGAATATTGTTCTCGCGCATCTCATTGTGGCGTTCAGCGCACTGCTTCTAGGAGGCATAGCCGGGGTGCTGCAGGGGTTAGTACGAGGCGGCATGATTACGCTTCCTGCCGGAATTGGCTACTACCAGCTGCTTACTGCGCATGGCGTTTTAATGGCGTTAATTTTCACGACTTTTTTCATTATTGGATTTTTGTATTCGGGTGTGGCTAAGACTCTGGGTGGAAAGCTTCTCCCTCTAGCGAGACGGCTCGGTTGGGCGGGTTTTCTACTCATGACGATAGGAACGGCGATCGCTACGATTGTAATCCTGCTCAACAAAGCGACGGTCCTCTATACGTTTTATGCTCCGATGAAGGCTTCTCCGTATTTTTATATTGCGCTAGCTCTCGTTGTGGTGGGCAGCTGGCTGAGCGGCTTCGGTATCTTTCATCAATATCGCTGCTGGAGAAAGAAACATCAGGGGAAACTGTCTCCCTTGTTTTCATTCATGGCCGTTGTAACGATGCTAATGTGGCTTGTTGCGACGATTGGTGTAGCGGCCACGGTGCTCCTGCAATTTATTCCTTGGTCGTTCGGATGGGTAGATAAAATAGATGTGATGGTCAGCCGCACCTTGTTCTGGTATTTTGGACATCCTTTAGTTTATTTCTGGCTGCTGCCCGCCTATATTTACTGGTATGTCATTATTCCTAAAATAATTGGAGGCAAAATTTTCAGTGATGCGCTTGCAAGGCTCTCTTTTTTGCTGTTATTGCTGTTTTCGATTCCCGTCGGTTTTCATCATCAGCTCATGGAGCCCGGCATTTCACCGCTTTGGAAATACATTCAGGTCGTACTGACTTTTATGGTTGTCGTCCCTTCGCTCATGACCGCATTCTCATTATTCGCGACATTCGAGCTGAACGGCAGGTCAAAAGGAACAAAAGGCTTGTTTGGTTGGCTTAAGGTACTGCCTTGGAAGGATGTGCGTTTCTTTGCTCCTTTTATGGGGATGCTGATCTTTATTCCGGCAGGCGCAGGCGGGATCATCAACGCAAGCAATCAGATGAACGGAGTCGTGCATAATACGCTTTGGGTCACAGGCCATTTCCATTTGACGGTTGCAACCAGTGTGGCGCTTACCTTCTTCGGTATTGCTTACTGGCTAATTCCAGCGATTACCAATCGGGTGCTTACGCCGGGAATGAATCGCTTAGGTATCATTCAAACGATACTCTGGCTCGCAGGCATGTTCTTCATGTCCGGCTCGATGCATACGGTTGGGCTATTCGGATCACCGCGGCGTACCGCGTATACGACGTATCAGGATCACCCCGACGCTTTATTGTGGATGCCTTATCACGTTGTGATGGCTATTGGAGGTACAATCTTATTTATTGCCGTTTTACTCATGATCTATAACGTGGTTGCCCTTTTGCGAGCTCCTAAAGGTTTTACGGAGTACCCGATCGGCGAGGCAATGGAAACCGCAGAGCAAACCCCAAAATTATTTGAACGGTGGCGGGTATGGATGGGATTGCTGATTATCTTGATCTTATTCGCGTATGCGATCCCGTTTATTGATATGTTGAACAGCTCGGGACCAGGCTCGAAGCCGTGGATCACCTGGTAGGAAGACAACAGGATCATGATCATCTATATATACAATTTCTTCTGATAGCTGAGGAGAAATTGTTTTTTTTTTTTTGAACACTAATCACGGATCGGCCTTGATGTGATAAACGTCACAGCGATCAAGGTGCGACGGTGGTTTAATGAGAATAGAAAATAAAGACGAGGAGAATTTGCTATGAAAATTGCCTTTGCAACAAAATTCGCGAAAATGTACTTTCTGACAATAGTTTCACTTCTTGTCCTAGTTTATATCGGAACTCGGTTTTTCACGCATATCGATCTGGCGCTATATGGATATATGGTCGGTACAATCGTATTTATTGGCGGTTTCTTCTATCGTTTTATTGCCTGGGCGGAGAGGCCTCCAACCAAATTAATCATTAAGAAGGGCATCAAGCTGTTATTTCGTAAAAGCACTCCACAAACCTCAGTCGAGCATTTAGCTACCTATCGTTTCATTTGGAATCGCGGTGTGTATCGTTGGACGCAGCATGTGCTGCTAGGCTGGGGCTGCATTCTCTCGGCATTCGTCACTTTTCCTCTGGTCTTCGGATGGATGTATTTCACGATGGATGATAACGGCAGGTATACGGTTGTCGGTTTCGGACTCGATTTAATGAGGGTGAAGGCCGACGGGTGGATTGCCTTTCTCTTTTACAATGCTTTAAATATTACAGCGTTTATGGTCATTGCCGGCGTATGCATGGCGTTGTACCGCCGCATCAAAAATATGCAGGCAAGAGCGGAACAAACATTCGTTTACGACTTTCTTCCGCTATACTTGCTTCTGTTTATCAGTATTACCGGTTTAATGCTGACCGGCAGCAATATCTTCCTTCATGGATGGGGGCATCCGGTCATCACCTTGATTCACCAGTGGTCTGTCATCCTGACCCTGATTTATTTGCCTTTCGGCAAGCTGGCGCATATTCCAATCCGTCCGCTCAGCGTGTTCGCTAAAAACTATCGCGAGCATTATGGCAAGCAGCAGATGAAGGCATGCAAGGTGTGCGGTACCGGCTTCGTTTCTGCGGAGCAATCGAGCGATGTCATTCAAGTGTTGAAGCAAAATGATATCGAGTTTGCCATGAAGGACGGTTTTCACCTGGCTGAGCTGTGCCTTCCTTGCAGACGCAAATACCGCATGTCGAGATTCGCTGGAGTCCCAACCCACCAGATCAAGGTCAAGGAGGCCAACCAGAATGCTAAAGGATAAATTTTACAAAGAAATACCAAACATCCATCATCCTAAAGAAAAATTAGTTCCGACTCACTGCTCATATTGCGGCATGCAATGCGGTATGAATTTAAGAGTAGATACAGATAAAAACACCATCATCGGTGTGGAGCCCAGATATGACTGGCCGGTGACACTGGGCAAAATGTGTCCCAAAGGCGTTACGGCTTATCAGCAGACGAACCATGATGACCGCTTGCTGCGGCCATTGATCCGGGATGACGCGTCGAAGAAAGGAACGAAGGAAGGGTTTCGGGAAGCAAGCTGGGAAGAGGCTTACGATCTGATCGTGCATAAATTTAAAGCGCTGCAGGCTCAGTATGGCAAAGATTCGTTATCTGTCTACAGCGGAGTGTCGATGACGAATGAAAAGTGCTATCTAACCGGAAAGTTTGCAAGGGTCGCCTTGCAGACACGCTACATTGATTATAACGGCCGTTTCTGCATGTCGAGCGCAGCGGCAGGATTTCTTAGGAGCTTTGGTGTAGACCGCGGTTCTACACTGCCTTGGACGGATATTCACGAAACGGATTGCTTGTTTATCGCGGGCAGCAACACGGCGGAATGTCATCCTACATCCATGTTTCGGGTTTGGGAGGTGCAAAATCGCGGAGGCTACCTGATTGTTGTAGACCCGAGGGAAACGCCGCTCGCGAGGCGGGCTGACATTCATTTGGATCTTAAGCCGGGAACCGATTTGGCTCTGGCGAACTGTATGGTTAATCTTCTCATTCAGAATGGTTATGCGGATGAAACGTTCGTTCAGGCCCATACGAACGGCTTCGAAGAAACAAAGGAGCTCGTCAGCAAGTTTACGCCGGAATATACGAGTGAAATAACAGGCGTAGCGCCTGACAAATTGATTCGCGCGGCAGAGATTTACGGAAAGGCGCCGAATGCGATCGTTATGTTTGCCCGCGGAATCGAGCAGCAGACCAGAGGATCGGATAATGTATCGGCCTACACCAATATGTGCTTGGTTACGGGGAAGATCGGTCGTCCTAAATCGGGCGTTGCTACGCTAACGGGACAAGGAAACGGCCAAGGGGGGCGCGAGCATGGCCAGAAGGCGGATGCGCTGCCGGGCTACCGCAAGATAACGAATCCGAAGCATGTTAGAGAGGTATGCAACGTATGGGGGATTGAGCCGGAAGAAATGCCGCAGCCTGGGGTATCTGCCTATGAAATGTTTGATTTAATGCAAAATAAAACGATCAGAGGCCTGTACCTGCTCTGTTCGAATCCCGCGGTATCGGCGCCTAATTTAAATTATGTCAAAGCGGCATTGAAAAATTTGGACTTTATGGTTTGTGCGGACATATTCTTATCCGAATCGGCCGAATTCGCCGATGTTGTGCTTCCTTCCGTCACATGGTCGGAGGATGAAGGAACGGTAACCAATTTGGAAGGCAGAATTATTAAAATCAACAAAGCCCAGGAGCCAATTGGCGAATCGAAGCCGGACTGGTTAATTGAGGTCGAGCTTGCGGAACGGCTGGGCCGTGGCAAATACTTCTCTCATCTAACGTCGGCCGAAAAGGTGGCGGAGGAATTCCGATTAGCCTCCAAAGGCGGATATGCGGATTACTACGGCGCGACATGGGATAAAATCGAGAAGCAAAATGGTGTTTTCTGGCCCTGCAAGGATAAAGACGATATGGGAACGCCATATATGTTCCTTGATCAGCAATATTACCATTCGGACGGGAAAGCCCTGATTTGCGCGCTTCCCTACCGTCCCCCGGCCGAGGAGCCTTGCGAGCAATATCCGCTTCGCTTAACGACGGGAAGGGTAGTCTATCACTATCTATCCGGGAATCAGACACGAAGAATACAATTCCTGCATGATATGTGTCCGGAGCCTTATGTGGAGGTTCATCCGGAAACAGCAAGGCAGTACGGCATCGAGCATGATGAAGTCGTGCGATTGTTCACGCGGCGCGGAGAGGCGCATTTTAAGGTGATGATAATAGAAGCGATCCGTAAGGACACTGTTTTCGTACCATACCATTTCGGTCACGAGCAGTCGATTAATTTATTGACCATTCCTGCTCTGGATCCGATGTCCCGTATGCCTGAGTTTAAGGTTTGTGCGGCTCAAATTGAAAAAATCGCAGTTGGAGGGGAGGCAGTACGGTGAAGAAATTACTTTATATCGAAATGGACAACTGTATTGGCTGCCGGAGCTGTCTGGCGGCATGCACGCAGTGCGGCGGCCATGATGAGCGCAACCGCAATTATGTATATGATGTCAATCCGCTGGTGAATCGGCAAACGATACCGCTTATGTGCCTGCACTGCGTTAATCCTGCGTGTGCCAGAAGCTGTCCGGCGCAAGCCATACAGATTACACCGGAAGGCGCCGTATTGTCCGCGATGGTAGAGAAATGCATCGGCTGCCAGAACTGTACGATTGCTTGTCCGTACGGTATCCCGAAATTTGACGAAGAGCAGAATTTGATGTACAAGTGCGACCTCTGCTATGACCGGACCAAAGAAGGAATACCTCCTATGTGCGCATCCGTGTGTCCGACAAATACGCTGCAATGGATCACAGAGGATGAACTGGCGATGAAACAAGAGCAGCACCGTCTTGGAAAATGGCTCTCCAGCCATCAGCCTTTCGATCCGCTGGAAGGAGAGACGAATGTGAAGATCAGTCTCCCCGGTATTTTGCAAGGTAAACAAAAGCTATTTTAAGGGGGATTAGCAAATGGAAAAGGATAAAGGCAAAAATAATAAGATTCCGTTTGATGAAGATAATTACACCCATAACATCCATAAACAGAATGAACGGCTTCTGGATCGGCGCGGGTTTATGAAGACGATGGTTGGCGCAGCGGGCGTATTCGCGGTTTCCACCCTGCCTTGGGGCGGATTGGCGGCCAAAGAACTGATGGGACTTAGCACAAAAAGCCATGCGAAAAAGAAGATTGTCGATATTGCTTCCTTGCCAATAGGCGAAGCGGTTGAATTTTCGTATCCGAGCGAACATGAATCCGCTTTGCTCATTCGATTGGGAGAAAACGAGTACAAGGCGTATCAGAATGCTTGTACGCATTTGAAATGCCCCGTCTTCTGGAGCGGCGAGGAAGAGAAAATGGTCTGCCCTTGTCATCATGGTTACTTTGATCCGAAATCGGGCAAGCCGACGGCAGGCCCGCCTAGAAGGCCGCTTCCCGAAATTGTTATAGCTGTAGAAAACGATGCCGTATTTGCAACGGGAGTGAAGCGCTATGAAGCGTAGCTACAGAGGCGTCATATTGTTGTGTATGATCCTATTTTTAAATATCGTCTGTACCCAATATGTGGTCAATCATTATTTCCATCAAAAATACGAGCTGGTTATTTTGTTTTCGGTATTGAATATTGTTCTGTTCCCTATTGCTTTATACATTTATAAGAAGGAAGGTAAAGCAAAATGAACGCGGAGTTCTTTTTGGATTTATGCTTTATACGCGAACATGAACCGGAACCGGAACACCATTTCGAGCAGGCCGTTCAGCAGCAATTAGATCGTCTTTTTTCCGGCATGGGAAGCTGGTATACGGAAGGGAAGCAAGAAAATGACCAAGTAGATATTGTTGTAGCGGAAGTTAAAGGTATGGCGAAGTGGCAGTGTGAGGAGGATATCGTTGCTTATTTAGAAGCGAATGCAGGGCCGCAATTCATGGCCTGGCTGCAAGGCTACCGGATTCAGCTCGATATCAAAGAAGCTCATGAAAGCTGCAGCCATTGCGGCAAAAATTGAAATGGAATCAGAGGGATCATTATGGAATGGGAATGGGAAAAAGGCTTATCCTCGTATTTGGGACGTCCAATAGAGGTGTGGATTGAAGATCATTCGGGAGAAGAGCAAACGAAACCAAAGCCGTATCCATCCTTGTTTGAAGCGAGGGTATCAGACGACCGAAATTTCGTGCAGTTTTATTTGAAGCCTTCGCAGTTCTTAGCCGTCCCTGTATTTGATGAAAACGCAACAAAGCTGGAACAAAGCGGCGACGGAAGACATCATTTTGTTTCTCATGATCTCAAAGGCAAGCTAACCTATTGGATATTTTTTGAGGACGCTTCAGTAGAGTAACTCATTGGACTAGCTCAAGATCATATGGTCAAGCGCATCATCCAGGGGGAATTATTTAATTTCTCCTTTTTTGTCATTGCCAATTCCATTATTAGTTCATGCCACTAAAGATCGATCGTCTTCATTCTGGGCTAAATGGCAGGTTTCCGATTCAGCCATTCCCGTGTGATAAAGGTCACTGCGGCTTATGCGCTTTGGATGGTTTAATAAGCTTACAAGTCAGGTAAACAAAATTCGCATCTGCACAGAAGGGAAGGGATTAACCATGAACGGTAATAAACTTCAATTATCAGTTCAGACACTCAGTCTTATTCTAGGTTTTATGGTTTGGGTCATACTGTCTTCTTTGATCTCATTTATTAAAGAGGACATTTCATTAAGTGCCGGTCAGTTAGCCTGGGTTACAGCCACACCCATACTGTTTGGTTCCTTGTTGCGTATTCCGGTGGGTTATTGGACCAATCGGTACGGCGCTCGCAAGTTGTTCGTCATTAGTTTTCTGCTGCTGCTGGCACCGATATACTGGCTTAGCATAGCGGACTCCTTCATAGACCTGATTATGGGGGGGATGGTTCTAGGAATTGGCGGAGCGGTATTTTCCGTTGGGGTTACCTCTCTGCCGAAGTACTACCCGAAAGAGAAGCATGGGCTTGTGAACGGGATCTATGGGATAGGAAATTTGGGCACCGCGATAACCGCTTTCTCAGCGCCGGTGGTTGCAAATTATATTGGCTGGGAAAAGACAGTCCTTATGTATGGCTTGCTTCTTGGTATCTTTATAGCCATTAACTTTATCTTGGGGGATAAGAAGGAGCCTAAAATCGTCACTTCTTTGTCGGACCAGATTAAAGGGGTTTACCGAAACGAAAGATTATGGCTATTATGCTTATTTTACTTCATTACCTTCGGCTCGTTTGTCGCATTTACCGTCTATTTGCCTAACTTTCTAGTTACCCATTTCGAATTAACCAAAGTAGATGCAGGCATCCGCACAGCCGGATTCATTGTTCTGGCTACCATCATGAGACCTGTTGGCGGCTGGATGGGAGACAGATGGAACCCATTCAAAATCCTGATGATTGTTTTTGGTGGATTAACCCTGTCGGCCGTTATCTTATCATTTGCTCCGTCAATTGAAATCTATACGGTAGGATGTTTAACAATAGCACTGTGCGCGGGAACAGGGAACGGCACCATTTTCAAGCTTGTTCCGCTGTACTTCTCGAAGCAAGCGGGAATTGCGAATGGACTTATTTCGGCTATGGGAGGCTTAGGCGGGTTTTTTCCACCGCTAATCTTATCGGCGATCTTCAAATTGACCGGGCATTATGCGATCGGATTTATGGCGTTGTCCGAGGTGGCTCTGGCAAGCTTAATTCTTGTGATCTGGATGTTCTATCAGGAGAAGATGAGTTTAACCTTAAGCATTTTGGATCAAACATCCCAAGGAATAATGGTCACTGATGCTAAAGGCGTTATTCAATCTGTAAACGGCCCATTTACCGAAGTTACCGGATACATGGCTGAAGAGGCTGTTGGTAAATCGCCGAGCTTACTGAAATCGGGTAAGCAGGATGCTGCTTTTTACACGGGCATGTGGGCATCTTTGACAAATACCGGAAGCTGGCAGGGGGAAATATGGAACCGGCGCAAAAATGGAGAAGTATATCTAGAATGGCTAACCATTAATAGTATCCGTAACGATGCAGGAGAAATCAAATGCTTTGCCGCCATGTTCAGCGATATGACTAAAACAAGAAGATAGCCATAGGTGTTTGAAAACATCCCTTGCTTTATGCGCAACAGCGCATGGGGCAGGGGATGTTTTTGGAAGGGTGACTAACGTTTAGATGCGGTTATTACATTCTGCAAATATCCTTAGGGCATCCCTCGCAGTGACATATGTCGCGCAAGTATGGTAGGTCTTTTACAACAATGTGACCATTCTCAATCGCAATCGCATTTTCTCTACGCAATTCACTCAGGATCCGATTCACACTCTCCCGGGTAGCCCCGATCATATCGGCGAATTCGGTGTTTGTGTGAGTCTTTGATATCCAAATGTGGTTCTCATGTTCAACACCGTAGGTATTGGCCAGCCTGATCAGCAGTGAACAGAGTGCGCCTTGCTTGCCGAACATCATTAAATCACGGAATTTAGTCTGGGTCATACGATGAACAAGCCCCATCCATTTCATGAATTCCACTGCAAGGTCCCCGTTTTGCCACAGCAGTACTTCCAAATCTTTCTGAAGGATAACTCCAACTATACTATCTTCGATAATGACTGCGTTAAACACATGGGAAGACTTGCGAAATGGATCTATTTGTCCGAACATGTCACCTTCCTGATACATATATAAGATGAATTGTCTGCCTTCATCCGAAGATTTTGTCATTTTAATTCTCCCGCTTTTAATGAAATACAACTTGTCGGCAGGGTCGCCTTCCCAAAATAAATGCGAACCGCTAACAGCTTTGGTCTCGTACATAATTTGCTGCAATTTCATGAGGTTGTCAGCAGAAAAACATTCCGTGTTCCGGACATTGGATTCAGTTGAACTGTTCGATATATTCATTGGCATGATCGCTCCGTTCCTAAATCATTAATAGTTAATATAGTATATCCATCTTTCCTATCTATCGATGTGATTTACATCACAATCACATTTGTCGGCAGTGTGACATTCTTCACTTACACAGTCCATTATTTTGTCTAAGGTGAAACTATACGAATCAGAAAAGGAGAAGTGATGGCGATGCTTTCAGGAGTTGTTTTGGCAGGTGGAACAAATCGTCAAATGAAGGGAGAGCTGAAGGCACTCCTTCCTTTTGGCGGAAAACCAATGATTGCGAGGCAATTGGATCGTATGCGGGATTTATGTGACGAATTGATTGTTGTTACCCATGATCCTAAGCCTTTTTTAAATATAGTTAATCGATCGGTACGAATTATTACCGACTTTTATGAAGGTCATGGCCCTCTTGGAGGGCTGCACGCTGCATTGTCTCTTGCGAAGCACGCTTCTGTGTGGGTAGTTGGGTGCGATATGCCATTCATTTCCAGTAAAGCGGCGGAGTTAATGCTGGAAAGGAAGCGTGATGGTTTTGAAGCTGTAGTGCCTTTGATCGCTGGGGAGATTTATCCTTTACACGCCGTTTATGATCGGATGTGCGCCTCGCATATCGTTCCGCTTCTTCATCAGGGGGAAACGCAGATCTCTGCTTTGCTGAAGCATGTCTTTTGGAGCGAACAGGATGACCGGTTTTTGTACGAGAACGGTGTCGACTTGAATTTTGTGTCCAGTATAAAGTCGATTGAGGATTTTGAGGCAATGAGCCGGTGGGAAGCTTCGAAGCAGTAACAAGTGATTCGGTGCTTTTTTGGGTAAAAGCGGCGGCAGGATTGATAACTCAAACTGTCGCCTATCCTGGATAAGCCTCGCTAGAGGATTTCTCATCAATTATATTGTGAAAATATTCACAAATTGTTCATGAAGAACGGTTACCAACTGTGACATTAATCATAGTTTGGGATTTCGATTCGGCTTAAGCTAAAAGCATAACAACAAAGCATGGCACACATTTTTGACAATATAAAGGAGTGGATGGCGTATGGCAACGAAAGAAGCGAAAGCAACCGAAAAAATCTCGGCCGGGGAAGAAGTCAATCAACTGGTGGCTCGAGCTAAACAAGCTCAGCAGCAATTTCTGAAGCTGGATCAAGCGCAAGTCGATCACATCGTTCAACAGATGGCGCTGGCCGGCGTCGATCGGCATATGGCACTCGCAAAGCTGGCTGTGGAGGAAACGGGACGCGGCGTCTACGAAGACAAGATTACGAAAAATCTGTTCGCTACGGAATACATTTATCACAGCATTAAAAACAATAAAACGGTAGGCGTTATTGAAGAAAACTCGTACGAGAACTATCAGATGGTTGCTGAACCGGTTGGGGTTATCGCTGGGGTAACGCCTGTCACGAACCCGACATCAACGACCATGTTCAAGTCGTTAATCGCGACGAAAACCCGGAATCCTATCATTTTCGCCTTTCACCCCTCGGCTCAACAATCAAGCGCTGCGGCAGCAGCAACATTGCTTGATGCGGCTGTGAAAGCTGGTGCGCCTGAGCATTGCATGCAATGGGTTGTACATCCATCCGTAGAGGCTACGCAGCTCCTGATGAACCACCCGGATGTTGCCCTGGTGCTTGCCACGGGGGGATCATCCATGGTAAAGGCGGCTTACAGTACCGGCAAACCGGCTCTGGGGGTAGGACCAGGCAATGTGCCGTGTTTCATTGAAAAATCGGCCAATTTGCAGCAGGCTGTCAACGATTTGATCCTTTCCAAAACGTTCGACAACGGCATGATTTGCGCATCGGAGCAGGCTGTTATTATTGAAGAATCGATATTTGTGGATACCAAAAAGCTGATGACTGAGCAAGGTTGCTATTTTTTGAACAAAGAAGAAACGGAAGCTGTCTCGGGGCTGGTGATTAACACTGAAAAATGTGCGGTTAACGCGATTATCGTAGGCCAATCCGCTGTTAAAATCGCCGAAATGGCGGGCATCAACGTTCCATCGGCAACCAAAATATTAGTGGCTGAATTAGCGGGCGTAGGCGAGGCCTTCCCATTATCGGCCGAGAAGTTAAGTCCTGTACTCGCTTGCTACAAAGTGAAGAATGCAGAGCAAGGCATTGAGAGGGCCGTAGAGATCGTCAAGTTTGGCGGAATGGGACATTCATCGGTCATTCATTCGCAGAACGAAAAAGTCATCGGGGCCTTCTCCGATAAACTGCAAACAGGACGCATTATTGTGAATTCGCCTTCCACGCACGGAGCGATCGGCGATATTTACAACACGAACCTGCCTTCTCTGACACTGGGCTGCGGTTCTTATGGACATAACTCCACGACTTCTAACGTCAGTGCGGTTAATTTGATTAACTTGAAACGGGTCGCTTACCGGACCGTCAATATGCAGTGGTTTAAAATACCGCCAAAAATTTATTTTGAAAAAGGAGCAACGCAGTATCTGGAGAAAATGCCGGACATTACGCGGGTCATGATTGTTACGGATCCGATGATGGTGAAGCTCGGCTACGTAGAGCGGGTGGAGTATTATCTTCGCAAACGCCAGCTCCCGGTTTACATCGAAGTATTCTCGGATGTGGAGCCCGATCCGTCGGTAGAAACGGTTGAACGGGGCCGGGCGCAGATGGCCAGCTTTAACCCGGATTGCATTATCGCACTGGGCGGCGGGTCACCGATGGATGCTGCCAAAGCGATGTGGCTGTTCTATGAATATCCGGATACGAGCTTTGATGCACTGAAGCAGAAATTCATGGATATCCGGAAACGGGTTTACAAATATCCGCGGCTGGGGCGCAAGGCGAAGTTCGTCGCGATTCCAACGACATCGGGCACGGGCTCGGAAGTCACTTCTTTCGCTGTCATCACAGATAAGGAAAAAGGGAACACGAAGTATCCGCTTGCCGATTATGAGCTGACGCCGGATGTAGCGATCATAGATCCGGATTATGTATACAGCCTTCCGAAAACAGCGGTAGCCGATACGGGCATGGACGTCCTTACCCATGCGATAGAAGCTTACGTATCGGTCATGGCTAACGATTACTCGGACGGCTTGGCGATGAAGGCGATTGAGCTGGTGTTCCAGAACCTGGAGAAGTCCTTTGCGACTGGAGATCCGATCGCCCGCGAGAAGATGCATAACGCATCGACGATTGCCGGAATGGCATTCGCTAACGCTTTCCTTGGGATCAATCATAGCTTGGCCCATAAATGGGGCGGTGAATACCACACGGCGCATGGACGCACGAATGCGATTTTAATGCCGCATGTCATACGCTACAATGCTAAGAAACCGACGAAGTTTACTTCGTTCCCTAAATACGATCACTTTATTGCAGATCGGCGATATGCCGAGATTGCCCGTATGCTGGGGCTCCCTGCGAAGACGACGGAGGAAGGCGTGAACAGCCTGATCGAAGCGGTTCGCAAGTTGAACAAAACGCTTGGCATTCCCGAGAAGTTTCAGGACCTGGGCTTCCAGGCCGAGCAGTTCGAATCGCGTGTAGATTATTTGGCGGACCGGGCGTTCGAGGATCAATGCACAACCGCCAATCCGCGGATGCCGTTAGTCATAGAACTGGCGGACGTATACCGGAACGCTTTTTACGGGAAATTTGATTAAGTTCAAGTACATTCAGGAGGTGTCATCATGGCCATACAAGAAACTGCTGTTAAGATGGAAAGCTGGAGAGGCTTTGTCGGTGGCGAGTGGAGCAAGAGCATTGACGTTAAGGACTTTATCGATAAAAACATCACGGTCTATACAGATGATCATGCATTCCTTGCAGGACCTACGGAGGCGACGGCAGAGCTTTGGCGTATGATCAGCGTTCTCACCACTAAAGAACGGGAAAATGGCGGCGTGCTGGACGTCGATGTCGATACCGTATCCACGATTACATCGCACGCCCCCGGCTATATTGCCAAGGAGATGGAGAAGATCGTAGGACTGCAAACGGATGCCCCGCTGAAGCGTTCCGTTCAGCCCTACGGAGGAATCCGCATGGTGATCGATGCTTGCGATGCGTATGGATTCAAGCTTCCGCAAGAAATGATACAGGTGTTTACCGATATTCGCAAAACGCATAACCAGGGCGTGTTCGATGCCTACACGACGGAGATGAAGACGGCGCGTAAAGCGGCTATCATTACAGGGCTGCCGGATGCTTACGGCCGCGGGCGCATTATCGGCGACTACAGACGCGTAGCCCTCTATGGGGTCAATCGTCTGATCGAGGCGAAGCAGAAGGAGCTCCTTCAACTGGAGGTCGATTCGATAACCGAAGATATCATTCGGCTGCGCGAAGAGATTTCCGAACAGATTCGCAGCCTGGATGAGCTGAAGCAAATGGCCAAAACGTATGGCTGCGATATATCGGAGCCGGCTGTGAATGCCGCCGAAGCCGTACAATGGTTATACTTTGCCTATTTGGCGGCGACTAAGGAGCAGAATGGCGCGGCAATGAGCTTGGGACGCGTATCGAGCTTTCTCGATATCTACATGGAGCGGGATTTACGGGAGGGTACGCTTACCGAAGAAGCGGCACAGGAGCTGATCGACCATTTTGTCATGAAGCTTCGAATCGTTAAATTCCTTCGTACGCCGGACTATAACGAGCTGTTCAGCGGAGACCCTACATGGGTGACGGAGTCCATTGGGGGAATGGGGCTGGACGGCCGGGCGCGCGTAACGAAGAACTCGTTCCGCTTCCTGCACACCTTGTACAATCTGGGACCTGCTCCAGAGCCGAATCTGACTGTGCTGTGGTCGACAGCGCTGCCGGAAGGATTTAAAAAGTACTGCGCGAAGGTGTCGGCGGAGACCAGCTCGATCCAGTACGAAAACGATGACCTGATGCGCCCGTACTACGGGGATGATTACGGAATCGCCTGCTGCGTATCCGCGATGCGGATCGGCAAGCAGATGCAGTTCTTTGGTGCTCGCGCCAACTTGGCCAAAGCGCTGCTCTATGCGATCAACGGCGGGGTAGACGAGAAGCTTGGATTGCAGGTTGGACCGGAGCTTGCGCCGATTACATCCGAGGTGCTCGATTACGAAGAAGTCGCCGAGAAATTCGACATCATTATGGAATGGCTGGCGAAGCTGTATGTGAACACGTTGAACGTCATTCACTACATGCATGATAAGTACTGCTATGAACGTCTGGAGATGGCGCTTCATGACCGTGAAATTGTTCGTACGATGGCTACGGGCATTGCAGGACTTTCGGTGGTCGCCGACTCGCTAAGCGCGATCAAATATGCGAAGGTCCGTCCAATTCGCAATGACAAAGGAATCGCCATCGATTTTGAAATTGAAGGCGAATATCCGCAGTACGGCAACAATGACGATCGTGTAGACACTATCGCCGTTCAATTGACCGAAACGTTCATGAACAAGATTCGCAAGCATAAGATGTATCGCGAATCCGTGCCGACGATGTCTGTATTGACCATCACCTCGAACGTTGTGTATGGCAAGAAAACAGGCAGCACACCGGATGGCCGCAAAGCCGGCGAACCCTTCGCGCCAGGCGCCAATCCCATGCATGGACGCGACCGGAAAGGAGCGCTTGCATCGCTCGCCACCGTAGCTAAGATTCCTTACGAGCATTGCCTGGACGGTATATCCAATACGTTCTCCATCGTGCCTAAAGCTTTGGGACGCGAGGAAGAGGCTCGCATCACGAATCTGGTATCGCTGCTCGATGGCTATATGGCGAATCAAGGTCATCATCTAAATATTAATGTATTCGACCGTGCACAGCTTCTGGATGCCATGGAACATCCGGAACAGTATCCGCAGCTTACGATTCGGGTGTCGGGCTACGCCGTAAACTTTATCAAGCTGACCCGTGAACAGCAGCTTGATGTGATCCATCGTACGTTCCACGGCACGATGTAAATGAATGAGAGGGGGTGCAGACCGATGAAAGGACGCATACATTCCTTCGATACGTTTGGCACCGTTGACGGTCCGGGCATCCGCTTTGTCCTTTTCATGCAGGGCTGCGCGCTGAAGTGCCATTACTGCCATAATCCGGATTCATGGGAAATGAATGCCGGCAGGCAGATGGGTGTCGATGAGATTCTCCGGGAGGTGGAGCCGTTCCTGGAGTACTATCGCCGTTCAGGCGGGGGCATTACGGTAACGGGAGGAGAGCCAACGCTGCAGGCTCCCTTCGTGGCCCGCTTGTTTGCCGAGTGCAAACGGCGCTGGGGACTCCATACCGTGCTGGATTCGAACGGTTTCTGCGAACCTAGTCATGCGGAGGAGCTATTAAGTGCAACCGATTTGGTGCTGCTGGATCTGAAGCAGATCAATCCGGAAAAGCACATCGCGCTTACGGCGCAGCCAAATGACCGTATTAAGCGATTCGCGACTTTTTTAAATGAAAGGAAGAAGCCTGTCTGGATTCGCCACGTGCTAGTTCCCGGTTGGACGGATGACTATAAGGATTTATTTGAACTCGGGGAGTTCATCGGGGCACTTAGCAATGTGAGGAAAATGGAACTGCTGCCTTATCACAGAATGGGCGTTTATAAATGGCAGCAGATGGGGAAGGAATATCCGCTTGATCGGTGTCCGGAGCCGACAGACCGAGAGGCAGCCAGAGCTAGAATGATTATTGATCAAGGCATTGAAGCGGGGCGAAAAGCACTGGCCCAGTAAATAAAATACCACCTTAGCCGTAGAGCCGAGGTGGTATTTTTGTTCGTGCTTATAAATGTGACTAATGTCACATCTGTCTATGGCATAATGATTTATGATTCAACTAATAAGGGCTGGATGAAAGGATTGTTAAGCAATGAAAAACCGCAGCCGGAAATATGTCCGCAGAGCAGTAAAAGTTGATTACGCACAGCATGTAATCAGCCAGCATATTCGGCAAATGAACAGCGAGTATACATCGATAGATTCATGTTTGCATAGAACAATATCGGAAACTTTGTTTTCGAAGGAAAATATGCCTCATTTCCCCAGGTCGGGGTTGGACGGCTATGCCGTTTTGAGTGAAGAGGCCGAGTTTGCATCTCCACAAGATCCAGCATATCTTAGGGTGATCGATGAAGTGCCTGCCGGATCCGTTTCAAGTAAAACGGTGGTTCCCGGAACTGCGATTCGCGTCATGACGGGATCAGCGGTTCCGGATGGCGCGGATGCTGTTGTCATGTTCGAGCAAACGGAGGAGTTTCAACAGGAGGGGTATGAGTGTATCCGGATTAAGCATAAAGTCGCGTATGGGCAAAACGTTGCCAAGCCGGGTGACGAGTTAAAGACCGGACAGCTGCTTATGGGCGCAGGCACTCGAATCGGCCCAGGACAAATTGCACTGCTCGCTTCATTAGGTTATGATAATGTTCCTGTTTACCGGCGCCCTATCGTGGGTGTATTAACGACCGGAAGTGAACTAATCGCAGTGGGGGAGCCGCTTCAGCCGGGGAAAATACGTAATAGCAATGCTTACATGCTTGCAGCGCAAATAGAGCAATATGGCGGGCTTGTTGTCAACTATGGCACAGTTCCGGATCATATAGATAAAGTGGCGAGTACGATTCATGCAGCGCTGGAGAAATGCGATATGCTCATTGTCAGCGGCGGGGTATCCGTCGGCGATTATGATGTCATGGCGGAATTTTTTGCTGCAACGAACGGGAACGAAGCCGAGCTGCTCTTCAATAAAGTGGCCATGCGGCCTGGAAGTCCAACCTCGGCTGCCGTCATGAATAAGAAGCTCGTCTTCGGTCTATCCGGCAATCCCGGCGCTTGCTTTGTTGGTTTTGAGCTGTTTGTGCGCCCCGCTCTGCTTGCGATGCAAGGTAAAGAAAATCCTCTCCCATCCAGTATTCAAGCGACTATAACAAACGATTACAATAAAGGATGTCCGCACGATCGATACATTCGGGGAAAAATGACATACTCCCAGGAGCAAGTAACGGTGAGTGTGTTGGAGAAGAACAGTTCAAGTATGCTAGTATCTATTCAAGATGCCAATTGCCTCATTCAGATCCCATCGGGATCCAAAGGTGTCTCAGCCGGTCAGATCGTTAAAGTGATCACTCTTCCTTATGAAATAACCAAGTAGTGAAGCGAGGTGGACAATGGAAAATCAGAACAAACAAGATTCCAAGGTCGTGGATGCTTTTCAAAGGCCTCTTCGCGATCTTCGTATATCGATAACCGACCGCTGCAATTTCAGGTGCCGCTATTGCATGCCGGAGGAAGTGTTTGGCCCCAATTTTCGGTTTTTAGGGCAGGATAAGCTGCTTTCTCCTCAAGAGATTGAGAGGCTAACGCGTATTTTTGTTTCGCTTGGCGTTTCGAAAATACGGATTACAGGCGGGGAGCCCCTGTTAAATAAAGATATCGCCAACATTATTATGCGTATTCGCCGAATAGAAGGCGTCAAAGATTTGGCTGTTACAACGAACGGTTCGCTATTAAAGTCGAAAGCCAAGGCATTAAAAGACGCCGGGCTGGAGCGAATTACCGTGAGTTTGGATAGTTTGGACGATGACCGGTTCGGAGCCATGAACGGGAGAGGTTTTTCGGCAAAAAGAGTATTGGAAGGCATTGATGCCGCGGCGGCTGCCGGATTGTCCGTAAAGGTAAATATGGTCGTCCAGAAAGGTATCAATGAACAGGATATTGTTCCGATGGCCCGATACTTCCGCGAAAGAGGTCATAGTCTGCGATTTGTTGAGTTTATGGATGTCGGGAATAGCAATGGATGGAATTTGAAGCATGTCGTTCCGAGCCAAAGCGTTTACGAAATCATTCACAAAGAAATGCCTCTCGAGCCTGCAGGATCAAACTATTTCGGCGAGGTTGCGACACGGTATCGTTATATTGGTTCTCAGGAAGAGATCGGCTTGATTTCCTCTGTAAGCCAGGCGTTCTGCAGTTCTTGCACGAGAGCCAGGCTTTCTGCGGAAGGCCACTTGTATACGTGTTTGTTTGCTTCAGAGAAGACCGATCTGCTAGGTATGATCAGGGGCGGCGCCAGCGATGATGAGGTAAGATCGTTCATTGCTCAAATTTGGGGCAATCGTATGGACCGTTATTCCGAAACGAGACTTACACAGACAACTCCTAAGCATAAGGTTGAAATGTCCCATATCGGCGGATAGTCTGTTGTGCCGCACGATCAGAGATGATTGTTTTCATATATAGAAGAGCCCGTGGCGAATGGATGCTGCGGGCTTGTTTTTATGCACGTGTAATTTGGAGGTTCTGTGATAAAATTCACATCCTTGCCGGACGATTCTCTTTATGATTAAAGCATAAGGATTAAGAGAATTGAGACAGCATTGGAGGAGGAACTAATATGACTATCCATGGAGATAAACGTGAGAAGCTTATACTAATCGGCAACGGCATGGCGGGAATCAACACGATTGAGCAAATATTGAAGCTGGCGCCGGACAAGTACAACATTACGGTCATCGGTAAGGAGCCGCATCCCAATTATAACCGTATTCAATTGTCCTACCTATTGGAAGGCAGCAAGTCTTTCGATGAAATGATTTTGAATGATTATTCCTGGTACGGGCAGCACGGAATTACATTGTTCGCCGGGATCGAGGCAGCGCAGATCGATATCGACTCCAAGCAAGTGCAATTGAGCGATGGTTCATTCAGCGCCTATGACAAGCTGATCATTGCGACAGGATCCAAACCCGTTATGCTTCCGATTCCAGGTGTAGATAAAGAAGGGATCGTCAGCTTCCGGGACGTGCAGGACTGTGAGCGAATGACCAGAGCGGCGCGTACATGGAAGAAGGCTGCGGTCATCGGCGGAGGCTTGCTCGGGCTTGAGGCCGCGAAGGGACTGCTGAAACTGGGAATGGAGGTAACAGTCGTTCATTTATTCCCGGATTTGATGGAACGGCAGCTCGACCCAGCCGCCTCCGCCATGCTGCAAACGGAGCTTGAGGAGCAGGGAATTCGGTTCCTTCTAAAGAAGAAGACGGTGTCAATCGGCGGTGGAGCGCGTGTTGAAAGCTTGCAGTTTGAAGACGGCTCATCGCTCGAAACGGATTTCCTCGTGATGGCGGTAGGCATTGCTCCGGAGACCGCACTGGCTCGCGATTGCGGCATAGAGACAGCAAGAGGCATTATCGTAGACGACTTCATGCAGACAAGCGCGCCTGATGTATATGCGGTTGGCGAGTGCAATCAGCATCGTGGCGTCAGCTACGGGCTTGTAGCGCCGCTGTTTGAACAGGGAGCTGTGTTAGCCAAACAGCTGTGTGGTCTGCCTGTGGAGCCTTACCAAGGCTCGATCGTCTCGACCAAGCTGAAAATATCCGGCGTCGATGTTTTCTCTGCAGGGGAGTTTCAAGATGCTTCCGGGCTGGATGTTATCCGCATGCAGGACAATTGGAATAAGACGTATAAAAAGGTCCTTCTTCGCGATAATCGTATCGTCGGCTGCGTGCTGTTCGGAGATATTACGGATTCGGCCCAGCTGTTCAAATGGGTGAAGGCGCATGAACCGATGACGAGGGACATTCATGAACAGCTTGTGGGTTCGACGCATGCAGAGGGCACGGATCCGCTAGCTTTTGTTGCCGCTATGCCGTCCGATGAAATTGTTTGCGGGTGCAACGGGGTTACCAAAGGCATGATCATCCAAGCGATTGCGGATAAAGGCCTCACTACAGTAGAAGAAATCAAGAGTAGTACGGGTGCCAGCCGGTCATGCGGAGGCTGTAAACCGATGGTAGAGCAGATCCTTGCTCTGACGCTGGGTGATCAATTTGAGGCCAACCATCAAGGTGCCGAGTCGCTTTGCGGCTGTACGACCCATAGCCGGGAGGATGTGATAGCGGCCATTCGGGATAAGCGCCTGACCCATGTTCGCGAAGTGATGAACGTGCTGGAGTGGCACAACCCGGAAGGCTGCACGAAGTGCAGACCGGCGATCAACTATTACATCGGCATGGTTTGGCCGGAGGCTTTTGAAGACGAGAAGGATTCCCGGTTTGTCAACGAGAGGCTGCATGCCAATATTCAAAAGGACGGCACATACTCGGTTGTACCTCGCATGTACGGCGGCGTTACGACACCGGAGCAGCTTCGCAAAATAGCCGACGTCGCCGACAAATTCAAAGTGAAAATGGTCAAGGTAACGGGTGGACAGCGTCTCGATCTTCTGGGCGTGGAGAAGGAGGATCTTCCTCGCGTATGGGAAGAGCTCGGCATGCCATCGGGATATGCGTACGCCAAGGCCATCCGAACAGTGAAAACATGTGTCGGCTCTACATTTTGCCGATTTGGCACGCAGGACTCCATTGGTATGGGAATACTGCTGGAGAAGAAGTTCGAACGGCTCTGGATGCCAGCCAAGTTTAAAATGGCCGTTAACGGCTGCCCGCGTAACTGCGCCGAGGCGGAGATTAAGGACTTCGGCATCATCGGCAACGATGGAGGCTGGGAAATCTATGTAGGCGGCAACGGCGGGGTGAAGCTAAGAGCTGCGGATCTATTATGCAAGGTGAAAACGGATGAAGAGCTTATCGAGCTTGCGGGTGCTTTCATCCAATTTTATCGGGAAACCGGAAAGTACGGGGAGCGGACATCGGATTGGATCGAAAGACTGGGCCTGCCTGCGATTGTCCAAGAGATTGTCGAGAACAAAGAGCGCCGGAAAGAGCTCGTGGCTAGAATTGAACTGGCCCTGCAAGGGCTGCACGATCCTTGGGGTGAAGTTGTGGAGAGGGAAGAGCTGAGGCATCAATTATACGAGCACATTCATGTGAAGTGAGGGAGGCAACAGTATGGAAGCCATGAGGAGTAAAGGTAGTGCGAGCTATTACCCGGTGGGAAATCTTGCGGATTTCCCACTGCATTTGGGGAAAGTCGTTAAGCTCGGCGGTGAACCGGAGATCGCCATATTCCGTTTGTCCGAACGCACCGTATACGCACTCGAGAATAGAACGGGACATAAGAAGGGAGGCCCTCTCGCCGAGGGTCTTATAAGCGGGGACTATGTATATTGTCCGCTTCGCGACTGTAAAATAAGCTTGTTGACGGGAGAGGTTCAGCTTCCGGACACCGGACAGGTGAATACGTTCCCTGTACGTATAGAAGGAGATATCGTCCTTGTCGGTATCGAGGTGTCAGCTGAATAGCTGAACCCTTGAGATCCAGTTATGCACAGAAGGGACCCCGCTAACGCTGGAGTCCCTTCTCATATAGGAAAAACGTATTTCATTACATTCTGCATATTTCCGAAGGGCAATTTTCGCAATGGCAAATATTGCGGAGGTAGGCAATATCTTTAATGACAATATGGCCATTTTGAAATTCGACCACAGCTTCCTTACGCATATCGCTTAACATCCGATTTACGTTTTCACGGGTGGAGCCGATCATATCGGCCATTTCCGTATTGTTGATTTTATAATCGATCAGCACATGCTCGCCTTTTGGAACGCCGTAGGAGTTGCTCATCCTGATCAGTAAGGAACAAAGCGCGCCTGGTTTGCCGTACATCATTAAATCGCGAAACTTTGTTTCGGTCATTCGATGAACAAGACCCATCCATCTCATAAATTCGATAGCTAAATCTCCATGCTGCCATAATAGAACTTCAAGATCTTTGCGCAAAATAACGCCTATTTCGCAATCTGCGGTCACTTCAGCGCTAAAACTGTGGACAGAATCTTGAAAGGGATCGATTTGACCGAATAAATCTCCTGCTTGATGCAGATACAAGATAAAGCTTTTACCCGTCTCCGACATCTTCGTGATGCGTACGCCGCCCTTTACGACATAATACAATCTGTCCGCGGTGTCGCCTTCCCAGAATAAATGCTCTTCTTTCTTTGCTTGCTTGAGGTACATAATACTCTTTAATTTATCAAAATTTGTTTCTGAGAAAAATGCCATAATCCCTTTATGATGAACGGTTCCTGATTTAGTGGTTGCTTTCTTTTCTTCTATTACCGGAATATTCATGGCCATGTGGACCAACTCCTCAACATTGTTTGCTACTTTTATGATAAGAGTTTTTACTATTTTTGTTAATCGGGAGTTCCACTGATCTTTTGCAGCGATATTCCCTACGAAGGTGTGAGGAATATCACAGTTCAAACCCTTACTTTCCCGAGCCTCCGATAAGTAAAAACCCTGATGCGTAAATCAGGGTTTTCCCTGACTTACAAGAAATTAATAATCGTCTACAATGGTTAGTGAGGGAGTTTGGCATGGCTTAAAAAATTGGAAGTGGCCGGGATGGGAAGCACTAGGATGAACATTATAGAAGAATTAGAACAGATACGAAAACTAACTTCGAGCGATTTTGTCGCATTGGCTCCTTTTATAGATAAAACCGCACCTTTGAAATGGAAGTACGCTGTGGGCAACAGCAACAATCGCTATCAGCATATGGTGATCAAGTCGGGGCAAGGATTGGCTGGAGCCGCGCTGCGCCTGGGCAGATGGGTGAAGCTCGATGATGCGAATCCGAAGCTTGTTCAAGAAAGACGCGAATGCCCGGTTATGTTAGCTGAACAATTACAAGCGGCAACCGTCTTTCCGTCAATCATTAACGATAGTTCCCTAATGAGAGGGTTGCTGTTTATCGGAAAGCGAACACGAGCCAGATATGAAGAAGATGAAATACGTGCAGCCCAGGAAAGCCTCCGCATACTGATGTCATATATAGAAGAACATAACGAAGATATGACGAAATGAATTCCATTAACGGAATTCATTTTTTTTGTTATGATTAAGACACGAAATGTGCGGAATGAGCCGCGTCGAAATGGAGGATGGAATGCTGAAAATTTTGGTAGTGGACGATCATGCTGTCGTAAGATCAGGACTTATGATGCTGCTGAACGGGAAACATAATATAGAAGTCATTGGGGAAGCGGCTGATGGCGAAGCAGGCATACAGGCTGCGCAATTGCTTAAACCGGATGTTGTATTAATGGATCTGAACATGCCTCTTGGCATGGATGGCTTAATGGCTACGGAAAAATTACGTCAATTGATGCCCGATTTGGCTATTCTTATTCTCACTATGCATGATGATGATGAGTACTTATTTAGAGCCATACATGTCGGAGCTTCAGGATATATATTGAAAAGCGCCCCGCATGACGAGTTGTTGACAGCTATTCGCTCTGTCGCAGCAGGAAATGCATATCTATACCCTACAGCCACCAAGAGGCTGATGAATGAATATATGGACCGGATTAAGAATGGTGAGAATAGGGATACGTTTGAAACGCTTTCGGAACGCGAGAGGGAAATATTGGCTCTCATTGCGAAAGGTTTTTCCAACAAAGAAATTGCTGAACAGTTGATTATTAGTGTGAAAACGGTGGAATCCCATAAAAGCAATGTTATGGAAAAGTTAGAACTGAAAACAAGGCCGGAATTGGTGAAGTATGCGGCAAGGAAGGGATTGTTGAACTTTGAATAAGGATCAGGAAAGCCACTATCCGGAAGTGATTGGCGAGAATGTTAACCAATTGCTAGCTCGTCTAGACAATCATATTTCGGAGACCGCGCTTCTTCAAGACCTGAAACAATCCCTTAAGCAGCTATCCGATGTGAAGTTTGCGCTTGACGAGTCTTCCATAGTTGCAGTCACTGACGCTAAAGGGAATATTCAATACGTTAACGATAAATTTTGCGAAATTTCCAAATATCCTCGTAAAGAGCTTTTGGGGAATGACCACAGAATCATTAATTCCAGTCATCATGACAAAGCGTTTATGTCGGACTTATGGAAATCTATTTCTTCAGGCAAGGTGTGGCGCGGAGAGATCAAAAACAAGGCGAAAGATGGATCTTTCTATTGGGTAGATACAACGATTGTGCCTTTTGTCGATGCGGAAGGAAAACCATACCAATATTTGGCGATTCGTAATGAAGTGACGGAGCTGAAGCGGGTAGAGGAAGAACTGCAGATTATGATGTCGAAGGTGCTGCAAATTCAGGAAGAGGAACGTAGAAAGTTCTCTCGCGAGCTGCATGATGGTATTGGGCAGAGTTTGTTTTCCCTATTAATTCAGATGGACAGATTGATCATAGAGGAACCTGATTCGGAAATAGCGCAGCTCCGGCAAAATGTTTCCAGCATCATTGAAGAAGTACGAAGTCTTGCGTGGCAAATTCGTCCTTCCGTATTGGATGATTTAGGCGTTCTCCCTGCCATTCGTACTTATATCGAAAATTATACAGGCCACTATGGCATAAGTGTAAAACTGGAAAACAGCTTGCACAAGCGGTTAGGGGCTCTTGAAGAATCAACGATCTATAGAGTCATCCAGGAAGCTCTTACGAATATTGCGAAGTATGCAGACGTGTCAGAGGCCAATGTGGCCGTTCGCGACAAGGAATCATATATAGAGGTACGAATTGAGGATAAAGGGAATGGCTTTGCGAGAAATAGCAGTTCCAAAGGTGTCGGTCTCTTTAGTATGGAGGAAAGAGCCAAGAGCATTGGCGGCAAGATGGACATCTCTTCAGAAGTAGGGAAAGGCACAACAGTAGTTTTGACGATACCGAGATAAATATTATAACGAATAATAAAGCTTGTAACTGATCAAGCCGAGCAATCTAGCGCTTAGCAAACAATTATATGAGATTATTACGATTACACGTCAAACATTTATTACATAAATGACGAAAATTTGATTATTAATAGGAAAGTCCCGATGAGTATTAAGGCATCGGGACTTTTTGTATTTCCGAGGGTTTATTTGTAGATTACAAAAAAAATATTTTTTCACATCATTCTCTCATTTTCATTCGATATAATTGCAAATGACTTCGGAATGATAATCATTATCAAAACATAGGTAGACATGCCCGGAAGGTAAGCTTTGAAGGAGGTGGAGGGTTGAACGCTCAGACGCTAATCAAGGCCGGAAAGTATCAAAAACATGCACAAAGGAAACCACGTTCACAACGCAGCAAATACAGAGTTCTGGAAATCCTCATTGAAAGAGGAACGATAACGTCGAAGGAACTCGCGGATATTCTGACGATGAACGTACATGCAGTAAGCAAAGTGACTCAGAGTCTGACCGCCAGCGGCTTTATCGTGAGAGCAGAGGATGACGGTCAATATATGAAGATTACGAAAACCGGATTCCGGGTCTGGGAGGAAGCGAAGCGCGAGCGGCTAAAGTGGCTGGAGCGCAACCCGAATCTCGATTTTGCCCAAGAGCCTAAGCGGTCAAATGGCTCCATAGTGGGATGATGGGGCGAAAACTCACTGGACTAGCCGGACTTTTCCTTTTCATTGTTTTTTTACTCCTGAGCTGGCGTTTGTTCGATCTACACCAACTGTTTGAACGGTTACACGTGGTGCTTGTTCAGCCGGGTTGGCTAATATTCATGTTTGTCGTTTATCTTCTATCCTTTGTTCTCAAAGCGGCAGCCTGGCAAGCGTACGCAGGCCGTGAACACGCAATCGGACTTTATCTTCATGGTATCTTTTACAGCCTGTTGGTCAATCACCTGCTGCCAATCAAGGTTGGTGACCTTGTACGGGCAGGTATTTTAATGAAAAAGGCGAGCATGAGATGGGATAATGCTCTCCATACAGTCGTGATTATGCGTTTGACTGACATGTTTGTGCTTGGAGCGATTGCTGCCTTTGGCATGTTGTGGCTAGGAATGGCTGTATCTTGGCTTGCGTTTGCTGTCATGGGAGCATTGGTCATTATTGCAGCAGTGGCCTTGAAATGGTTGCCGATTCGGCGCTGGCCATTTGTAAATCGACACTGGGAGCAGCTCAAAGCAATCGTAATGTCAAAGCAAGGCCCTTATATCCTAATCCTTGTTGCAGTGAGCTGGATACTGGAAGCAGTAATTTTGTTTGGTATTGCCCGCATGGGTGACATACCGTTAAGCGCGGCTTCATCGATTTGGGTTAATAGCGTAACCATCGCAGGCCAGATCTTTCATGTTACACCGGGTGGAATAGGAACCTACGAGAGTACATTAAGCGGTTCGCTCGCAGTGCTTGGCGTTAGCTGGGAAGAAGCCTATGCCACTGCTTTGCTGACACATGCATTTAAATTCGCGGTCGCCTTTATTCTAGGTTCTTATTCTTTGATCCGAATGCCAATTGGTCTGCGCGAAGCCAAGAAGTGGATTCAAATACCGCGAAAGCCTTCTCTAAATAAGAATCATGCGCGCGAAAGGACATTGTGATGAAACAGGCTTCCCCTTTTGAGATTGTCGCTGCTAGATGCTGGAACCTTCTAAATGAGGGCAAGCCGTTTACGCCGATTTTTGCCGCATCCGTATTTTTGCTGTATCGGTCAGATCAATGGCTGGACAGTCGTTTCTGGGCTGGTGCCGGCTTAAGTCTGCTGCTCATATTACCTTTGTTCTTTTTATTCTATTATTTCGATTTCCCGCTTTTTCTCCGGAGCTATTTGTGGCTGCCGCTTGTAGCTGCACTGCTTTTATGGGAACCCCACAATCTTTCTCTACATGCGACGGCAATTGGATTGTATTTCTTCTTTACCGTGTTTTTCTGGGGAACGTTTTATTACCGAATGCGGATCGGTACGTCATGGTGGAACTTTAAGCGCTTCTGGAAGCTAGTGCTCAAGAACAGCGATTCGACTAGCGGCAATGCACAGGAACAGCTGCCTAAGCTGCTGCTGCTGTTGCTTCTGTGGAATTATTTTTACGGATTGCTGTATTTCTCTGGAGAGCGTCCTTGGCCCGCTGCCGGGTTCGCGGATGAGGTTGTTTTACTTGGCCTATTCACAGCTTGCTTATGTCTATATAGCTGGATTTTGCATGCTAACCTGTTCGATTGGAAACCCAAAGAGACGACTGGATTCACAGAAGCGCCTGATAGGACGGGAAAGGCTGTGAATGAGAAGGTCATCGTAATTGTCATTGACGGCATGCGCAAGGAGCGCTTTGAAGAAGCCGATGCCCCGTTTCTCAAGAAGCTGCGGCTGGAAGGAACCGAGTACACGCAGATGGAGACGGTTTATCCGGCAAGAACGGTCGTTTGTTTTTCTTCCATGTTTACCGGAGCTCATCCTAAAGACCATGGCATTCGTTCCAATATGGTATGGAAGCTTGGCATTCGGGTGGAAAGTATTTTCGACTCTCTGCGAAAGGTAGGAAAGAGAGGTCGCTTGCTCGGTATCGCTCATCTGATCGACTCCATGGGCGACGATGTGGAGAGCGTAACGGCTGTTATGCACAATGACAAAGCCGACCGCAATATCATTGACCGCTCCAAAAAAATAATGGCCGAGCAAAATCCGGATTTATTCGTTGTTCAGATGATCGCTGTCGATCAAACCGGTCACAGCATGGGCGTATTATACGATGAATATTTACAGAAAATTGCCGAAGCCGATAGGCTGATTGAGGAGTTTGCCTTGTGGCTGACAGACCAAGGCATGATGGAAAATACAACGTTGATCGTATGCGCCGATCACGGGCAAGCAGACGGTATTGGCGGACATGGTCATCTGGATGAAGGAGAACGGTTTGTACCATTTTTCCTGCATGGTCCAACCATACGCCAAGGCTGCAGAGTCGATGAGAGACACTCCTTAATTTCTATGGCGCCGACGCTCGCCTATTTATTAGGCGCTCCTTATCCAGGCGCTAGCCGGGGACAAGTGTTGACGGATGCGTTCAAGCGTTAATCCGGGGCTTCACCTTAACCTCAGCCTCAAGGAAATGGCTTAATGAAAAGAGGAATGCTATGAAATCCACCCGTAACAAGAAGCTCATCGTATTTATACCTGCGCATAATGAAGAAGACAATATTGCGAGCGTCATTGAGCGCGTCCCGAGACACTTCCATCCGAGCTATGACGTGCAAGTCGTCATTATCGACGATGGATCGAAGGACCGAACAGTAGCGGTGGCTAGGCAGGCTGGAGCTGATTATGTATATTCTTTTGGAACGAACAGGGGATTAGGGGCTGCCGTTAGAGAGGGACTTAGGCAATGCTGCCTGCTGGATGCGGATATTGGCTTGATGATTGATGCAGACAACGAGTATCCGCCCGAGCAAATTCCTGAGGTTGTCGCTCCAATTATAGATAGAGTGGCAGACTACACATTCGGTTCGCGGTTTAAAGGGAGCATTGCAGGGATGAAGCTGCATCGCAGGCTAGGCAATTACTTGTTTACGCTGCTCCAGTCCGTGCTGCTGCGCAAATGGATATATGACGGCCAGTCCGGCATGAGAGGCTTTTCTCGGGAAGCGATGGAATGCGCGGAAATTATTCACGATTACAACTATGCCCAAGTGCTGACTTTGAATTTGCTGAGGAAGGGCTTCCGTCTCCAAGAGGTTCCTATTGCTTACAGGGTGAGGACACAGGGACAGTCCTTCATTAAATTTCGTCAATATGTCACATCCGTCATACCGGCTATTTATAAGGAAATGAAGCGTCCTGCCCTTCGCACCACCTATGTTGCACCGAACAGGCAAGTGCATGAAGCTCCGAGTCAGCAAGCGTTGCGGTAACCGGACTAGAGGAGGTCAGGAAATCGTGCATCGACTCGTCCGCCATTTATCGATAAGTGCAGCTTCTATTTTCCTTATTATAATCTTCTGTTCTAATTTGTTTTTTGCCAGCCCTTTTGTACGCTCATGGGACGAAGTGGATTTTGTACTCGCGGTGGATCGGTACGACTTGCTGGCCATGCAGCCTCATTTTCCGGGGTACCCGTATTTCATTGCAGGAGCAAAGCTGGTTCATAAGTGGGTGACGGACCCAGTTCAATCCTTGATGATTTGGAATGCAGCATTAGCTTTAAGCGCAGCGCTTCCTATTACTTGGCTAGCCAGGCGATACATAGGGCTGGCCCCTGCAATCTGGACAGCTGTAGGTATTCTATCCTTGCCGTACTTGTGGCTTATGGGCTCGCGTCCCATGTCAGAATGTGCGGGAATCGCCGTGCTATGGTGGTATCTCTGGAGTGTGCGATGGGCGGCAGATCGCCCGCATTCCAATGCCCGCCTAGGGGCAGTGCTGCTATTATTTAGCATCCTAATGGGAATTCGATTATCTTACTTCCCTTTTGGCATTGCCTTGGTGCTGCTGCTAGTCTTCCAATACACGAGTCTTGCAGACAGCCGCACTAGGCTGCGAAGACTGATTATGGCGATTGCAGCCGCTGGAGGCGCCCAGTTCATTTGGATCGCAGGGCTAATCCAGTCCGAAGGCACGCTGCAGGGGTTTTGGAAGCTGTCCATCGCATTTGTTTCGGGACATTTCTCCGAATGGGGCGGCGGGGTCGCAGACTTGAAAGTACCAATCGTCACACGATTTGTAACGCTCGTCACCGATCACCTGATTCGGGATGTATGGTTTAGCCGTTCGGCAGTATTGGCTGTGTTTTATATATTGCTTTTAGCTTTGACTGGTTTGGGTATGTGGAAGCTAAAAGGCGGCGTTGAGAATTCTTTTTCCGATAGAAAATTCGGCAAATGGCTGCTGGTTTGTCTGATTGCCTACGGGGTTTGGGTTTTATTAGGCCAAAATATTGAAAAGCCCCGCCATATTGCACCAGTTGCTGGTCCAATGCTTCTGGTCCTTTATACTGCAGCTTTTAGAACGGCGCAATTATTAAGCAGAGCTTCGGACGGCATCCGAGGCTGGCAGTGGGGCAAGGCTGCAGCGGCAGCGATCTATCTGGCCTTAGCTGCCGTAATCGCCATTCAATTCGCGGTTGGAGCACATCTGCTTAAGCTTCAAGCCGAGCAAAAGCCTGCTGTCTATCAATTGAACGACTATATGGAATCGTTGAAGCAACCGCTCGTTCTGTACACTTGGGAAGAAACGCGGGTACTCCGCTACTTGCAAGCGAGCTACGAGCATCGGAAGATTTTGACCTTCGATTATTTTCATTCGCTAGCTCAGACGGGAACAAGGCAACGGGTGTTTTTGACGGATCATGTGTTGGAAGGTTTTGTGCAGCAGCATGAAGGTGCGGGTTTGCAAGTCATTCCTATTGCCGAATTTGTGTCAGAGGATTTATTTGACCCGGTTTATTCACGGATTACCCTTTATGAATGGATGAGACCGGGGGAGCAACAAATGAAAAACGAGTAAGACAGAAGGAGAGTGTACAAGTGTCAAAATGGTTTCGATGCGGGCTGGCGGTGGTTGTATTATTGCTATGGCTCTCACCGGCTCAGGTTTCGGCGTACTCCTATGGGGATGCTAATACGGAGGATGTTGCCGAGACCTTCAAGCTCATCGTCAGTTCAGCAAGCGGGAGTAATCCTGATTGGAAAAGTATCGAAGAGGCTCATAAAGTAAGGCGCTCGGAGATCAAATCGCATTTTGGCGAAGCCGTTGCGATTACGCTCGACAAAAATGTTGAAGCGAAGGACAGCAAGCTATTAACGGCTAACTACAAAGCCGTTCTAGTTATGAATTTGGATCGCCGATTCACGTATGCGCTGAAGGATGTGAGCGACTATGCCGGTGCCAAGCTGCTTCTGGCCAAAGCGAAGGCAACCTTTGATACGTTATCGCCCTATATGGAATCCGGCACGGATGATCTCAATCATGCTTTCGATGAAGCCTTGGAGGCGCTCGGCAATCCCGGTTTGTTCGGGGTAGGAGAGAAGGAGGCCGATCCGGAAACCTTTAAACAAAAGGTAAACTTTATTTACGGGAAGGTTAAGCCGCAGTTTCCTTACAAGGCGTATGTTAAGCCGGCAGCTGCAGAACTAGGCAAGGAGAAGCCCGTTAAGGAACCTGCTGCTGCTCCGAAACCTATCGCTACACAGAAACCGACAGCAAGCAAGGCACCAGTATCTACTGTTAAGCCTTCCCCGAGCGAGAAGGCTGCTGCTGTAGAAGAAGAAGCGGCAGCAGCCTCGCCAACACCGAGCACAGCTCCAAGCTCCAATCCGGAGCAATTGGTATCGGCAAGCCCGGAGGCAGAACCAACGGCTGAGGCACCGGCAACCGAGGGATCAGGGGAAGAACCTGCAGCATCCGACGCAACCGTTAACCAAGGAACATCGGAGGAAGTGTTAGATGAGCCGAGCTCCTCCGATTCAACGGTTGCTGCATCTGAGCAAGCGGCGCAGGAAGAGGGGCATGCTCCGATGGAGCGGACGGACAAAACGAATTCATTCGTTACGCTATTCGCTATCGCGGGCGTCATTATTGTTGGTGCCGGGGTTATATGGTTTATTCGTAAAAAAGGTTTATTGTAAAAAAAACTTTATTTAGGAGAGATGAAAATGCGTAAATTATTATCCATCTTAGTCAGTCTATCATTGGTTCTTTCTTCCTTCTTTATGTTGGCTTCCGCGGTTAGCGCGGAATCGAAATTCAAAATTACTGAGGATGCGGATATCGCCGCAAAAATAAAGGCTTTTACGGAAATCAAGGCTTTGTTCACGGACAAGACGGATCTTAAAGCAGTTCAACAATTTTACGTGGATAAGTTCCAAACGGATGTTAAACGAATTGACGCTACAATCAAGCCTGACGATCCTAAGATCGATGAGAATATTTCTTTTGTGCTGGACAATGCCATTAAAGGAACGCTTTCTGCGGGTCAAGCTAAGCAAGCTGTAGATAAAGGGCTCCAATGGTACTTCTACTTCAGTTTACGTGATTTGATCAGCAAGAATGTAAGACCGGCACTGGCGAAAGAAGATTTCAATTCCGCAAAGACTGAATTTTACAAGGTCGTGCAAATTTATGAAGGTGTCATTCAAAGTACAGTAACCAAACGGGATAGTGCGTACGGACTAGACATGGTCGGCATTCTGAAAGGAACAATCGAGCAGCTGCTGAAGGATCTAGAAGATAAGAATGTAAATGATTTCAACGTGCATCGGCAAGTTTTGGATAAAACAATAATCAAAACTTACACGCTTGCAACCTTTACTTATGCAACGAACATTCCTACCAAGCCTGTCGCTGACCAGCCGACTGCCGTTACGGAAGGCTACTTCCTTTTCCTCCCTGTATACACCTATTTAAGAGGAGGAAGCGTGGAGGATGCAAATTACGTTTTGAATGCATTCGCATCTGGAGATGCTAGTAAAGTGGATAAAGAAAAAATTCAGGCAGCTCTACAGCGTACGATGATTGGCAAAGTATCTGAGTACGTAACGAATGCATTTGCGAAATTAGCTGACGGTGATCTGCAAGGCGCACGCGGCTATGCAATGGAAGGCAATATGTTCTTGTCTACACAGGAAGTATTCTTCACGAAGGAAGAATATGCAGCAGCAGCGGCGTATGCACAGAAGTTCGCTGACGCTATCGATAAGTCGGATCTTCCTTCAGCCAAAGCTGCTTCCTTTAAAATGCTGAAGTACCTTGTAGTGAAAGACGGCACTCAAATTGCAGTCAATGAAAAAACGTATAAGGTCGATGGACAGTCCCGTACGGCGGTAAGCGCCCCTTATATCAATAAGAAGACTTCCCGGACACTGGTTCCCGTTCGCTTAATTGCAGATGCGATCAATGCTGAAGTAAGCTACGCGAATAATACGAAGACGGTTACGATTGTAAAAGACGGCAAAAAGACCGAGCTGAAGGTTGGTTCCGATCAAATCGTTCAAGACGGTAAACTTAACGAAACGGTTAAGCTGGACCAGTCGGTCGTTGTGGAGAAAGGCAGCTCGTTTATTCCACTGCGCGCAGTCGCTGAGTTGTTCGGAAAAGGCGTTTTCTACGAAAAGAATGAAATCATTATTCTCAGATAATTCATAATCTCGTAACGGGAGACGCCTGCGCATATAACGCAGGTGTCTTCCGCCATTATATTTTACAAAAAGAACGGGGGCTTAAAGATGAATTTGCAGTCCTTTCTGATTACGTTTCGTGAAGCGCTCGAAGCCATTTTAATTGTGGGTGTTATCATGACCTATCTAAAGAGGATTGGCCAGACGCAGTGGAACAAATGGGTTTGGGTCGGAGTTGTCCTCGCGCTGGCGGCGAGCTATGGCACCGCATTAGTGTTTCAAACGGTATTAACCGGATTCGGAACGATGGGCAGCCAAAATTATTTGAAGATTGGCATTATGCTCGTCTCCTGCGTACTTCTATCTCATATGGTCTTATTCATGAGCCAGCAAAGCCGGAATTTGCAAGGACAGGTCGAGAATAAAATAGCCTCGATCCTTACCGTCGGCGGGGTGCTGAATATGATTATCCATTCCTTCCTGGTTGTCGTAAGGGAAGGCGTGGAAACCGTGTTTTTTTTCGCTGCGATTACAGGCGGAGATATCCAATTAGCGTTGCAAAGCTGGGGGGCGTTGTTCGGGCTCATATTAGCTTTCGTTGTAGGCTATTTATTTTTTAAAGGAACGAAAAAAATTCAGCTTAAAACCTTTTTCCGTATCACCAGCATATTCCTGGTCATGATTGCAGGAGGACTGCTTGTACAAGCTGTCGGGATCATGCAGGATATCGGAATGATGGGCACGCTCTTCAAAACGCCTGGCGGCGAGGTTGGCGAGATTTACAACCTGACTGCGTTCATGCCTGAGCATCCTCTTGACGAAATGCAGTATATTCGCGATAACGGCGAGCACCCCTTGATTAACGGGCAAGTTGGCATTTTCTTTAAAGCATTTCTCGGCTATACACAAAATCCGTCCATTGAAGAATTTGTCCTATACTGGGCATATTATCTGATAATACTCATTCTGCTTGGTTTGCAGAAAAAACGATACGAGAGCACGCAGTCTACAGAGTCTCTATAAGGAGCGTGGGGAAGATGAAAATCGGAATCATAGGCTTTGGCCATGTCGGTAAAGCGATGTTCAAACTATTCCCGGATGCGACGGTTTACGACGGGCCTTTGGGAATGGGGAGCCGGGAGGAGCTTTCCTGCTGCGATGCCGCATTTATATGCGTGCCCACGCCTGAAGCAGCAGACGGCAGCTGCGACACCGCTACTGTGAAGGAAGTACTAACTTGGCTGGATGCCTCGGTTATTATTATTCGATCTACCGTCCCCGTTGGTTTCACCGACAGTCAGATTGAGGCAACAGGCAAAAGGATTGTCTTTCAGCCCGAATATTACGGAGAAACGGCAGCGCATCCGTTCACGGACCTCGCTGCGAGAAGCTGGCTGACGCTTGGCGGTTCATCAGGGGATGTTAACCTTGCCGTAAAAGCTTATCAAAGCGTATGCAACGCGGAGGTTAAATTCGTGCTAACGGAGGCTCGTACCGCGGAGCTGGCGAAATATATGGAAAATTGCTATTTGGCGCTGAAGGTAACTTTTTGCAATGAATTTTACGATATTGCGCAAGCTTTTGATGTCGATTACTCCAGGCTGAGGGAAGTGTGGCTGGAAGATCCAAGAATAGGCAGAAGCCACACCTTCGTCTATGAGGACAATCGCGGCTTCTCCGGAAAGTGTCTTCCTAAGGACTTGAACGCGATTCTCCATCAAGCGGACGAGAAAGGCATAAATGTAGGATTAATGCGGTCTCTGCGGCTTAGAAATGAACAATTTATTAAAAATAATGATTGAATGGCATACGGTTATCGAATAAAATATATATAATAATGATAATCATTTTCAATAAAAGGAAAGTATAACCTATACAAATGTTACGGCCAATATCAGGACATGGCTTTAGTCTTGCGGGGGGAAAAGGCGTAATGAAAAAAGTATTGCTAATTGAAGACGAGAAAAATATGTCGCGATTTATCGAGCTTGAACTTCAGCACGAGTCTTTCTCTGTAACGGTTGCTTCTGAAGGCCATGTAGGGCTGAACTTTGCGCTCACTGAAGATTGGGATATTATTCTCCTCGATATTATGCTGCCTGGCATGGATGGTCTCGAGATATGCCGGCGGGTTCGTTCCCATAAATACACGCCTATTATTATGTTAAGCGCAAGAGACAGCGTATCGGAACGTGTACACGGACTGGACTGCGGAGCTGACGATTATTTGCCAAAACCGTTTGCTATAGAAGAGCTGCTGGCACGGATGAGGGTAGTGTTTCGAAGACAGCGGGAATTGTACAAGGAAGATGAGAAGGATCGGCTTCCCATCCTCGCCTATTTGGATTTGAGCCTGGATCCCAATAGAAGAATGGTTTGCCGAGCGGGTATGCCGATCGAACTGACCAAACGCGAATATGATCTGCTCACGGTGTTTTTAAGCAATACGAACCGGGTGCTTAACCGTGAGACATTGTTGGATAAAGTATGGGGCTTTGAGGTAGCTGTTGATACGAATGTTGTGGATGTATACGTTAGATATTTGCGTCGCAAGATCGACTATCCGGGTGAAACCAGCTATATACAAACCTTGAGAGGGATCGGATACGTGATGAGAAAATGAGCTTGAAAAAATGGACGAGCTTCTTCTTTCGAATGCCGATTAAGTTCAAGCTGACATTATGGTCAACCGTGCTCATTATGGTGCTGTTCGTCGGATATAACACGCTGCAGTACGTCATTATGGAGAAATGGATTATTCATCGCGAGAAGAAGAACGTGCAGAACAGCATGAATGAAATTTTGAACTATTTTCTCGAACAGGAAGAGGAATTTAAGCCCGAAAACAAGGTGAATATAAGGAATTATTTGGATAAAATAAATCGAGACGATCAACGGATTCGCATCATTGGAGCCGATAATATTCCCCTCATAACGATAACCAATAACGTGCCGGACGATTGGATGAAGCACCAATCAAACTCGCAGCAAGAGATTAGTATTTACAGGCAGGACGGATACTCCTTATTGGTCATGAAAAGTCCTCTAACGATATTCGAGTTTTCCGGCTCAGTGGAAATTGTAAAGAGCTTGGCACAATTCGAGGATTTAACAAAGACAATATCACGGGTTATGTTTTATTTCGCTTTAGGCGCAGTCTTGTTAAGTTTTTTGGTCGGTTGGCTGCTTACGCGAAGTATGCTTAAGCCGCTGCAGGCGATGGCTCAGACTATGAGAGACATCAAGAACAAGGGGATGCAGGAAAGAATGCGGCCTGCTTTAAATGGAGATGAAATATCAACATTAATGATGATGTTTAACGATATGATGGACCAGGTAGAGGATTCATTCCGTCAGCAAAGCAGGTTTGTCGAGGATGCTTCCCACGAGCTGAGGACGCCAGTGGCCATCATCGAAGGCCATCTAGCTCTGCTGCGCAGATGGGGGAAGGAAGACCCTGTTATTTTGAGCGAATCGCTTGATGCCTCACTTCAAGAGTTTGCAAGGCTAAAGGGGCTTGTCTTGGAATTGCTGGCCTTATCTCGCGCTGAGCAGGATATTCATGTCTACGAGTCATTGCTGACCAATCCTTCGAAAGTAATAGAAAGAATTGTAGATCGCTTCGCTCTGATTCATCCTGATTTCGAACTGGAAACCGATTTGGAGCGGATTGCTGGCACGAGCTTGATGATTTCCAACGAGCATCTGGAGCAAATTTTACTCATTATTTTAGACAATGCCGTTAAATACTCTCTGCAGCATAAAGTCATATCCGTCAAAGCCTACGCGAGTGAGCAACAGATGGATATTGAAATCGTCGATTATGGCATGGGGATTCCTGCTAAGGATTTACCGTACGTTACGGACAGGTTCTATCGAGTAGATAAAGCAAGATGCCGTGATCAGGGCGGCAATGGGCTAGGTCTTGCAATTGCCAAGAGATTAATTGACCGCTATCAGGGTACGCTTGCCCTCCGTTCCGAGGAGCTTTCCGGTACAACGGTAACCATCAGCTTGCCTAGTCTAGTTCACGAATAGAAACCGGGTACGGTAAATGATTGAGGAGGAAGAAGCTTGAGAAAGTTGTTGATCGTATTATTTCTTTCTATCGTCTGTACGGCATGCGGGCTTGGAGGCGGCAGCGGGGAACCTCAAAATCATTCCGAGCCAATTGTACACGAGACAGATAAGGAACACGGCGATGTCACGGTATATACGGCTAGGCATTATGAGGCCGATTCTGTCATGTTCGAGGCTTTTACGGAGAAAACAGGAATAAAGGTCAATGAAATCAAAGGCACGGCGGAGGAATTGGTAGCTCGGATAAAGCAGGAGGGAGAGGATTCCGAGGCGGATTTGTTCTTTACCGTTGACGGAGGCGTCTTAAACTATGCCAAGGGCGAGAATGTGCTGCAGCCGCTGCGCTCCAAAGTTATTGACCAGCAAGTACCGGCCAAGTGGCGTGATCCGGAAGATGTCTGGATTGGCGTTGCTACGCGGGCCCGGGTCATCGTGTATGCGAAGGATAGGGTTAAGCCGGAAGAATTATCGACATACGAAAGCTTGACTGAAGAAAAGTGGAAGGGCAAAGTGCTGGTTAGATCGTATTCCAATCTATACAACCAGTCATTGCTTGCTTCATTTATTTCTATAAACGGAGAAGAGCAAGCAGAGCAGTGGGCCAGAGGAATCGTGAACAACTTCGCGCGTAAGCCGGAAGGCGGGGATCGCGACCAAGCTAGTGCCATTGCTGAAGGCATCGGTGATGTGGCTATTATGAATACTTATTATGTGGGGCAGCTTGCCGCCTCTAAAGATGCCGAAGAAGTACGAATAGCGGAAGGCTTGGGTGTTTTTTTTCCCAATCAGGAGACGACGGGTACACATCTCAACATCAGCGGGATCGGGCTCGTTCGCCATTCGAAGAACAGAGACAATGCATTAAAGCTGGTTGAATATATGACTAGTAAGGAAGGCCAAACGCTATTGGTGCATGGGAGTTATGAATTCCCGGTCAATGAAGAAGCAGAGGTGCCAGCGCCTATCAAATCCTGGGGGGCTTTCAAGTCGCAGCAGCTTGATTTCGCTGATATGGAAGTTTACCGGCAAAAGGCGATTGAAATCTTTAAAAGAGTGAATTGGACTTGATGACGTAATTAGGTGGAACATGGCGTTTATCAGACGCTAAACGGGTTACGATTGCTCAATAAACATAAGAAACGGCTGCCGACATAATGGCTGCCGTTTTTTTTAACTTACGAGCAGGTCAGTTGCCCTAATCCTTTGAACGCCTCGAGCTAGTAGTAGTAGACCTCGCTATTTAAAAATTGATACCATTCACCACAAAGTATTTCATTGTAACACACCGTAAAGTATACAACAAGAAAGAAAATATTCATCCTTAATGCCAACTCTCCCTAAAAAGAATAAAAGGTGCATTACTGCTGGTTTTTTCTAACCATTAACACATAGAAGACGTTTACATACCAATTTTTGCTGGTTTAATGCTCTTATAAAAGATATTTATAATACATATGAGACTAACAAAAGGGAGAGATAATAGATTATGAAAAAAGGATTTAAAACAAAAATCGCAATCTTGATGTTAGCCGTCAGTTTGCCAGCTTCCTCATTATTAGCGAGTGTCGATGCTGCTTCATCTGTAGATGCCAAAAGAAATAAGGTTGTCCAAACAGCACTGTCTTTGAAAAATAAGGTCGAATATGTAAACTGGAAAAATAGACAAGAAACCCGTGCACCATATAGAACAGACTGTTCGGGCTTCACATATCTTGCGTACAGACTTGCAAATGTCGGTGTCAAACTTGTTAATAAAGATGATGACGATCAAGCAAGAGTTGGTCAGAAGGTTTCATGGAGAAACTTAAAAAAAGGCGACCTGGTTTTCTTTTGGCTCAACAGTAAAAACAAAAAGGATGTCGGTCATGTTGGAATCTACATTGGCGACGGAAAAATGATTCATAACATTACCGCCAAGAGAGATGTTATTATTACAAACATTTATAAAAACAACTATTACAAAGATAGATTTATTGTAGCAAGACGGGTAATTAAGTAGGAGCGCGATATCTTTAAGATTTGAAGGAAAAAAGATCACTCAATCCTCAAATGGGATTAGGAGTGATTTTTTTCGTTTTTATTTTCCGAATAAGAAGGATTAGAACGGGGAAATTAATAGTCTATATAGATGTAAGCGTCAAATAGCCCCCACCTTGTCATCAGATGAGAGCTAGGATAAGCTGGATTAAGATTTAAACACGTGGCAAGTCAGCGGTAGTGATGTTGACCAAGGCAACAGCTTGTCTAGCGTTTCCGGATTTTTCGGATCTGGGAGCTGCGGGAATGGTAACCGTTTTATGAGAACTTTAGCATAATAAAAGAGCCTGTTTTTGTTAAACGGCTCTTTTCGGGCAGGCTATTTAATTGTGCTTCTTCATAGCCAAGATTTCAGACTCAGATAACCCTGAGGCTTTAGCGATTATGGAGATTTCGACACCATGAGAGAGAAGCTCTAAAGCCATTTCAACTGTTTTTCTTCGTTCACCACGAGCTTGGCCTTCAGCTAGTGCCCCTTCAATCATAGAAGCCTCATCATGCAGGTATTTCTGTCTGTCTTCATACAATCTGCGGGCCTCTGCATCCTGACTAAGAAATTCTAACGTATCCATAGCCTTTTTCAATACTGGTTCGTTCATCGTCAGCACCTCCCAATTGGATTTATCGACACCCTTCAAGAACAGTAACCAATTTATCAATCCGCCGCTTTCGACGGGGGCAGCGTGCTCACCGAGCTTTGGCAATTCGAGAAAATGTAGTTCTATATCATCAATAAGTGGAATGCCAGTACGGTCTTCACGTAAATGAAACACATTATGATATTGATCGTTTGGCAGGAATGAATAATTTAATATGTTGATGGTCACGCATTTTTTCAACACTTTATAGGATTGGCTCTCTTGTAACTGTCCGCTGTATAGCTTGCTCCAATAAAACATGGTTCGTTTCTCAGTGTCATATTTGTTGAACAGTTGCATCTCAACATTGATGAGTTCACCTTCGGCTGTTTTACCACGCATGTCAAGAATGGACTGCTTATCACGGGGAGCGTCCTTTTCGGTATAAGGATTCAACAGAATGATTTCGGTTAGCGGCGGCCTACCAGCATCGATAAATGTTGTGTTTAAGAATGCAAGCAACACATCCCGGTTTTCTTCACTACCGAAGATGCGTTTGAATAAAAAATCATTTCGAGGATCGAGCAGTCTGTTCATCCGTAATCAACTTCATTCATTATTAGTATATCACGTAGCAAAGTTCTTAGACACATCAAGCAGACACGCTTGTTAGTGAATTCGCGTATCTGCTTGATCAGTTATAAGCTATTGTAAGGAAATATATGAACCATCCGAGTTTACCATATCAATCGTTGCGGTGAGCCATATCACACTGGTGGTTGGGGTCGGGTGGCGGCTTTTTTTCGGCGGATCGAGTGTGGGAACCTCCCAAACGCAATGGGCATAAGCTGATTATATATGTCGATTTGAGAGGATGTCTTGTACATGTTTCCTTATCTCCAAGAAATTCATCAATTCCCCAATCCTGATTATTGGTTTACGCCCCGCCGTTATTATAATTCCCCTTATTCTGAAGGATGGTGGCTCAGGAGCAATGGTGGCCTCGAATGGGATGAAAGATACCGTGTACCCGCACAACAACGGCTTACCTTCGTGCTTGTACATGGCTCTTGGTCTGACTCTCACTTCTGGGACGGCGTAGCGGCGGTGCTGCGCAGTCAAGGGCATGCCGTCTATACGCCGGAATACGCAGGTCACGGCAAAGATCCGAACAAAGATGTTACGCATGCGATGATCACGAAGTCCGTCGTTGATTTCATAACGAAACTGAACCTACGCAACTTCGTTCTCGTCGGGCACAGCTTCGGCGGAACTGTCATCCAAAAGGTTGCAGAACAGGTACCGGATCGCATCAAGCGCCTCGTCTTCTGGGACGCGTTCGTACTGAAAGATGGTGAATCTCTTGCCGACGAGTTACCGCCTCAAACGAGACAAGGATTCGAGCAACTCAGAGCCGGCTCGAAGGATGATACGATCATGCTTCCGTTTCCGCTGTTTCGGGATTTGTTCGTCAATACGGCCACATTGGAGGAAGCCAGACGGATGTATGCAGGTGTCACTCCGGAACCGGCTAGACCGTTTTTCGAGAAGCTGGATCTTAAAGCGTTCTATGAGTTGCCTATACCGAGAAGTTATGTATATTTTTATCAAGATAATGCATTGCCACAAGGAGAGGGCTTCGGCTGGCATCCGCATATGTCCACACGGCTCGGCCAATTCCGCCTTATCGTTGGTGATGGGGACCACATTACGGATACTCGCACAAGGCCGGAGATGGTGGCTCAGAAGTTTTACGAGGCGGGCCGGGACTGACGTGCTGAAGAGCATTTTATTGTGTGGACAGAGCAAGATCGATCCGTAATCCGCCAAGATTCGTGAAATGATCGAAAAGGTAACTGCTAAGCTAAGGGATAACAATAGTCAGGAGGAGTTGCATTTTCTAAAAGCATCTCCTCTTTGATTTATTCAGGTATATTGAATAAACTGTAAGGGATATCAATGAAAGGACAGGTGTGAAATGAAGAAAAAGCAGCGGTAAAATTAGATGATCTAATAAATGAAATTGAAATTCAAATGGATGAGACCGTTACATATATATACCAAGTCAGGACGCAACTAGGCTTTGTTTTAATACGACTATACTTACAAAATATGATAGGAAGTCTATAAATGCAAACAACTTATAAAATAACACTTCGGCTATTAGTTATAGTAGCATTATTGGTAGTTTCTATTGGATGTTCCAATACGGAACCTAAGGTTGAAAAAACAACGAAAAATGAAGTCTTAAAATTATCAAAGCCTCAGCAGTTGCAAGAACTACCTTTTGAAAGTGGAATAGGACGAGCAATTATTATTTTTGAAGAAAGTGGTGCTGATTGTATTATTTACGCGGAAGGATTGAATCCTGGAGAAAAATATACAGTTTCTCTAATAGTAGATAATGGTATCTCTTCTGGAGTGATGTTTGGTCCAATAGAGAACGTAAATATAAGGGTTGGATCACTGGAAGATGAAGTATTATTTAAGCCGAATTCTGAAGGCGAGCTATTCGTTTCTATGCGTAACCCAATTCGAATTTTTACAGCAGCAAAGGAAGAACTATTATTTAAGATAGAATCTGAAAATAAAAAAGTAAGTATGAAGACGGTTCCCTTTTTAGTTAACAAATAAAGAGTATAGCACAGTCTCTAAACTAACTGGAAGTATAGTTCAATAATCACGTACTACTAAGTCTAATGGGTTTCAAACTAAACTATAAAAGCGTGATGATTTTATGTTCACTGTTACTGTGGAGATGACTCAGGAGCGAAAAGATCAGTTACTTGACTGGATAACCTCTCATGGGAAGGAGAGCGTCATCGATTTCTCATGTGGCCTTATTAAGAATATTTATCTATCATTTTATTTAAATAATCTCGAAATTCTTCAACATATGTTTTGGGCTCTACTATTTCTAGATTTGTACCGAAACTTGCTAAAAATTGAAATCCAATTTTGAGGAACATAAATTGTTGCTAAGAAATATTCAGAACTATAGTTTTCAATACTATTTCGACCGTACCTTTGAATGAATTGATCTTTTACGCTAGGTGAAATCAACGCCTTAATAGCGACTAGTTGCGGTTGATAACTTGCTTCATGCTCTTGTTCTAATAGATAATCTCTAGGGTTAAATGTTTTTTCATCCATATTAAGATTAGCAATCCTATATAATTTAAATGTTCTATATTTCTGACGATGTAAACAGAATCCCTTCAAATACCAACTCGTTTCGCTAAAATGAAGCTGATATGGCTCGACAATTCTATTCGTTTTAATGCCATTTTTATCAATATAATCAAATGAAATTAACTTTCTCTTTAATATTGATTCTTGACATGTCTGCAAGGTTTGAAGAATCTCAGACCGACCCTCCCAATCATAAAATGACATGTTAATGGAACTTTTCCAGGATGCTGAGCCTATCATCGCTTCCATTTTTTTAAGAGTTAGTTCTACTTCATCACTAAATAGAACTTGTCCCAATCCACCCAGTGCTGTTAAGATATTTTCTAAGTCTTTACTGCTTAAAAGCCGTTTGTCTAATTTGTATTCATCCATAATCCCGTAGCCGCCGTGAACTCCATTTATAGAATAAATAGGTATATTAGAAAGACTCAGGGTTTCCATATCACGTAGAATCGTTCTTTTAGACATGTTAAATAATTGTGAGAACTCGGTCGTTGAAACAACATCCTTTTGCAGCAAAATCATTACTATAGATATTAACCTTTCGATTTTCTCCATATTATCCCTCCGGCTCGAACCGTAATAAGCCAACCCATTTATGAAAACTCACAAAACCTTCTGAGAATCCTTTTTAGACAAAAAAATAAATTTATACAAAGCTATAATAGGTGACAAATAAGCTGTCACCTATTATAGCTTATACTTCATGTATTACAAGAAGGAGGTTTTTTCATGTCAGTTATTGCATATTTAAACTTTGATGGGAATACAGAGCAGGTCATTGCGTTTTATTCAGAGGCTCTGAATTCAAGTAAAGTAAAAAAAGTGAAATTTAAGGATATTCCACAAGATCCAAACTACCCTTTGCCAGAAAATGAGTTGAATTTGATTATGGAGTCATCTTTAGAATTCGCTGGTGGAAAAATAATGATGTCGGATATTCTGCCTTCGATGAAAAAGGTAACGGGCGAGTTGGTTATAGGCAACAATATACTAATTAGTATCGTTATTGATGATAAACAGACACTGGAAAATTACTTTTCTAATTTGTCTGAAGGTGGTTATGTTATCATGCCGTTATCAGAAATGCCTTGGTCTTCCTGCTTTGGAATGTTGGTTGATAAATTTGGTGTTGTTTGGAAGTTCAATAGTGACGCAGATAAGTTTCTTGATAGAGTTATATCCAACAAACAGTAACTCATTCAAAAAAATGGTCTTTCAATAGCGGCAGTCTTGGGCTCTATTTTCTAGTCCAAGGCTACCGCTGTTTTTATAGTTGGGGCCAGTCTAATACTTATTTTACGACTGACGGTTTTACTATTTGAAAAGCCGCCTGGATATGCATATTTTTTTCACACAAGTAACCTGGCTCGTCGTTCAACTAACTGGGAACTTTACGATAATGATAGGTGATATACTTCTTGTCAAGAAAGCTCAAAAAAACCTATGGTGCAATTTGGAATGATGGAGGGTATTAATTGACATCTATTATTAATAAACATGGCTACGAGTTTTTAGAGTGCATGTCAATGAATGAACATGAACTAATAAATTATAAGCCGTTGGCAAGTTCATACGCAGTGGTTAGCTTCTATGATATGGAGAAAACAGTGGGAAGTGCCAGCCGGGGAATAGATGATGGTGAAACAGCTAAAGAATGCGCGATACGAGAGCTTATAGAGGAAACAACGCAGGTTGTCCACGATATGGATTTTAAAGGTTTACTGAAGGTTAGGAAACCAGATAGAGCAATTAAGTATAATCCGATTTACTTTGCTGATCTGGAATACATAGTTCCGATTAAAGAAAATGATGAAATAGATAAATTTTTTTTCTGGAATTTAACCGATGATGTTGGCTACATTGATGAAGTCGACTTGGCAGCCCTTGAGTGGTGTAAGTCTTTAGACTAACTTTTCAGTCATGCTCAATATAAAATGATATAATTCATGACATAATCAAAGTTACGAAAAAGAGGGAAACCATGAAGAAAAGATTGAGAAAAAAATTGAGATTACCCTGGATACAAAGGTATAACGTCTTACTAAAGACCATTCGGTTAAGTCGCAAGAAACATAAAAACTCATGTTGGTATGTTTTAAGATATAGTTTTTTACCGATTGGTGAACATGACTACAAATCCTTAAATAGTGAATATTGGAATGAAGAAACCCAAGTAAGTGATTACTCCTTTGCATCGCACTGGTTAATCGCTGTGTATTGTTTTGATGAAAATAGTTTTAGAATTCTTACCTTCCCTTGCTCAAGCGACGGAAGCAGTCCTACCATTTCACCAGTACACATATCTAATTATGGTCGATTTCCGTGTAAAGAGGCTGTTTTTGCTGGTTTTGATGAAGCAAGTCAAAAAATACTAAAAGATGTTTATTGGGTCTAAAGAGTGATATTCGTTGAACGGGCAGAATTGTTGAAATATCATGACAATTATTTGAAGCTCTGCTAACCTTTAAGGAAAGGATTCAAAATAATTGAGCGGGGGAATTCATCATGACATGGATACTACTTATTGTGCTTGCTTACACATCAATAATATATAGAATACACAGACGTCTGAACTATTTGGAAAATGAAGTGAAAAGATTGGGTGGAGAAAAAGATATAGATTAGAATGGAACAATTCGCTGAACTAACGGGACATGATAGTTGAACGTCACAAGGGAGCATATCAAATGGCTGCTCCATTGCTGCATTGAAGTAACTGGCAGAATAATACCTGTTGCTAATTCCAAAAAAGGTGGATAAATAGGTGCGCATTGACTTGAAGGTTTTAACGAAAGTTATTAATAACTGGGACCCTATTGGTCTTTTAGAAGGAGGAGCTCCAGAAGACGAATACAGTATTGAAATAAGGGAAATTGCAGAGCAATGCTCCTTGTGTAAGTCTGAAACAGACTTTGCGAAACTTATTTACACAGTGTTCAACGACAAAATGAGTGTAAAACTAAATCATCTTGCTTGTTTAAATCAGGCATTTAAAATAACTGAACAAATGAAATAATAGCAACAGTTATTCAACTAATGGGGTTTCAAACTAAACTATAAAGAGTGATGATTTTATGTTCACTGTTACTGTAGAGATGACTCAGGAGCGAAAAGATCAGTTGTTTGACTGGATAGCCTCACATGAGAAGGCTACAGTTGAAACCGATCAGGGGATAAAAGCAGGGCTAAAATGGATGGTTGATAAGTTGGTGTTAAAAGAACATCTCTACTCAGAGATGGCTGTAACACTTCCTATTATTATCAATCAATCTGTTATTAATGAATGCAAGAAGAAATTTGAAGAAAATTGGATTCATGCGTTATGGAACAGTGGTTTTGCGTTGGCAATTATTGCGGTTTTCGATCTATTCAACATTCAAATTGTGGAGTTTCCAACTGCAAAAAGGACTATAAGCCATTGAACTAACCGGAGAACGATAGTTCAATAATGAAGGCGTGGCTGCGCTGTCAGGTGCAGACTCTTTTCAGATAACAGGTAGTTATGTTCAAATAAAATCATATATTTTAAAATAAGGGTAAATATACTTTTGGAGGAAAGCAGTATGACTTATGAACTGATTATGATCATTGTTTTACTGCTTTTAAATATTCCAATATATAAATTTCTGTTCCGTATTTGAAGATGAAAATGATTATAACGAATCTATTAGGCATGCTTTCACTCCTAATATAATCTCATTATTTAGAGAGGAATACTGGAAGGATAGAATAAACACAGTGAGACTTCAGTTTTATATACTTATTTGCATAGGGATAGTCGTGTTGGAATACATCGTTTTGAATAAGTTAATTGATATTATCCGTTGAGGCGAAGGCAGCCGATCTGATTGGTCAGCTTCCTTTTGCTCCGCTAATAGCGACTAACCCTCTGCTGAAAATTATAATATTCTATTGAAAGCTTGAAGTGAGAGATCAAGGAAAGGCGGACACAAGTCATGAAGCTTATTTTTTCAATCGTGAATACAGCAGAAGAAATCGCTGAGGTTGCTCGATTGGCGGCAGAAATATGGCGAGAATATTAGAAGAGGGGAAGCTCTTCCTGACAAGTTTTATATTGGGAAGGAGCACCGGGGACGCGGTTATGCCAGCCAAGCGTCGGCATTTCTTGAACAGCTTTGCAAAGACCGAAATCTAAGACATATTTGGCTGATGGTCAATCGTCATAACGAATCCACTATTGCGGTATATGAGAAAAAAGGCTTTAATACCGTACGAGAACAAGTTGCGGATATCGGTAATGGATTCGTCATGGATGATTTTATTATGGAAAAAGAAATTTCGGTTTCATAAGCGAAAAAAGGATTATATGCAAATACAAGGGACCGCTCAGGAGACAGGGTGGTCTTTTGTTAAAAGATTCACAAGAATCCCACCCTGCCCGGCATAGATCGAGAAACTTAGTTCATTAGGCGTCCTCGTCGGCCGAGGGACCGTAGAGGCCCGGCACCGGAATATCGAGAAGCCGCAAGTATACCCCGAGCTGCGCCCGGTGGTGGACCATGTGGCTTAATCCGAAGGTGCGGAGAGCGATCGCCCGCGGCTCGCGGAGGATGATATGGTCGCCGTGGCGCAGCGTCCATTCCTCGCCAAGTGCTTTCTCGTCGCATTCGGTAAACAGCTTTTTAACCTTGCTGACGTTCGCGTCGAACTCCTCCAGAACGTCAGCGCGTTTCTCCAAAGGCTCCCGCCGCAGCGGAACGGTCGAAAGATCGAGCTCTGGGTATTGAAAAATGGCGATTTGCCAGTTCAGCAGGTTGATCAGGTGCGTGGCCAGTCCGCCAAACGTCATCGATTTCTCATGTGGCTTCCATGTCATATGCTCCTCGGGCAAGCGTTCCAGAATGCGTCGCGTAGTTTCCAGTTCATGCGTTGCGTCGCCGATGATCAGTTGTTTAACCATAAATCCATCTCCTCTCTTGTGGTTTATCATACCATAAATTCCATTTGTTCGGAATTCTATCTGGTTAACCGGCTATGATATTGCGCTATTCTGCCCGCGAGCTGAGGATAAGGCAAGTGAAAAGGCGGCTTTCCCGAGGAGGAAGAACCGCCTTTTGTAATAATCCCATTAAAATAAGCCTCTGCGAATTAAGTTCGCTGTGATGGGTACCTTAAGCCAGAAACGGCTATAATCCTACGATTTGTCATTGTAAAATATATGCTTGGCAGATACTGTTCCACCAGCAAGTTGAAAAATGCCGAACGAATACATGGGCTGCCTCCTCTTATCAGTTGGCGACCCGGGATTAAATACCAGCAGGCCACCTGAGTGCTTAAGTACTGGAATATGGGAATGGCCATAGATCAGCACATTCAAATGAACATTCTTGAAGGATTGTAACGCACGCGCTTCCGTATTTATTCTTTTCCCATCACCATGTCCGTGAACAATACCCATTCTTACACCTTCGAATTCTACTTGCCTCTGCGATCCAAACTTGCGGATAATGTCTGCTCCATCATTGTTACCTGCGACACCGTAGATCGGGGCGAATGCTGCCAAAGCCTCGTACACGGATAGGTTCGTCCAATCACCTGCATGAATGATAGCTTTCGCCGTTTTTAGCTCGCGAAGCAATCGATCCGGCAGTTTCTTGTTCATTTTGGGCATATGCGTATCAGATACGACGACGATTTTCATCCTCACCGACCTCGATTCCTTGTCTTCATATCCTACATTCGTATTTCATATTTTCATCAAATAGACCAATAAGACAACAATCAATGCAAAAACGAAAAAACCGACTGCTATTGTTTTCTGTCCAGATGCATAAAGTGCTAAACTAGCCAACGAGAAAACCGCTATCTGAAGCAGGTGACGAACAGGAATGGTAACGGGGTAGGTTGCTTTGGGTGCTACGAAGAGTCCCCAGAACACCTTTGAAATATGATCAACTTATTTTCCCCTCACATGAAACTAATGTCATTAGTTGTAGTTTAACTAATGGTGTTAGTTTAGGCAAGGGATATGAACATATTCTGGCCATTTTAACATCATAGAAAAGCCTATTATTTTGATGCTTCAAGTATTATAACGCAAACGGTACGTTCTTCCTCCTTATCAAGCTAACTGGTAGGATAACAGGTGTATTATCCTTATAGAATAATTACTTAAAAGAGCACAGCAGTAGGGGGATTTAAATGCATAAAAGCATTCATTGGCATGCGTTTTCAAAGTGAATACAGAGGAAAAGGCTCGAAGTATACTCTCAAGATTTGAAGATATTTGTGAGACAAATGCCTCATTAAAAGGTAGGATAGTTGCTTAATTGGTTTTTTATGGTAATATACATACAAATAATAAGGAGGGGTTGCAATGAAAAAAATTATAGGTTTGGTTGTTGTATTAACAACGATTTTACTTTTTGTAACGAAATCGCTTTATGTAGAACGGACAGAGTTATTTATCATAGTTGGTTCATTATCAGCTATATCTATAATATTCAACAAACAGCAGAGTAGGTTTAGTGTAATTTTAGGTAGTTCAGCCATAATAGGATTTTTATTTTGCTTAGTATTAGGATTAATTGATTTAATAGCGGACCATATCATGTATTTCTTTCCAACTGGAAATGAAGATGGAATGCCTTTAACTTTAGGAATGAAGATTAATGAGTATAGTGACGATTTATTTGTTGCCAGTTTAATATCAATGATTTCGGTAATAACAATCTCTATTTTAACATCATTGATTTTAAAATTAACTACTAAAAACCATAAGGTCGATTTTTAACTGACGGGGAGTGGGAGTTTATTTTTTTGTAATTTTGCCTATGAGTTATTACTTTGTAGGGGTTAGCTTTATAAGTCTATACAGATGGCATCTTTTATTACTACGGAAATGAGCGGGAAGAATAAAGAAATAAATTGTGGAATTCATAACTATTAGAAACTCGAATTCCCTTGGAGGATACATGAAAACGACAGTCTATATGGTAAGGCATGCGGAATCAACTTATGAATTTGGACAAGAGAGAACGCGAGGACTTTCGACGGAAGGCTTTGCGGCAGCGAAGCGAGTTGCCGATTTTTTCGCTGATGTGGACGTTCATTATATGGCATCTAGTCCGTACACAAGGGCAGTACAGACCATTCAATACAGCATGGAAATATCATGACGATCATTATGAATTATTATGACGATAAATATGGCTTTGAATTTTGGGATTCGACATCAATGCCGGACATCTATAAGATAACATTTCGTTCGAATCAATTGGAGAGGGTATGGAACTAATTAAATCTACTAACAGCGAGGAGTAGAGAAAATGAAAATTAACAGCAACAATTTGAAGCCAGAAGTATTAGCTTATCTTGAACGGATTGGATATAGCGGACCCATTGACACTAGCATTGCGACGCTTAATAAGCTCCAAGAGTGTCATGTGCATACCGTTCCCTATGAAAATTTTGATATTTTAAACCGGGTGCCATTATCTTTGGAGGTTCCTGACTTATTAGATAAAATCGTTACCCGTCGCCGCGGTGGCTACTGCTTTGAGCTGAATGCTCTTTTCGGATGGTTGTTAATGGAGTTAGGCTTTAAGGTGACTAATTATTTCGCCAGATTTTGGCGCGACGAGACGGATACACCGCCTAAACGCAGACATCATATTTTGCAGGTAGAAGCCGATGGAGAACTGTATTTGTGCGATGTGGGAGTGGGTGGCATTGCACCCCGGAGCCCAATTCATATGATCGAAAATGTCGTTCATGAGCAAATAGACGAGGCCTACAAACTGGAGCGGGACGATTATTTCGGGTGGATCTTAAATGAGAGGAAGAAGGGGCAGTGGAGCCGTCTCTACTCTTTTACGGAGGAGCCTCAGCTGCCTAAAGATTTTCTGATGACGTCTTATTGGTGTGAAAATGCCCCTGATTCTATTTTTGTAAAAGATGCCATGGTGGCCATTCGGACAAGCGCGGGGAGAAATACGATAGCAGGCGAGGAGTTTCGAATATTCACCGAAGAGGGCGTTAAGGCCTTCACGCCAAAGACGAAAGAAGAATATGCAGAAGCTTTGCGGACTCATTTTGGAATTAGCATAAATAATTAAAGAGAGTTATTGAATAAAGGGCTGCCATAATGAAACTAGGAGCTCTGCTACTTTCTACAGAACTGATATCCATAACATACAACATGACTCAATTTGAGGTTGCTTTCAGGTAGCTTCATTTTTTTTTGGGTGGTTCGAAATGTCTCCTTTTATGAACGGGAGACGCTTTCTTGCTTGTGGCACCGAAATGCTTCTTCTGCGAGTATAATTAGGATGTGTAACTTAATTTTTATTTGGTACGTTTAATCCTGTATAAGGGAGGGGAACGATTTGAAAAAGTGTCTTTTTATTGTAATGACTACACTACTTGTTATTGTGTTGGCAGGATGTTCAACTAAAACAGCAGCAGAATACCCAATAGTTATTATTTTTAACAACACCCAATATCATTTATCAGTGGAGAAAGTCACACTTGATAAGATTGGAAATCAAGTCGGTGCAGTGAAACGACAAGTTGATCCAATGCCAAAAAAGAATGAAGAATCAAACTTTATTCCAGTGGGAAGTAAATTATACGAGATCAAGGGGATAGATCCCATTGAAGCCATTGCGGTTGAATTAGACGGGGAATACAAAAAAGCATCTAAATAAATCAAAGCAAAAGTAGATTGCTATTTTAAACATTCCTGTAAGGCCTAAACGTGCTGGAAGAAACGGAAGTTTCCAAATCGGCTGCGATTAAAAAAATATTGGACTATTACAGCATTTGCAAGTCAGAAGCCATCGCTTTTGGCGACGGCGGAAATGACATCGACATGCTGGAGCATGTAGGCCTCTATCGATGGGAAATGGTGAGGAAAGGCTAAAGCAACAAGCGGACTTCGTCACCAAAAAGGCAAGCGAAGGCGGGGTTTTTTACGCGTTAAAACAATTTAGCATAATTTAACAGTAGGTAATTATTTACTTTTGGTTGAAGAAGATTTTCGATATTCTAATAGAAACCTTTCAAAGGGGAAGATGAGATTCGACGTGGAAGAATCCAATCGACCCAGGTTCATTTTCATCCGACGCAGGACCGGGAGCAGCGCTTTCACATGCCGGCAACAGATGCAGCTCCTCCCATCCAAACGATCCACTTTAGCATGGGCCAGCAAAAGCTATTTGTTGGGAGGCTGACGGGCGAAGCCGTTTCTGTCGATCAGCGCATGGCCTTCTCCAAAGCGATGGAAGATTTGACGCAGGAAGGAGTGGGCTTTCGCAAAGGCCGCGTAGCCCAGAACGAGATTGAGACATTGGCTGAGTCTTATGAGCTATTAATCGATGCCACCGGAAAATCTGGCCCGCTATTCCCGTTCCCAGTTGAAGACGAGCTCACGCCATTCCATACTCCGCAGCGTAAATGCATCGTAGGATATTTCACGGGGTAGCCCCGGTTGAGCCCAAGGGGATTTCGATTACGGTGTATTAATGGAAGTCTAATATACGGGATTCCATTCGGTTAGAACAGAGTGCAAATGAAAATGAACGTAAAATCGCATCTGCTATGAAAGAAAACCCTTTCTGGAGGATCAAAATGAACAATAATGTATGGTCAGGCAGCAAAATTAGATTGCGTGCCATTGTCCCTGGCGATTGGGAAAGGTTCCATCATAATGATTACGACTCTGAATGTGCTAGAGCATGCGATGTGATCCATTTTCCAAGATCGGGAGAAGGGACAAAAGCTTGGGCAGATCATCAGGCATCCAAGGCGCCGGAAGGCGATAGCGTCATGCTCGCCATTGAAAAGTTGGATGGTGTGCTCGTTGGCAGCATAAGCACGCATAGCTGTGATCCGCGGCATGGAACGTTTAAGTATGGCGCTGCTATTTTTAGAGAGCATTGGCGTAAAGGCTACGCTGCAGAAGCAATCATGATATTGCTGCGGTATTACTTTGAGGAATTGCGTTATCAGAAGGTTAATGCACATATTTATGCTTTTAACGAGGGTTCGATCGCACTTCATAAGCATCTCGGTTTCCGTGAAGAAGGAAAGCTTAGGAATATGATTTTTACGAACGGACAACACTTCGATGAATATATTTTTGGTTTAACGAGTAATGAATATGGGGAGCTGTAAGGTTGAATTTGAATGCTTATGCACAGTCTGGGATTGTAGTTGAGTTGCTGCTAACTTGGAGAATAGGGTGATTTTATGCCAAGCTGTCATTGCTTTAAAACAATAATGACAGCTTGGCTCGCAGCGTAAGTTTGACTTTGCTACTGGGCTCGTCCTTCTCTCAGCATAGCTGTTGTTTTGTCTATACGTCGTTGCCGCGTTTCGGCAGTCTTGGCATCCTCGATGGCTAGCACCAAGCGCCGCTTGTTGCTGTAGGACAAGCCGTCGAAAAATTGCTTTGCCTCTGTTTCATTTTCAAGTGCATTTAGAAAGTCCGCCGGTACGACAACCTCACGAGTCTCGGTATCCAACTCAACATCAACTTCCACTTCATCTCCTGCCTCAACGCCGGCACCCTTGCGTATCTCCGCACTGACGGGGATCATGAAATGTCCGCCCATCGATGCCACAGTACTTCTGTAGGTAAAATCATTGATCGTAATTTTGACAGGCGGCTTCTTGCTCGTCCCGAGAGCTGCGACGATTTCTTCTGGAACACGAATACCAGTTGCCGTCTTGCCGCTAAGCAGAATGCTTGCTTGGAATTTCATGGAATGACCCTCCTCTTTCATATGCTCCGATAGCCGGTTATTTAATATGGATAATCAACTGAGGCAGTTTGCTTATAGATGCTTGCTACATAAAGGATAAACCAATAAAGAAGCAGCCGCAACGAACGTTTTGCGAGAAAAAAAGGTGATCTTTCCCGAGAAGCAGGCCCTGGAAGCGGGGATATGCCGGGCCTGTAGAAGGGAATAACCAACCAGTCCCAGTTCATCATTTTCATTTGAAAATGGTCATCTCCCAAGGTTTATCGCCTCGGGGGATGGCCTTTTTACCGAAACCAGAATCCTACATTGAGTTGTTGGTACCATAACGTTTATAATATAACGAGAATATTCCAAAAGAAAAGGTGTCATTCATGAGCATATTAAACGTAGAACGACTAAGTCATGGCTTTGGAGATCGTGCGATCTTCACTGACGTATCCTTCCGCCTGCTTAAGGGCGAGCACATCGGACTGATCGGCGCGAACGGCGAGGGCAAGTCCACTTTCATGAACATCATTACAGGAAAGCTTCAGCCGGATGACGGCAAGGTGGAGTGGTCCAAGCGGATGCGCGTTGGCTATCTTGACCAGCATGCGGTGCTGAGCAAAGGGTCCACGATCCGCGACGTGCTGAAAGGTGCCTTTCAGTATCTGTTCGATATGGAACAGGAAATGAACGACAAGTATGGCATTATGGGCGATGTCACGCCGGAGGAGCTTGAACAGCTGCTTGAGGATGTCGGAACGATACAGGATACGCTGACAAATCAAGATTTTTACTTGATCGACGCGAAGATCGAAGAGACAGCCCGCGGTCTCGGGCTTACCGATATTGGATTGGACAAAGATGTTAACGATCTGAGCGGCGGACAGCGGACGAAGGTGCTGCTGGCAAAGCTTTTGCTAGAAAAGCCGGACATTTTGCTCCTGGATGAGCCTACGAACTATTTGGATGAGCAGCATATCGAATGGTTGAAGCGTTACCTGCAGGAGTATGAGAATGCCTTTATTCTTATTTCACATGACATTCCGTTCCTTAACAGCGTCATTAACCTGATTTATCATATGGAAAATCAAGAGCTTAACCGTTATGTTGGCGATTATGAATATTTCCAGCAGGTTCACGAGATGAAGAAGCAGCAGCTGGAATCTGCTTTTAAGCGCCAACAGCAGGAAATTGCTGATCTTAAAGATTTCGTAGCCCGGAACAAAGCGAGCGTTGCGACGAGAAATATGGCGATGTCCCGGCAGAAGAAGCTCGATAAAATGGATGTCATCGAGATTGCGAAGGAAAAGCCGAAGCCGCAGTTTAACTTCAAGGATGGAAGAACCTCCGGCAAGCTTATTTTCGAAACAAAGGAGCTTGTAATCGGCTATGACAGCCCGCTATCGAGACCGCTCGACCTCCGTATGGAGCGCGGGCAGAAGATTGCGCTTGTCGGCGCGAACGGAATTGGGAAAACGACGCTGCTGCGCAGCATTTTAGGCGAGATTCAGGCGTTATCCGGCTCGGTTCAACGCGGGGAGCACCAACAGGTCGGCTATTTCCAACAGGAAATAAAGGATGCCAATTACAATACTTGCATCGAGGAAGTATGGAAGGAGTTCCCTTCCTTATCGCAGTTTGAAGTGCGTGCGGCACTAGCGAAGTGCGGACTCACGACCAAGCATATCGAGAGCAAAATCGCTGTCCTAAGCGGTGGCGAGAAGGCTAAGGTGCGCCTCTGCAAACTGATCAACAGCGAGACGAATCTGCTAGTGCTCGATGAGCCGACCAACCACTTGGACGTGGATGCGAAGGACGAGCTGAAGCGCGCCCTTAAGGCGTACAAAGGCAGCATTCTGCTCATTTCCCATGAACCGGAATTTTATCGCGATGTCGTTACAGATACTTGGAACTGTGAGTCATGGACGACAAAAGTATTTTAATTCGTCCTGCAATGTCAAAAAAGCCTATCTAACCGTTAGGGTCAGATAGGCTTTTTTTGGTTTGTGCGTCACGCTTGCTGCTCGGGGTCTTTCTTTGTGGAGCGCGCCATTGAATGATTTTTTCCAATCCCTCAATATATTGCTGGAACATGTCTAGCCCAAGCTGCGTGGGGGAGCAGATCGTCTTGGGCCGCCTGCCGGCGAACGTCTTTTCCACCTGAATATAGGCGGCTTCCTCCAGCACGCGGATATGATTGCCCAGATTTCCTTCGGTCAGGCTCAGTTCACCGCGCAGGAAGCTGAAGTCGCATTCGCCGTGTACCATAAGCATGCTCATAATGCCTAAGCGAGCTTTGGCATGTATCGTATCGTCGATGGCATCCAGCAGATTGTCACTCATGACGCCCTCTCCGGCGCTGAAGCAATACCCCTGCTAAGACAAGACTCCCGCCGCCCAGCAGTCCTAGAACCATAAACTGATAGTCGAGAAAAAAGAGCCTTGTCGCAGCGGCTAGCACAATAAACCAAATGCCGATCATCACGGGCCCTTTTCCCAAGAGCGCCCCCATGGACACATAGAGAATCCCTACGAGCATGAACCAGAATAGAGGGATATATTCGGCCTTCACCATTCCCGTTGCCATCATAAAAAAGCCGGCGACCATCATTACAAGGAAAGGCAGCCCAAACATCCATCCGTTCGTGCCGCCACCTGCCTTTTTAGTCAAATGACGAGATTGCCGAATGCCGGTAACGGCGGAAAGAACGCTGCCGAGGACCGAGCCAATCGGCCAATACCACATCGGCCATGTTGCGCTGTCGAAATGCATGCCGATCATCCCGAGCATCAGGAAAGTGCCCCAAATGAACAAGTAGGGCGGGGAATAATCCATTTTCTTCTCGTTCCGTGTAATGATTTGCTTAATGAAATCAATGTCGCGCAAAGCCTGCAGAGACTCTGTGGCATGCGCCAAGTCTTGTTCCTTTTTCAACCCAACCACTCCTTAACCTAAAACCATTTTATCCTTATTTCTCCCATCTGAAAAGGAAGAACGCCAGCACCCAGCAAACAACGGCGAATCCAGCCATGATCGTAGTGGCAAGCCCAAACGAAGCGATTGACTCTCCCAGCCACAACCCGCGGGCAAGCTCAACGAAATAGGACATGGGCAGCCAGTCGCTTACTCTCTGCATGAACGTTGGCAAAATATCGACTGGCATTGCAATTCCGGATAGAAAGAGGGAAGGGAAGAATACGGCCATTGCCAAACCGCTGGCAGCTCCAGGCGTATTGGTAAGTCCCGACAAGGCAAACCCAAGTGGAAAGAAGCTGAGACAACCAAACAACAGGCAAGCAAAGAGCATGAGCAGCGATGATACAGAGAACTGAATATCCCAAACTAAACTGGCAATGACGATAATTTCGACCGCACCTGCAAGTACAAGAATGATGCCCTGAATGGAATGGGACAGCAGGACCGCTCCTGAGCGGATAGGGCTAACCCGGTATCTTCGCAAAATACCGCTCTCCCGTTGTGTAATCATATTAATATTTAACGTGAATACGGATACAGAGATAACATTCATCGCGCATAACGCGGGAATATAGGAATCAATGAATGTAGCGCCTTCCAGCGCTCCTGGCTGGTTGCCGAATACGGAACCAAAGATAAGCAGCATCAGAATCGGATAGACAAGCATCCAAAATATCGTCAGCCAATCGCGCAAATACAAGCGGAAATCAAAAGCAATAAGCCGAATTAGAGCATTCATCGCGCAGCCTCCTTCTTGCCTTGCAGGGTCATTTCGGTAAAGACATCGTTCATTGATGCATCCTCGAGCCGGAGCCCGCTAACCATCCAATTTTCCTGTGCAGCCAAGTGGAAAAGCTGCTTTAGCGTCTCATCGATATGGCTCGAATGCAGCTTGATCATATCAGCTCCGTATTCGACATGGGTGACATGCGCCAGCTTCGCAAAGCGCGATTCGCCCGAAGTGCCGGGATTCTTGAAGCTGATGCGCTTCGTACCGCCCAGCATGGAGATTAGCTTCTGAGGCGTATCGAGAGCGACCAGCCGCCCGCGGCTGATTACCGCAATCCGGTCGCACAAATATTCAGCTTCCTCCATGTAGTGGGTCGTTACGACAATCGTTCGTCCTTGCTTCTTAAGCCGATGAATCATTTCCCACATCTCGCTGCGGGCATTCGGGTCCAAGCCCATGCTGGGCTCGTCGAGAAAAATAATTTCCGGATCATTGATTAACGCGAGTGCCAGCGACACGCGCTGCTTCCACCCGCCGGACAGCGATTTGATGTAGGCGTTCTGCTTATCCTCAAGACCGAGAAAGGCTGCAATCTCACTAGGATCGGCGGTTTTCTTGTATAGCGACCCGAACATGTGCAGCACTTCTTTGATCTTCGCCTTCTCCGGAATGGCGGTGGATTGCAGCAGCACGCCAATTCGCTGCTTGATCTCCTGAGCATGCTTGCGGATGTCCTTGCCTAATACCGTTGCAACGCCGCTGTCTGCATTTCGCAAGCCTTCGAGAATTTCGATTAATGTTGTTTTTCCAGCACCATTGGGACCTACGATGCCAAAGATTTCTCCCTTATTCACTTGCATCGTTATATGATCGACAGCAACTGTAGTTCCATACTGCTTGCATACTTGATCAAGCTGAATTACGGCTTGCATGGCTTCATTCCTCTCAAAAACATATTCATTCAGATTACTCTGTAATCCAGAGTGATCTGAATTGAAATGGTTGTCAATAACTGTATTTGAAATTGGGCGATGACAAATCGGATAAGCTAGCCAATAAATGATGTGTATAGACAACGCTGCTTTCAGATGCTAGGTTTAAATCTGGTGGATTAGACCTAGCATACTTGATAGGGCATCGATTAAATCCTTTTATTACATAGAGCAAAGTAGGTTTATTAGAATGAATAATAGCGATCAGCCGATTTACCGTTTTAGTGAAGCGCCTATTTGGGAGCTGCAGCGTGCTTATTTCGAAGAACAGGGCATCGAGGCATGGCAGAACGAGGAAGTACCGCAATACATTACAAATAACCCAGTCATTGCAACGGCGTACGCGGAAATGATATTTGGATTTCTTCAGGATAGAGCAAGGCTGGGCAGCGAAGCGGAGCCGTTGACGATCCTTGAGCTTGGAGCGGGCTCGGGCCGCTTAGCCTTCCAAGTGCTGAAGGAGTTGGGCGAACTGATCGATTATGCAGCCATTGCGCTTCCGCCATACCGGTATGTGATGAGTGATTTGCCAGTCAAAAATGTAGCCTATTGGCAGCAGCATCCAAGCCTGCAGCCCTTCATTCAGCAAGGGATGCTGGATTTCGCTAAGTTTGATGCGGTGCATGATGCGGAGCTGCATTTGACGCAATCAGGCGACACAATAAGGCAAGCTGGCTTGAAGCAGCCATTGCTGATTATCGCCAACTACTTTTTTGACAGCATCCCGCAGGAATTGCTTTATGTGGATGAAGGCAGCATTTTTGAATGCAGAGTTTCCTTGACGTTGCCTGATGAGGCGGACGCAACTGCTGTTACGAATATGCTGGAGAGAATGGAGCCCGAATATCATTACCGCAGAGCCGCTGAATATGAGCAGAATTCGTATCCTTACCTGGATGTGATCGAGCTGTATAAGCATAAGCTTGAGGATTCGCACATTCTCTTCCCGGAGATTGGGCTGAACTGTTTGGAGCGGCTTGGCCAGTTATCGCAGGAGGGCTTTGTGCTGCTTACCGCGGACAAAGGAGACCATCGCTTGGACAATTGGGCGTTTGCCGAGCCGCCTAAGCTCATTCATCACGGCAGCTTCTCATTGACGGCTAATTATCATGCGATCCAGCATGCTTTTCAGCAAAAGGGAGCTTGGTCCCATTTTACCGAGCATCATTATAAAAACTTGAATGTGGGCTGCATTCTCATGCTTCAAAGTCCGGCGAGCTATGCGAATACGCGCTTAGCCTACCGCCGATTTGTCGATCGGTTTGGGCCGGATGATTTCTTTAGCATAAAGCTGTGGTTCGATGAGCATTTGGACCAAATGGGGCTGTCTCAAATTATTGCTTTTTGGCGATTGGGCCGCTACGATGCGCAGCTATTTCTTCAAAGCGCGAAGCGTATGCTGCTTCTCGTTCCGGATTCCGGAGAGGAGGAAATGGAGGATCTTCGCCATGGCATACATCTTATGTGGGCAGGCTATTATCCGATGAAGGAGAATCGTGACCTCGCTTTGGACTGCGCCGTTCTGCTTTATCAGCTGGAATTGTACGAGGATGCGCTGGTCTTTTTTGAGCGGTCGCTAAGCGGAAATGACGGTACAGCCGAGACGCTGTACGGCATGGCGATTTGCTGCTATGAGCTGGAGAGGGAAGAAGCAGTACAATATGCGCAGCGTGCTTTAGCGCTTGATCCGCAGCATGAGGGAGCTAGGGCGCTGCTGCGCATTTAGGATGAATGGTTAGTAATAAGGAAGACTGATATGAACGCATGTTTGCAATGGCGATGTTAAAGTTAAAGAACTTGTAATTCAATACGGGCATCCAAAGGATGGTAGATAACGATGAAGACCTTACAAGAGCTTCTCAAACATGCAGACCGCAGCGTAAAAAGCTTTCTTGAATCGGTGGATGTAACGACAGGCGAGCGAAAGGTGCTGGCCGAGTTCGATTATTTGATCGAGGCTCCGAACTGGACGAAAGACGGCAAGCGACTCATCTATAACAGCGGAGGCTTGCTTTGTTCCTTTGATCTCACTTCAAGAGAGAGCACGGTGATCAACTCGGGCTTCGCTAACCGCTGCAACAATGACCATGTGCTGTCCCCGGACGATACTCAAATCGCTGTCAGCCATCATTCAGAGGAGGACGGTCAGTCGCGCATCTATATTCTCCCGCTTGCAGGCGGTGATCAGCCCACTCTCATTACGGAGCTCGCGCCAAGCTATCTTCACGGCTGGTCGCCGGATGGCAGTACCTTGTCCTATTGCGCTGAACGGAACGGACAGTACGATATTTATACTATTCCAGCTGCTGGCGGAGTGGAGACGCAGCTGACTGATACGCCAGGGCTAGATGACGGGCCGGAATATTCGCCGGATAAGCGGCATATTTGGTTCAATTCGGTGAGATCAGGCTTGATGCAGGTATGGCGGATGAACGCAGACGGGAGCGAGCAGACTCAAATGACTTATGACGAGAGCAACAGCTGGTTCCCGCATGTATCCCCAAATGGCGAATCCGTCGCTTATATTACTTATCGCAAGGGGGATGTTGCCCCAAGCGACCATCCTGCTAACAAGAACGTTGAAATTCGTCTAATGGCAAGCAGCGGAGGGGAATACCGTACCTTGGCCGAGCTGTTCGGGGGACAGGGCACCATTAACGTTAATTCATGGTCGCCGGATAGCAGGCAGCTGGCTTTTGTCAGCTATGAGTTGAAAAAGTAGAAGAAGAGTTGCGGCAGCTAAACGGTATTTCATATAACGCTGGTGCGTAACGAAAAGTAGTTTGTTGAGAATGCTCAGCAGACTATTTTTTATTTTGCTTACAGCTTAGCGTGTTTAAAAGATTAGTAGAAATAATTGATCATATGGCATTATTTGTAATAGAATAGACATGCCGTTACCATGAGATGAGGTGTGCGATATGCTGGATCAAGTTTTGCTCGTTGTCATCTTTACTTTTATTATTCATCTCTCGGAGACGCTCACGTATGCGCTTCGTTCAGCAGGCGTTCGTTTAGGGAAGCTGGCGGTTGCCTTATCCTTATCCGGCATTATCCTCCTTATTTCCAGAACAGCCAACATGGTTCAAGCCCCGCTAACCGGAAAATTGATAGATTTTGCCAAAGAAAATAGTGATTTTAATCTAGTCGACCAGATGAGGATTATTATCAGCGCTTCTAGTGCAGGAACTTTTATCGCTTTATTGCTTTTTCCGTCCGCAGTAATCATTTCCAAGAGAGTCATATCCCATTTCGAAGTGGCGGGCTCCATCCCACAAATGGTCCGCACCTCGGTTTCCATTCAAAAGCTGCATAATGTGCGCTATCATTTGCGTATTCCCAAATTATCGATGCTGTCCCGATTGCGGATCGGAGGCATTCCCAAAAGGCTGGTCATTCTGAACAGCTTAGTGACCGCTATTTATACGATTGGCGTCCTATCCGCTCTGCTGGCATCGACACTCACAACTGCAAACTCATTCGCCGCCTCGCAGGCATCAGGACTTATTAACGGAGTAGCCACTATATTGCTGACCATACTTATCGACCCGCAAATAGGATTAATTACCGACAAAGTGCTTCGGGGAGAAAAAGACATCACCGCGCTTAATAAAATTTTTGGATTATTAATGGTGTCGCGGTTACTCGGAACGCTGCTTGCTCAGGTGCTGCTAGTGCCAGCTGCTTACTGGATCAAATGGTTGGTATCCGTCATTTAGATCGGAGCAGGCGTGAGCGAAGAGGCGGATAAGGAGAGTATCGCTATGCAGAAAGTACCGACCGAGCATTTTGAACCACTTAATGATTATGTGTTTAGCACTCAAGTAGAGATTGGAGCCACAGCAGCAGCCGCTTACATCATTAAAAATAATGCTGTCGTCAATGAGTGGTATTCAGGAACAACTATTACGAGGATCAAGAAAATGGGGTAGGCCCAAATAACAGTGCTGCAGGCGACCAAAGTAATTTGTTCGTTAGTACAAGAGATTTGGCGATGTGGGGCTATATTCATCTCACCAAGGGCTATCTAAGCGGAGAGCAATTGCTGCCTCAGCCTGTTTTTGAACGTGTAACGACAATTCAAACGCCAAGCAGCTTGCCAACTCATCTGCCTCGCAACGGTTTTATATGGTGGTTGCAAAGCTACACGCTTCTCAATCAGATAGGGGAGAGACTGCCAAACGGCTCTTATCAAATATTAGGCATTACGGGCTGTGCGTGCCTTGTTGTGCCGAAGTATGATGCTGTCGTCGTCAGGATGTATAACCAGTTAAGCAATTTTAATGGATATGATTATTTAAGAGATATTAGGCAGTTCGGAAATTTAGCTAATGATCTTCTGTTGAGTTATTCCTAGTTCGCATTTGAACATGTGAAAAATACTGCCAATATGCAATTTGGTGAGGTGGGATCAGCTTTGCTGTGGCGGGTTCCTCTAATGGGAAAAGCATGCTTTAGTTGCTGCCGATCTGTGCGCGGCATATCTACCTTGAGTGTGCCATGCGGATATTTAATTGCCGCATACGAAATGAGATAGAACAAACCATTAACAAACCCAAGCCAATAGCCAACCTTCGCCTTAGTTCTAGGCTGTAAGCGCATATGCGTTCTTAAAGCCGCCTTTCGCCGTCTTGCCTACGTCGAATTAGCTCAATAAGCACCTATGTGTGCTTAAAGGCGACAAACACGGGTTAGCTTAGGGCTGTAAGAACATATGCGTTCTTACAGCGACCTTTCGCCGTCTCGCCCACGCTGAAATTGCTCAATAAGCACATTTGTAACTATTTTCTTGACTGAGGCTGTAGACGGTAATGCTTGGGGCTGACGCCGTAAAAGGCGCCGAAACCGAGTGAAGGGATGGATAGAGGGATATCCGAGCCTTTCGGCGATGGACGTTACGCTGAGTTCGCACTCCAGTAGAAGGTGGGAGTCTCGTCTCATGAGCAATTTGTGATGGTAAGCTTTTGGAGTGAGACCGGTCTCTCGTAAAAACAAGGCGTGGAAGTATGTTCGTTTTAAGCTGCAAAACGTCCACTAAGCCTCAACCGGCTCGCGCTGTGTGTTTAAATGGGCGAGCAAGCGGACGATCCGGTAATCCGTTGGCTGATCCGTATGAATGGTGTTGTACCAGTTTAGAATCCAAGCATACAGAAGGCTGTTTACCATTTCCGAACGATAATACTGCGTATCGTTAAAATGCTTAGCGACCAACAAGAACGCTTCATATAGCTCTGGATATGGCTGCAAGGAAAAGACGCTTGGCAGGCTCTCCAGCTCTTCGCAAGGAATGGACAAAGCGACTGTGCTCAGCTCGAACGGTTCCGGAGCGTAGATAAACGTCCGATTAATGGAAATGGGATTGTTCTGATCCCACAGGTCGCAATAGACGTTATGCGATGTGAGCGGGTGATCGGAGGAGATGTGAAAGGCGTGTGGCTCATCAGGCCTAAGGAATATAAAAACATCCGATTTTCGATTGGATACATTCTTCCTTTAATCTCCATCTGCCCCGGACCGTCCGTAAATAGATGAAAAGCATAGACTCTGCAGACACGCAGTTTTTCATTAGAACAGCCGTCATATAAGTAGTTCATTGAATTTCCGACATGTGGCGTAAGCTCGTTCAGTCTCTTCAAATTCCTTCCCTCTTCTGTTCAACCATAATAAGAATATTAGCGGATGAATCGTCAACTTTGGATGACTAATCAAATACTCTTTCCTATATAGGTGATACAATAACTGCAAGTACGGAGCATCAATGGGCGTAGTGCTGGGCTATTACTATTATGCGGTCTTGATACAGGCATATTTGAATATTCATTAGATAGGTTAACCTTTAATGAGGTTCAATTGTTTGATGATTGGTGCTTGGGCGCATATCGGCCCGTTATTGCGATGTTTTCTCTCCGGGAAGAAGAGCAAGTTATGCAGATCATAGTTCGAAGTACGGGCTTGAAGGATGCACGGGGAATTGCCTTCGGGTTTTGAGGATTTTAGCAATGAATAAGAAGTTGAACTCGTGCATAATTGATAGTTTTAGGTCGCTGTCACTCAACAAACGCAAAGAAACCACGCAAAGTATTTGCGCGGTTATTTGTGCATAATTCTGTATCCAAATGAAAAAAATGTGTTATTTTGTATTAAATAACCAATTAGATTACGAAATTTGTAATTTATGAATTTGGAAATTTAATAGGAACACAATATCATACGGGGGTAGAGAATAAGTGGCAATTAGCAGAGCTTCAGTATCAGCAAAACCGGCAGCCGCACCGGCATCCAAAGTGACAGCAGCGCCAGCAGCAGTGGTCAAGCCGGCAGCCGCACCGGCACCCAAAGTAACAGCAGCGCCAGCAGCAGTGGTTAAGTCGGCAGCCGCACCGGCACCAACGGTTCCAGTAACAACAACTTCACAAGCTACAGCAAATGCTAACGCGCAAATATTAAAAGCAAAGCAAGACTACGATTTGGCACAAAAATCAGGTAATGCTAGTGCAATGGCAGCTGCTAGTAAAGCGGCAGAAGAAGCACGGAAAAATGGTGGGACAATTGCTGCTACTACGACTTTAGCTGATGCACAAAAAGCAGTAGCTCCAATAAAACCTGCTTCGTCAAGTGTCGGAACAACTTATACGGCGCAGGCTCAAAAAATAGCAAAAGACCCGGTTGCGAGCGCACAAGTAAATAAAACAGTTAGCAACTCTACGCCTATTTCAACATCCGCAACCCAGAGTGTCTCTTCATCAAAACCTGTTTTATCGAGCATTGGTACAACCTATACTTCCCAATTAGTGAAAGTAGATAGTAAGCCAATAGTAGGGGCAACGTTGAGCGTAGTAGCCAGCACAATAACACCAAAACCCGCAGCGACTCCATCTGTAGGAAGCACTCTTTCTTCGAATGAGCAAATTGTAAAAGCTAAGCAGGATTATGAAGCCGCTGTGAAAATTGGTGACAAAGCTGCTATGGCAGCTGCTAGCAAAGCTGCAGAGGAAGCTCGAAAAAATGGTGGAACAATATCCGCAAACGTAACGTTGGAAGCGTCGAAAAAAGTAGTTGCTAATGATCAAATATTTCAAGCCAAACAAGATTACGCAGTCGCCGCAAAAACGGGTGATAAAACGGCAATGAATGAAGCAAGTAAACAGGCGGATGAAGCCCGTAGAAACGGAGGAACAATATCAGCCACAGCTACGCTAGCAGATGCAAAAAAAATAGTCGCAAACGATAAAATTGTACAAGCCAAACAAGATTACGCAATAGCAGAAAAAGCAGGAGATCGAGATGCAATGGCTAACGCGAATAAATTAGCTGAGGATGCAAGAAAAAATGGCGGTACTATTTCTTCTAGTACTACCTTAGAAGCAGCAAAAAGAGCAACTGCTGGGTTGTCACCGTGGGAGGATGATATTTCTAAGCAGGACGAGGCATCTTTAATGAAGTTTGCCAAGGAGAACGAAGGAGAAATAGGCTTCGATGAATCAAGAAGAAAAATTGATAAAGAGATCGCGGACATCAATAAAGAAATTGAGCGCTTAACAAAAGATATGAAGGAACTCGGGAACATAACAGAAGCGACAAAGAAAAAGAGAGAAGAAATTCAGAAAAAGATAACAGAAAATCAAAGTATTTTATCCCGACTCAATGAAATAGGTGGCAAGCTTGATCAAGTACAAAAAAGTATTATGGAGATGAGTGCTAATCTTGATAAGCTAGTTACCAAAGGTACGGTGATGATTGAGAAGAGCAATGAATTTATGAAGGAATATGATTATTTATTCAAAATTAGTTTGACGGAACCTGATAAAAGAGGCAACCTAGTGGAAGAAGCGATGATTGGTTTCTTTACGGAACTAGGTAATTCGCTAGTAGACACCGTAGATTTTGCAATTTACGCTTACCAAGATCCTTCAAGTGCTGGAAAAGCAGTGATAAACCAAGCAGGTGATAGCGCTCAGTCCATATGGAACGCAATAAGCAACCCAAAAGCGACTATTGAAAATGTGGAGAAAGAAGTTGAGAAGTTCTCTCTTCTTTCTAAAGAAGATCAAGCAAGAGCATTTGGCGTGCTGTTGACGAATTTCACTCCAAACAAGCGTTTAGAATTTTTAAAGCCAGACGGCCATGAAGGAAGCAATAGCGGAGAAATAAATTTTTCTAGTAAGCCAATTGCTAAAGTATTTGAAGATGAACCATTTGATAAAAGCGGTAAATTGAAACCAAATATTAATTATAAAGCGGGCGAGTATGATTATACATATGAAACTGATGAGTTGGGAAGGTTAAGTAAGTTCGAGACTGATGATTTACAATTAACCAAAAGAGCAAGTAGGCTTGAACATAATCCCAATACACCAGGAAAACAAGATGGAGATCATGCTGGGCATGTAGCTGGTGATAGATTTGGTGGTTCACCAGAGTTGGATAATTTAGTTTCTCAGTCCAGTAATGTGAATCTAAGTCAATACAAAAAAATAGAAAATCAATGGGCGAATGCCTTGAAAGACGGGAAACAGGTTAAGGTAAATGTAGAGGTTAAATACGATGATAATAGTATGAGGCCATCAGAATTTATCGTACAATATGAAATAGATGGTAAATTTACAGAACAAAGTATATTCAATTAGGAGTGGTTACTAATGAGTAAAGTATTTGAGGACTACTTTAGTGAATTACAGGCTGATATGGTCTCCATATGCTTAGAATATGTTAGTGAGAAAGCAGATACAATATATATTTATTGCTCACATGAAATGGGACTTATTTCAAATGACTTTTTTTACAATATTAATGGTAAAGTAGTGGAGAGACATAAACTTAATGATGCGTTGGATTCAGAAAAGCACAAATCAAGTTTTTTATATGATGTATCAGTAGAAAGACAAAAAAGCGTAGTGAAAATAATAAATAACGACATTAAGGAAATGATCAATTTATGTAAAGAATATGATCGTGAGATGCCAACAGAAATGAAAATCGTCTATCATGTTAAAACAAATAAACTAACTGCAGACTACAAGTATGATTTGGTTCACACTAACGATTTAGTTAAAACCGCGGGAGATGTTAGCTTGGAATGGTTTGAACAGCTTCAAAGGGAAGTAAGCTATTAAATATACTTTTTGGAAATGGTGGAGCAGGGAAAGTCCTGGCTCCACCTTTTTTCCGTTCAGCCGATCTAAGCGCAAATAACCTCGTTAACGTTCATTAGACGTGATTTGCAAGGGTTTTCCTTGTTTTTACTCCCTATTGTGGTTTTTGAACAAATGGTAAAGGAGGCGTATAGTGGGTATTAGTGTAAATGCATCGGACAAAAACGAACTAGGCACTGGGGGTTACCAAGCATGGAATCATGGAAGCGTACAATGTGGATCTTATGGTTCGGCGTATTGTTTTGCAGCTCAAGCTATACGATGTCGGTTCCCTTCCTGCCGTTGTTCCTCTTCGATTTGGGAGTGTCGGAAAGCTCTGTGAATCTATGGGCGGGAATCGTACATTCCTCGGCGTTTCTCGTTGGGGCGGTAATGGCTCCCTTATGGGGCTTGCTTGCAGACAAATATGGGAAGCGAAAAATGGTCATCAGAGCAGGGCTCAGTTTAGCCATTATCTATGCTTTAATCGCTTTCGTACAAACGCCGTTGCAGCTTGTGGGAGTACGAATGCTGCACGGCTTTGTCGGCGGCTTTGTCCCGGCATCCATGTCGATCGTTGCGTCGGTCGCGCCTAAGGAGAAGCTGGGCTGGAGCCTAGGAGTGATGCAGGCGGGGACGATGACGGGTGGTATTCTCGGCCCACTGTTCGGGGGACTGCTGGCAGAGGTATTTGGCCTTCGCAGGTCTTTCGTTGCATCAGCTATCATCATACTGGCCGCGACAGTTGCGGTAATTTTATGGGTTAGAGACGGGAAAGCGGAAGAGCCAACAGCAGCTTCAGAGAAAAAGCAGGCGAAGCCGGTCACTTACCGCATGGCGTTTCGCAACCGCGGGCTAATGGGCATGCTGCTCTTGCTTGTGCTCTTCCAGCTTTCGGTCAATATGATTCAGCCGCTGCTCACGCTGCATATTGCTAAACTGCAAGGCGGGCTGCAAGGAGCTGTGCTGTCAGCTGGCTTTGTACTCGCGCTTATTGGAATCGCCGGCATTCTCGCATCCCCGGTCTGGGGGAGGCTCGGCGAGAGGAAAGGTTACTACCGGATTCTGGTCATATGCTTGATTACAGCCGGAATGGTTATTAGTATGCAGTACTTCGTTCAAGATTTATGGTTGTTCGCTGTCGTGCAATTCATCTTCGGTTTGTTCATGGCAGGTATAGGCCCGATTGTGAATACGCTTGTCGTTCAAAGCACGGATGAGCAGTTTAGAGGCAGATCCTTTGGGCTTACGACGAGCGCGAATCAGTTTGGCTCCATGCTAGGGCCGCTCATCGGCGGCTTGCTCGGACTAGCTGTCGGCATCCATTGGATTTTTGTCGCTACGGGCATGATGATGGCTGCCGCTGGGGTGAGCGTATGGATAAAGCGGAGGAGCGAGCTGGGGCAAGCGCGTATTCCATTAAGCCGTTAAAGCAAGCAAACAGCATCATTAAAGCACCAAAAAAGGCTGATCTCACCCGCAAGGGCAAGATCAGCCTTTTGTGCGCTTGGCAGCGCAATCGTACAAACTGCGTTATCTTTGAAGGGTAACGTTAATTACGTACATTGGAAGCACCGTCAAGAAGACCATGCGTCATATAGTACGGATTGTTCGGGCTTTACGTTCCTATCGTATCGCTTGGCGAATATCGGCGTGGGTCTAGTAAACAGGGACGATGACGATCAAGCGAAAGTTGGTAAATCAATCCATCAAGGCACTCTAAAAATATCCTATTATGGAAAGGGATGAACTGTAATTGAAAAGAAAATTGAAATCAGCAATTGTTGCAACTGTCATTGGTGCCACCTTCTTAATGTCGTCACAAGCGTTTGCAGCAGAAGTAATGTTCACTAATCCAACAAGCACAAATAGTTCGTTTTACCGCGCTGGGGCTGCGGACTACGCAGAAATATGGGCTACGACAGCGAACTCTGATTACGCCAATTACGGAGTTAACAGCGATGGGGGAGACTGCACCAATTTTGTTTCTCAAGCACTTCATGAAGGCGGTTAGCTGGCATTTAATGGCACAAGTGGATATAATAGAAATACCATAGATTGGTACTACTATGGACCGCATGTCCCTCCAGCGACAAACCCAAGAACTTCGTCTTGGACGGGAGCGCATCAATTTCGAGAGCATTTCGCGGTAGTAAATAGCACAGATTCTGCCGGACACACAACCCACTCGCAAATAGTCAATGGCTACGGCCCTGGAAACGATCTTAAAGTGGCGCAACATTCGGTAACAAATGGTACATGGGATAAAGATATTTCGTTGAAGTCGTATATAGCGTATGGACCGTGGATGGTAACAATAAAAATCAAAGCTTAAAGGAGTGGGAAAATGTGATGAAAAAGAAAACATGGATTGTACTAACTGTAAGTTGTTCTTTGTTGGTCGGCGGTCTGGCGTTGGCTAATATCAATACTACCCAAGTTGACGCAAATAGTCCAAGTTTGAAAGAGAAACTTTCATATGCAACTTCAAGCTATGAAGTAGGAAAAAAAATTGCTGACGCACCCGGCGCAACTACTGAGGATGAGCAGAGGTTGAAGGAGTTGGCAACTAATGTTGCCGACTTAGAAGCAGAATTAAATCCAAAAAGTGATCTGGAAGAATTTGATGAAGTTTTCGCTGGTTACAAAGACATGTTCGCCATCGAAAGTGCATATTACGCAGACCAAAAAGATTCAAAAGACACTGCGGTTCAGAGAGTATTATATGAGTTGGAACAAAAGGGTAAGTTGATTTCTCAATTCGAAAATACTAAATTGAGTATATCGGTAAATGGTGAACCGCTGCTTGAAAAGTTTTATGAAGAAACCACTAAATTGAATCAAGAGCTTTACCCGGAACAATTCAAATAATCATTAAAATCCATACGTAAGTATAAGAAGCCCTTTCCTGTTTAGGAAGGACTTTTTTATTTTGTATGTCACAATTGAATTTTTCTTAGCGACATAAGGCGTATCAAACATAAGGGGTTGACCGCATTTACGCATAAAGAAAACTTCAAATCGGTGCTTGAACAAGAAACGTTCGACTTCGGACGGGATACGATTCTTTTCACACATAACGACCTTGACGGGATAGGCTGCGCGGTACTGTATAAGGCTAAATTCGGATTCCACGAAGAAACCTATTCTTGCAATTATAACGACGTGAACGAGAAGGTCAACCGCGTCTTGAATAACATTGACGCCCGTTGGGACGATTGCGACCTTCCGACGATATCATTACCAACATAAGCGTTGACGATCGCACGGCGGAACGTCTGGAAATGTACACGATGAAAGGTGGTATCGTCCTATTACTTGACCATCACAAGACCGCCGAAGCGCGTAACCGCTACGATTTGGCGTTTGTGGACGTTGAAGCTTCGGGAACGCTGCTGACGTCATTCTACGTTTCTATCATGACCCAAAAGTTGAATTTAACGCTGCCGAGCGTTTGCTTCTGGAACTGGACGACGAAAGCAAAGATCGTTATATCAAGCACGTCGAAAAGGGAATTACCGTGTATAGCGGAAGTAACAACGAACGTATCGGAATCGGATTCGCTGACTGCTACACGTCCGAAGCCGCACATGAGATAATGAACCGTATGAACCTTCGGGCGATCGCTTTGATCGACGCAAATACCGGAAAGGTTTCGATGCGAAGCCGGGGGTAGCCGGGGGGATTACGACGTTGCGGAATTGGCGAAGATCCATCAAGGCGGCGGTCACAAGAACGCGGCGGGCGTTGAATATCCGAATAAGGTCGCTAGTCACCCATTGGCGAAGCTGACGCGCACGTTCGAGTATTTGAAGCGTCAAACATTCTTCAATCTGTTCGCCGGGGAATCACACATATGAACGATGCAATCGAATTAATCGACGCGCTGATTGAAACGTTAGAAGCCGAAAAGACGAAAGCCTTCCGAGATCATAACTCTATGAACCGGGGCGTGAAAATAGAAGAAGAAATTTGGCAACTAATAACTATTAGGCAACGTTATATTACCGAATGGACAAAACTATTATTTCCGATCGCCAGTTTGACGCTTGGGCGTATGAATTGGTCGAGCTGCAACGTGAACATCCGGAAGTAAGCGAAGCTGTACCGTTCCTGTTGAAAGCCTTCCGATCGTTCGACGCGACGACGGGTTTCGACCTACCGATTGAAGACCCGAACGAGTTACAAAAAGCGATCTTTCTTCACAAGATATTTGAGAATAAGAAAGAATGATGATGTAGAATGTCGAATTATGAAAATAAATATATCATTTTCGATAATAGCATAATTTTTCTAATATGGTATTATTAGGAATATATATGTTGTCCTTGTTTTTCCGAGGTATTATGGACAAGATCGACAAATATCTTATCGACATAATTTTAGGAGGAACTATTTTGAAGAAAAAGTTTTTGGTAACTTGCTTGTCTACTGCAATGGCGCTTTCTTTGGCAGCTTTACCTCTAGTAAATGCTAGTGATTTTTCCATTCCGGCTCCTGTCGTTTCCGTGCAGCCAACTGACGGAACGGTAGCTGTTATTAATGCACCCGCGCCGGGTGACATTGTTCCATTTTCTACGTATCTTCCAATTGATAATGAAGGATTAACGGCATCGAATGGTTCACAAGCTGTGGATTATGAAACAACTTCCACTTTTGGTTGGTATCGAATTTATATTAAAAATAACAACAACGTGAAGTATAATATTCTCATTAAAGATACGGCAGGCACTATTCATGGTGAATTTGAAGTGGCAGCCAACTCAAGTATTACAATTAAGAATAATAACAAGGCATCTGGAACGAGAAAAGTTAGTGTAACAACAGGTGACGGGCAGAAGTTAAACGGGACGATTAGCGTTCGGTTGGCCGAAGCATAATCTGAACTGGACTAATATAAGGTAATAGAACCGTCTTCGGTATCGAAACAGATACCGGAGGCGGTTTTTTGTGCGCTTGGCAGCGCAATCGACTAAGGAGTGAAAGTCTCCAGTACACCGCGAGGTGGCGGAAGTACATAGCTGACACGTAGTGCGTAGTCCGTGAGGATAGGTGCGGAGATCTCATCGTTTCCACTAAAAGCGGTAACTGAACCCGAGATCGTGAGGATCAAGGCGAGGCTATGAATGGTGAGAAGTCAGACGTAGGGATAGTAGTGAGTAAGTCTGCCAGAAAGGCCGCAAAGACAGATGAATCGGCATGAGGTTGCCGATGCGAGTCCATCGAGAAATGCGGAGAAGAGGATGGGACAACAAGGAAATGCCGGGGCTACGCATGACAGCGTGGAGAAGTTCGCATTCTACCTATGCCCAATATGCAAATCCAAATAAGTGGTTTGGAGAAATCGGTCTATGTAGTCTTCTTGCGATTTACAAAGAACTTCATCCCCAGAGGGGATAATCATTGGAGGAGCCGGATGCTATGACCCGCACGTCCGGATCTGTGAGGGGCCTATGCGCATGCGCATAGGCCTACTCGATTTTAGAGGAACAATAATATTAAAGGATGTCAGGGCCAATAACTTCTACACAGAAATGGATCTCGGTGATTATCGGGTTATTAAAATTAGTAATGAGGTTAGGCTCGCCATCCAGAATAACACTAAAGTCTGAGGCAAGTACCTGCTGCTCCCGTCAGAAAATAATTCGTATTAAGGCCGGGTGCACCCGTATCGGTGATTTCAAAGGTTGTCGTAAATGTTCCGTTAATCAGCATAGTACTGCCGACCTTGGAAGGATAACCTTACCGCTGCAAATAAACAATTTGGTCAATCATAATCAATTGGCGGCCCATGGTTCGTTAACCTCAGTAAAGTAGCGCTTTCATATAAGGTGCTACAATTAAGCTGAGTCATTAGTTAACCAATCACATTATGATAAGAAGGCGGCGAATATATGAATTTATCTACAATTGCAGCTCAGCTTTATACGCTGCGTGACTACTGCAAGACGGAAGCCGATTTGGAGCAGACGCTGCGCAAGGTGAAGGAAATAGGCTATGAAGCGGTTCAGGTATCCGGCATTGGCCCGATTGCCCCGGTGAAGGTAAAGGAACTGGCAGATGCTGCGGGGCTGCGGATTTGCGCTACGCATGTCAGCTTTGATTCCTTAGTGGACGACTTTGACAATACGGTTCAAAAGCATAAGCTGTGGAATTGCACCTATGTTGGATTAGGCTCGATCCCGGAAGAATACCGCACTAGCGCGGAAGGTTATGCTGTCTTTGCCCAGAAAGCCTCTGATATCGGGAAAAAGCTGAAGGAGCATGACCTGCAATTTATTTATCACAATCATCAGTTTGAATATCAAAAGTTTGACGGCAGAACGGGAATGGATATATTGCGGGAAGAGAGCGATCCGTCTGCATTTGGCTTCGAGCTGGATACCTATTGGGTGCACGTAGGCGGCGTGAATCCGGTTGAGGCGATTCATCAGGTGAAGGGCCGAATGGGAGTCGTTCATCTGAAGGATTTGGAAATTATCGACCGTCAGCAGGTGTTTGCGGAAATCGGACAGGGCAACTTGAATTTCAAAGCGATAATTGAAGCATGCCGAGAAACGGGTGTGGAATGGTTCGTGGTCGAGCAGGACGTATGCAGACGTGATCCGTTTGAGAGCTTGGCGATCAGCCTTCAGTATTTAAAGCAATTGATTTAACTGGAATGGAAGCGCAGTTCTTGCTTTCGAGAAAATCAGATGCAGTCATGCATCTGATTTTCTTTGAAAAATACATTGACAATAACAATGAAAAAATATATCTTTAACTTAAGATAATTAAATTTGAGATATATTTGGGAAGGAGCCTTTATACCGATGCATGAAAAAAAGGTCACATGGCTGGAGCTGTTTTATGATTTATTGTTTGTAGCGGCAATTTCTAAAGCTACCCATGTTTTATTGCATGTCGAGCACGGGATGATATCGCTCGAGCATCTCTCTAAATTCGTTCTTATCTTTGTTCCGATCTGGTGGGCTTGGGTCGGGCAAACGGTATTCAACAATCGGTTTGGCCGCGACATTACAACGCATCGGATTTTTATGATCCTTCAATTGTTTTTTGTTTTAATTATGACGGCTAGTCTAAACGTGGATTTTGACGCTTATTATGTGCCTTTTTTTGTGGGGTATATCGGCTCAAGAATATTGACTGCCATTCAATATGTAATTACGCAAAGGACCGAGGCTGCCGATAAGCAGGAAACGGCTCGTTTCTTTGGAACCTATTTCTGGCTCGGCATTGCGGTATCTTGCTTTTCTGTCTTCTTTGACTCATGGATTCGGTATGCCATCTTATATGCAGGCATTGCTGTTGATATTCTCGTTCCGTTAATTGGCCGTAAACAATTAGTCAAAACACCTATACATACCGCACATCTGTTGGAACGATTTGCTCTTTTCACATTGATTTTGCTCGGAGAATCCGTCGTAAGCATGCTTTCTGTGCTGCAAGCAGATGAATTAACGGGCTCTTCTATCCTTTTTGCCGCATTAGCTTTTGTATTAGTTATAGGCATATGGTGGCAGTACTTTGAGAATGTGGAGAAGAGAGTCGATAAAACGAAGCGGACAGCGGGGCAGACCATTATTTACGGACATTTGTTCATCTATTTTTCGTTAAGCATGATTGCAGCCTCGATCCAGCTCTTATTCCTTGACCAATTAAACTACTTATTTATGTTAAGTTTTACTTTTGGCTCAGTACTGCTATATTTCTGGTCAGTTATGTTTGTCCTGTACCGTTATCGTTTCAAGCATCTTAAACCAACCTTTAAAGCTATGCTGCTGTTAACGGGTTTGCTTGGCGCGATGTTCACCTTGAATTTATTTATGACAGCGTCCCCCCATATGATTTTGGGTGAAATCATGCTCTTCTTTATCATATTCGCCAGAACAACCGCTTAAGTTTGCAGCGTCAACTAATATCATGGTTTCTTTCCAATATTTGATAGGCTATACGCTGCTCAAACGTTTATAATTCTAGTAAGGCACTTAATAGAGACAAAGGAGTTGTGAAGATGAAGGTTGGCGTCATTTGCGATGACTGTTGGCATCCAGGGAAAACGATAGCGGCAGGCTTGGAGCCGCTAAGCAAGCAAGGCATCGAGTTTGAATATATCCAGCATGCATCAGAGTGGTCTTCTACGTGGATGGAGCAGCAGGATGTTATTATTCTGGCAAAAGCCAATCATACCTCGGCGTCCGATAAGACGCCATGGCTGACGGAGGACATCCAGCAGCAGTTCCAGAGCTATGTCGAGCATGGAAAAGGTCTTCTTGTTCTTCATGCAGGCACAGTAGGATACCGTAACGAGCCTGTCTTCTTCGAGCTTGTAGGCGGAGTGTTCCAGCATCATCCGCAAGCGGGTTCAGTCACTATGGCCTATACGAGCAGCACGCTTTGGGGCAGCGCGGATACGGATGTTTTCGCCGTACACGATGAGCATTATCATATGGAAGTCATAGAGGAGCGCATCCAAATCTTTATGACTTCAAAGTCGGAGCATAGCGTGCAGCCTGCTGGCTGGCTAAGAGAGCAGGGGGCAGGACGCGTGTGCGTCCTTACGCCGGGACATTTTCTGCAGGTGTTCCAGCAGCCTGAATATCAGAAGATGATCGAGCAAGCGCTGCAATGGTGTGCCGGAGGCAAGCAGTAAGAACAGATGCTATCATTCTAAATTAGAGGAGTGAATGAACACATGTCAATACAACCGATTAAATGGGGGATTTTTGGTCCTGGATGGATTTCTTCTAAGTTTGTCAAGGACTTGGCTTATGCTGAGGGCGCAGAGCTGGTCGCGATAGGAGGAAGAAATCTAGAGAAGGCTGAGAACTTCGCGAAGGAATATAACATTCCTCGGGCGTATGGCAGCGTAGAAGAGCTAGCTCAAGATGCTGAGGTTGATATCGTTTATGTAGGCACTTTGCATCCGGTACATAAGGAGAATGTGCTTGCTCTGCTGCACGGGGGAAAAGCGGTCATTTGCGAGAAGCCCTTCACGATGAATGCGGCGGAAGCGAAGGAAATGATCGAGCTAGCGAGGGAAAAACGGGTGTTTCTCATGGAAGCGATGTGGACGCGGTTCTTGCCGCCTATTCTTAAAGTTATGGAGTGGATAGCTGACGATAAAATTGGCGAGGTGCGTCTTTTGAAAGCAGACTTTGGCTTTGATATCGGCTGGGCGCCGCAGAGCCGCCTGCTTGATCCTGCGCAAGGAGGCGGAGCTCTTCTGGACGCTGGTATTTATCCGATTTCCTTTGCCTCATTAATATACGGGTCAGAACCGACAAAAGTGATGAGCAGCGCCCGAATTGGGGAGACCGGCGTAGATGAGCAGTTCTCGTTATTGTTTGAATATGAGGGCGGACGCACCGCTGCGCTAAACGGAGCGGTTCAGCTTGGCATGGTTAATGATGCCTATATTTATGGCACAAAAGGCTACATTCACGTGCCAAACTTCTTATTTGGCAAATCGGCCACTCTTCATGCGAAGGGTGCAGAGCCTGAGTCGTTCATCGATGACCGCCTTGCCGAGGGCTACAAATTCGAAGCGGAGGAAGCGATGAATGCACTGCGCGAAGGAAGACTGGAGAGCGCTGTCATTCCATTGGATGAGACGCTGGCCATTATGACGACCTTGGATACGATTAGGAAGCAGTGGGGACTGCGTTATCCGGCTGACGAATAGAAAGCAGAACCTAAGAAGAGGAGCAGGATGCCATGGCGTCCTGCTCCTCATTCCATTTACGCTTTAACAGCTTGCAGCCATGCGTTTGCGATAAGGGCAGCGCCGGCAGGCGATGGGTGAACGCCATCTGGAGCCCAATAGGCAGCGCCAGTCTGTGCAGCAGCTTGGGCAAATAAGCCATCAAGCGGAACGTACAGCGTTTTGAATTCTCCTGCCAGCTCGCGAACGGCTTGAATTTTCGGATCAAGATCCTCGCGCCACTGCTTCTGGCTCTCATTCACCGGCAGCACAAAGGGCTCTACTAGAATAAGGCCTGCGTTAAGCTGCTCCTTTGCTCTACTTAGCAATCTCCGATAAGTCGCATAATACTCCTCTGTGCTTAGCGGAGTATCGCGATCATAACGGCGCCATGTATCATTAATGCCTACATAGATGGACAGCCAAGTCGGCTTCAAATTGAGGCAATCCTCTTCCCATCTCCGCTCCAGGTCGACGACACGGTCGCCGGATATGCCTCTGTTCAGAAACGCAGCTTGCTTCTCAGGATACTTGTTCGTAAACAAAGACGTTACGAGATTGGCATACCCGGAACCGAGATTAACCCCGTCAGTCCGCTCACGGCCCGCATCGGTAATGCTGTCCCCTTGAAATAAAACAACTGCGTTTTGTTCGATTAATGTCATCTTTAAACCTCCAATAAGTTCTAATGATGGTCAACTTAAGATAAGCTTTCATACCTATTCTGAAGGGGGATGTCTGCGAGAGTCATCACTTCGTCAGCAACATAATACATAGGAAATAACTGTCTGGTCAATATGAAAGAATGGGAGTTTATTGATATGAAGCTTAATTCGGTCATTTTAGTAGTAAAAATGGTGCAGTTGATTTAAAATAGGAAATAATCATGAGTGAAATTTCTATTTTATTTTTCTTCTTTTTCCTATTTAATAGAAGATAGAGGAATGTTCGGAAGAAGGGGCGCAAATCCATTGTTAATTATTTGTTAATCATAGCAGGAATATTCTGAAAATTTAAATAATAGACTATAATAGAAAACAAGGAATCAACTAGAATGACTAGCTTCATTTTATTCTCATTAAAGCTTAATGTTCTGGATCAATAATCGAAATAAGGGAGTGATAGATATGACCTCTTCTTACTTCAATGAATGGCTGGATGAATATAATGACTATATGAGACTACACATGCTTTTTGGCGATGAGCAATTTCGGGTGCAGGCTGATGAAGCGCTAAACGCTTTGAAGGACATCGTCATGAGAGCTGAGCGTCATAAAAGCATCGTTTGGAAAGTTATGAGTGAAACGATGCATGCGTATTGAGAGGCGAGCCGTGTTGTGTAATGTTCACATCGGATTCTAAATGTCATTAAAACTAACGAGCGTTTAGTTTTAATGACATTTAGAGTCCTTTTTGTTGCTTCTTGCTGATCGCATTGAAATTTTTTATATGGATATAGAATAGTATGATTATCGGAATAGTTTGAAAAGTGTTGTCGGGCGGATTCGCGCTATGCTACTATAGCTTCATTAAAAGTTGAACACGCAGCCGATTATTTCGTTTTTGGCTGCTGAAGCGATCGAAGGAGGAGGCGCCCGGATGAAGTTCGCTTTGTTCAGTCTGGTGATGAATATACCGAATGCAGTGACTGGGGAAGCGTTAACGCCTCAGCAAAAGTTTCAAAATATATTAAAACAGGCGATATTGGCGGAAGAGCTCGGCTTTGATGCTTATGGAATAGGAGAGAGGCATGGCGCTCCGTTTCTTTCTTCCTCGCCGCCGGTGCTTTTGACAGCCATTGCTGCCAGAACAACGCGGATTCGACTGCTGACTACCGTAACCGTTCTGAGCGTGCTTGATCCCGTCCGCGTGGCCGAAGATTATGCGACGCTGGACCATTTGTCAGAAGGGCGGCTCGATCTTATTATCGGCAAAGGAAATGACCCGCGCCATTATCCGCTGTTTGGCATAACGGAGGAAGAGCAATGGGAGTCGCTGGCGGAGCGGTACGGACTCCTTAAGCGGCTGTGGAGCGAGGAGGATGTAACGTGGGAAGGCCGTTATCGTCCGGCGCTGGATAAGGTAACGACGCAGCCCAGACCGTTTCAGCCATCGATTCCAATATGGCATGGAAGCGCATCGAGCACACTTTCGACAGAGCTGGCAGCGAGGTACGGCGAACCGATCTTCTCCTCCAACTCCTTTCATCCACAGGCTAAGTACAAGGAGCTTATCGATCACTACCGTGAGCGTCTTGCCTATTATGGACATGATCCGAAGCAAGCGATTGTTGGCTCGGGGGCAGGCAGCTTGTATTTAGCGAATACGACGGAGGAGGCTATTAAGCGTTACCGCCCTTATTATGACGCGTTCCAAGCGACGAGCGCAGCACAGCATAACCAATCGCCGTTTAAAAATCTCGAGGATACGGTTAAAAATGGCCCTTCGCTCGTTGGCAGCGTGGATCAGGTCATTGAGAAAATATTGAACTACCATCAGGCGTTCGGTAATCAAGTGCTGAGCATCAGTGTCGACGGCTTAACCGAGGCGGAGCAGTGCGAGCAAGTCGAGCGGTTTGCCACGGAGGTAGCCCCGGTGCTGCGAAGAGAAATTCCGAGCACCGTGTGGGATCGCGGCACGGTAACGGTGTAAGTGATAATCCGATGCTTTATTAACGAAATATGAGCTTAAACCGAAAGAGCTGGAGGCAGCAGCCTGAGCGTTTTCGGTTTTTTTTGTTATGCCGTGCGATATAATGCCCATATGATCATAACTATATTTGCAAATATAGCAAAAAGAGTCCATCCCTCTTAAACCGCAGCGGCATAGAATATAGAACTAGAAACGACTGACTATTAAAAGGGAAAGTAAAGGTAAAGGAGCATTTAAATGGAGGGAAATGCAAAAAACATAAGCTTCCACCCGTTTGAAATTACGAGGCATGATCGATTTCAAATGAATAAGCATCGAAGCTTTGTGTTATGGATTACAGGCTTATCCGCTTCTGGAAAGTCTTCTATCGCCAATGAAGTGGAAAAGCAGCTGTATGCCCGCAATATCCGCACGATTATTTTGGACGGGGACAATTTGCGCTGCGGTTTAAATAACGACCTGGGCTTCAGCATGGAGGACAGAAGCGAGAACGTCAGGCGTACCTCCGAAGCCGCGAAGCTTCTTGTTGATGCAGGAACGGTTGCGATTGTAACGTTAGTTTCTCCATTAAGGATCGACCGAGAGAAGGCAAGAGCCATATTTGAACAGGGAGAGTTTGTTGAGGTGTTCATCAGCTGCCCGCTCGATATATGCGAGGAAAGAGATCCAAAAGGTTTATATAAAAAAGCAAGAGAAGGGAGAATCGCCGAATTTACGGGCATTACGGCTCCGTATGAGCCGCCGCAAAATCCTGAGCTGCTCGTTTCCTCAGACAGACAATCTATCATTGAATCTGCAAAGCAAATCATTGCCTATTTGGATGACCATCATCATTTTTCAATTGAGCCGTAACGATTCCAGCAAGCTCTGCACGGCATCTCCCCGGCGTTCCCACGTGTGCTCAAGCGCGTATTTCGTTCTGGCGGCAGCATCGCCGGGGTGCCTAAGACGATGTTTAACCATCTCTATAAATGCATCGCGAGAGGCTGCGACATTGCTAATTACGTGGACCCGGCTGAATTTTCTCCAAGCAAGGATATTGCAAAGCAAGAGGAGCGCCTTGTCATATTATACCCTCGCAGGCTTTACCATGCGAGAGGTCTGCATCTCGTCTTGCAAGTCATTGACGAAATTCTTATCAAATACCCGCATGTGGACTTTCATTTTGTCGGTCAGGGCGACCTCGAAGATATTCGTATGGTTATGATGAAAATAAACCGATGGCCTGGAAGGATCAAATATTATTCACTCCCATTCGATGAAATGCCAAAGGCCTACAAGCAAGCGGATATTTCTTTAATCCCTACGCTTTACAGCGAAGGAACAAGCCTTTCATGTCTGGAGGCTATGTCCTGCGGAAATGCTGTTATTGCTGCTAGAGTCGGCGGATTGTCGGATCTCGTCATTCACGAATATAACGGCTTGCTCTTCGAGCCCCAAGCTTATGCGCTAAAAGAAGCCATTACCGATTTAATCGAGAATCCCCGCAAGCTGGCCTTATTTAAACAAAGAGCGGAAGCTGTATCGCAAAGCTTTTCCAAACAAAGCTGGTCGCAGCAGTGGTCGAGATTAATCGATTCGATGCTGAAAGACAAACAGAACCTTTCTATTGCAAGCGAAAAGAGTCTGTTGATTGTCATTTATTTATCAACGTATCCGCAAGGCGAAGGCGTAGGAAAAACGATCACTCGACTTTTAAGACAAGGGAATCTTATTTATATTAAGCTGAAAAACGTTTCAAAAGATCACCTGTCCAGCTTTGGTCGCTTGCAGTGGATGAACTGGAATGAAACGATTCACTCCGATCCTGATTATATTATGGCTGACTTGGCTGCTAAAGCGGAATTGGGGCTGCCTGCACATGCGCTTTTTAATGAAGAGGGGGAGCTGGATTGGATGTCATCATATCCGCTCTGACGCAGCGGACGGGATCAACGCTGGTGCAGCGAATGTTCAATTGCCGTAAAAACACGTTGATATGGGGAGAGCATGGGGGGATTGTATCTGAGTTTATTCGGATTCAGGATCTCGCCTCCCACTTCTCTATGCACAGCGAGGACGAGAAGCTTGCCTTCTTTCAAAATGGCAGCGATCCTAACCAATGGACAGCCAATATGACGCCTGATGTACCCTATATTGAGGATGCCGTTCGGCAGGCTGTTATAGCGCTGTTTAATCAAATGTATATCCAATACCGGGATACGCATGACCGAATCGGTTTTAAGGAAGTTCGATACGAGAGGCGCGAGCTTTTGCTGCTGCAGAAATGTTATCCGAATGCCGTCATTATTCTGCTTGTACGCAATCCGATTGATATATGGAGAAGCGAGACCGCTTATTGGGAAGGCGACGTTGAACAATTTGGACGGATCTGGAACGAGCGTGCCAAACAATATCGGGAGCTTGAGGATGAGCTGCCGAATGCTCACTTGATTCGTTTCGAGGACATAGTCGACCGCAAAGAATCGACGCTTCAATTATTATCGAAGCTTGCCCTTGTTTCCTTAGACAAGATACAGCAAGTATTGTCCATCCAGCTTAACAGTACACGAAGCCCCCGCCCGCAGGCGGAAATCGATCAAATCAACCATTTATGCTAGGAGGGAATGGACCTCTTTCAATACGAGCAGCAATGGGACAAAAGCGATAAGATTTTATAAGCGGAATTAATGGTATAATGATTAGGAGCGATAACGAGGATCAAGGTTCGGATAGATGCTTTGGCTGCATTTTAAGAAATTTAACTCGGCATAGAAGATATAATGGAGTGATGTTATGAGCAGCGCAAAGGGCAAGGGCGGAACCGGCAGAGGCACGGACAAGAAGGGCTGGAATCGCTGGCAAGCAGGGGAAAAGAAGAAGTTAGCCAAAAAGGTGTTCGGCAGAAACCAAGGCGCTAAAGGTGCCGAGGGCGAAAAAGGCGCAGCAGGTGCAGGCAGCACAGCTAATGCGAAAAGCGCTAATATGCCTAAGGGCAGCACTGCTTTTAAAGGCGGCAGCGTGGTTAAAGGAAAAAAATAGCTTTGCAAAAAAAGGCAGTGCAGCTCGCAAATAGAGCCGCACTGCCTTTTTTAAATGGCAAATTCAATTGTGATCGAGCTTACTTTCGTTCTTTTTTATTAATCATGATGCTGGAAGGATGCCAATTGATAATGCGCACCAATTGATCCTGCATGTAGGCCGGTGAATAATTTAAGCCGCCTTCAATCCAATGGAATACGAGGCCGAGTACGGCATGGATCGAATAAATGACATGAAACTCGCGGTTCAGGCTGCTGTCGGAGGCGGAGTCGTCCAGATCCTCCAGTAGAATCTGTTTTAAGGCAAGGAACATCTTCTCTCTAATATCCGATAATACTTCTGAGCTCATTAGCACAGTATATATAGTAGCATTTTGATAAATATGGTCAAATATCATGACGGCGTTAGCCGGCAGCTCATCAATACGGAATAATTCCGAGGTTTCGTAAGGTGCGCGAAAAGATTTTACCAGCTCCGAAATCAACTCATTTAATATATCGTCGAGCAGCCCTTCCTTATTTTCGTAATGGGAATAAAAAGTACCGCGATTATAATCGGCAAGCTCTACGATTTCGGTAATGGATATCGACGAGAAGGATTTTTGGGACATAAGCGTCAGCAAAGCCTGCTTTAATGCTGCCTTGCTTCGTATAATACGCCGATCTGATTTGATATTGTCTTCTGGCATTGTAATCATTCCTTATTAAATAATCGACAAATTGCTTGCGTATGTACGTTACTGCACAAACGGAGCGTTATTACTGATTGTTGGTTTTGTAATTAATTATTATACTTTAAGTAACACTCGTTGTATATTCAACAAGTGTTCAATAATTTTCATTTCAGTAGACATGATACGAATAAACACTACAGGAGGAATGAACATGAAACTCTCTGGAAAAGTAGCTAATGTTACAGGCGGAGCATCAGGAATGGGTAAGGCGATTGCCGAGCTTTACGCAGCCGAAGGCGCTAAAGTCATTGTGTCTGATATAAACGCAGATGCTGCAAATGCGGTTGTTGCCGAAATTGAGTCGAAGGGCGGCGCTGCAACAGCAGTTGTAGCTAATGTTGCGAAAGAAGAAGATGTGGTGCAGTTGATTGATACTGCCGTATCGACTTACGGAACTTTAGATATACTAGTAAACAATGCGGGCATTATGGATAACTTCGTTCCCGCGGGAGATTTGACCGATGAGCTTTGGGATCGCGTATTTGCGATTAATACAACAGGTCCTATGAGAACGACAAGAAAAGCACTGCCTATCTTCATCGAGAAGCAAAGCGGAGTCATTGTAAATATTGCTTCTGCCGGAGGCTTAAACGGGTCTAGAGCTGGGGCGGCTTACACAGCATCCAAGCATGCGGTTGTCGGATTTACGAAAAATGTAGGGTTTCAATATGCTAATTTGGGCGTTCGCTGCAACGCGATTGCGCCAGGCGGGGTAGCTACAAATATCAGCACCTCCATCAGCACGCCTAATGAATTTGGAATGGGACGGGCTATGGCGGGCATGCATTTGAATCCGCGTACGGGCGAGCCGTTTGACATTGCCAAAGTAGCGTTGTTTTTGGCTTCGGATGATTCCAGCTTTGTGAACGGTACCGTTATTACTGCGGACGCAGGTTGGACAGCTTATTAATTTTTGGCGCTAGGCAGCAGCATACGATAAGGATGTTTAGAAGCCGCAGATCTGCGGCTTCTTTTTTTGTTTGGTTTAAACTATGGAGATCATCGGAATATGGATTGTCCTGCCGAGCGTAAAGTTTTATAATAGGGTTACAGGCTTGGATAAATTTGTGAAAATATGATTATATATTCGAAACTGCCAAAGCGCAGTAGGCAAAGTAGAGACTTGATGAAGCATCGCATATCCCATTCTATCCATACTTAGCGAGGAGGCATCAAGCTGTGAGTGAGTACCAATCCGTCCTGCTTCTGTTTTTATTCATGCTGCCTGTCATCTTCATGGTCGATACTTCCTTGGTTATTATAAGACGTGCCCCCCTCCATATTGAGAACCGTCTTGCTGCCATCACGACAAGCCTGCTCGCACTCATGATATTTTTTCATTATGTTCAACAGCTTCTGCCTGCTGACCAGACGCTGACCATAGCGGTATATTTGGTCTACCCGGTCGGCATCGCTTCATCGAGCATGAGTGTTTTGCTGCATATTACAGCGACGACCAAATATCTTCGATTTTCCCGCCTAAGCGGCATTGGCGCCGCTTTTGCTCCGCTAATTCTTTACTGCCTACTGCTATTTATCAATGGGAAGTCCTTTTTATTTACCGGTGTTAGAACGGAGGCGTTCTGGAAGCAGGCTCTCTTTGCACCGGCCATGCATATCATATTGGGAATTATTTTTTTACTCTCCTTATTTAATTTGATAGTCAGCTTTATAGCGAGAGCTAAAGCGATAACTATCGTTGAGCGCAAACGCTACAAGGTACTTTTTAAGGCGAATCTGTTTTACCAGCTGGCATCCATTCTGGCGATCATGCTCTTTTTTGGCTTTTCTCCTTACATCTACATTCCGGATACGATCATTTTTTTGGCGATGATTATTTGGAGCATATCGCTTCGTATATTTATGAGGTATGATTTTTTACCTTCGGCAGAAAAAAAGTATGAGCTTCTCTATCATTTGTCTCCAGCTGCAATCGTTATGCTAGATAAGAATATGATGATGAAGGAAGCGAATCCCGGCGCGCTCCGATTGCTGGGCTTCTCCAATGAGGAGGAGCTTAAAGGTCTGTCTCTATCCAAGTTTATTATTGAGTCCGAACGAACAGGCGTGGAAGAAGCCTATGCGGCGTCCTTTCCGAGGGAAGCTTGGAGAAATCGCGAGCTGACAATTATGGATCGGCAGGGACAGAAGAGGGCGATACTGGTGGACACGGAAACGATGTCCGAGAGTGAAGATGGGTTTGTCCTTGCGGTCATTCGCGACATTACGCAGCAGAAGGAGGAGGCGCGTCTTGTTCACTTTTTGGCACATCACGACGCGCTGACTAAGCTCCCCAACCGCTATCATTTCAATAGAGAGCTGGAAGCGTCGCTGGAATCGGTAAAATCATCAAAAGAGCTGCTTGGCGTTATGCTTATCGATCTGGATCGCTTTAAGCTGATTAACGACACGCTTGGGCATCAATACGGGGACGAGGCTTTAAACGAAGTAGCCAAGCGGCTGCTGAACAATGTGAGTGACCAGCATCTGCTCGCCCGGCTTGGCGGCGATGAGTTTATTATTTTGATAAGAGATGCTACGGAGTATGACGAAATCGTATCGTTTGCCGAAAATATCCATCAGGCGTTTCAGCATCCGATAACGCTGCAAGGACAGGATTTTTACTTAGGCGGCAGCATTGGCATCAGTATCCATCCGTTTGATGATAACAGCTCGGATGGATTGATCAAGCGAGCTGATATTGCGATGTACAATGCGAAGCACAGCGGCGGCAATCAGTACCGTCTGTATACGAGCGATATGATTGTGCTTGTTCAGCGTGACGTCAAGCTGGAGAAGCATCTGCGCAAGGCGCTTGTGCGAAAGGAATTTGTGCTTTATTACCAGCCGCAGATTGATTTGCCAAGCGGACGATTAATAGGTGCAGAAGCGCTTATTCGCTGGCAGTCGAAGGAGCTCGGAATGGTTCACCCGGGGGAGTTTATTACGCTTGCGGAGCAGACCGGATTAATCAATGAAATCGGGCAGTGGGTTATCGCGGAAGCATGCCAGCAGGGAATGCTTTGGCAGGATCAGGGCTGGAATGATTTTATGCTGTCAGTCAATGTCTCATCGAGACAGTTGATGCAGCCGGATTTCGTGGATAAGGTGCAGGAGATTTTGCGCACCAGCAGCTTGGAGCCCGCCCGGCTATGCTTGGAAATAACGGAGAGTATGGTTGTCAATAACTTGAATGTCGCTCGGAAAATGCTCGATGAGCTTGTAGCGTTAGGCATTCATATCGCGATTGACGATTTTGGCACGGGCTACTCCTCTTTAAGCGTTCTGCGACAGCTGCCTATCGCTATCATTAAGATAGACCGCTCCTTTATTACAGATATGGACGCCTATCAAGGCGGGATCTCCATTGTGAAAACGATCGTGTCTATGGGGCATGACCTGCAAAAGCAGGTCGTAGCCGAGGGCGTAGAAACGTTGGACCAATTGTTGCAGCTGAAGCTGCTGGGCTGCGACAAGGCGCAGGGCTATTACTACCATAAGCCGCTTCCGCTCGTTGAATTTAATAAGCTGCTAATCGATAAGTGCGGGGTTTAAGCGAATCGAATGGGAAGGAGAGGGGACAGCAGCATGAAGTATGCGATCGTTTCCACACTGGTTCATGAGCCAATCGTCTTTAATTGGTCCGTAACAGGCTCCTTGCAAGAAGATTTTAAGGTTATAAGCAGCAAACGGCCCCCAAGCGCAAGCTTGGAGGCTGTTTATGTGTGAAGCTATATGAGCAATTCCATCCACTGTTCTTTCGTGACGGGGCCGAAATAAAACGGCAAGTCGATGCCGTCGATGAGCTGCTTCAGCGAGGAGGCATCATAACGTATGCCGATTAGCTGCTCTGCAACTTCATTGCGATCGCCGCGGCCGAAGAAATCGCCGAATATAGCAGCGCCAACGATCACGCCTTCCTCCACCTGAAGACGAACATCAAACGTTCCGGCTCCTTCAATTCGTTTCTTCTGCTGCACATTGAAGGCAGGAGAGCGGCCGTAGTTCCATTCCCAGCTGCGATATCGCTCATCCGCCAGCTTATGTACGTTTGCCCAGTCCTGCTCCGTTAGCTCGTAGAACGGAATTTCTTCCGAGTCCTCGAAGATCGATTGGAGCAAGCTTTGCCGGAACTGCTCTACCGTCAGCGGCTCCTTCAAAAATTCCGAAATGTTAGCGACACGGCTGCGGATCGATTTGGTTGATTTAGAAACGTATTTTTCAGCATTGACCTTCAGCGCGGAGACGACATTTTCGATTTCGGAATCGAATAGAAGCGTTCCATGACTGAACATTTTGCCCCTTGTCGAGAACTGCGCGTTGCCGGATATTTTACGCTCGCCGACCTGAAGATCATTCCGACCCGTCATTTCTGCATCGACGCCGAGCTTATGCAGCGCACGCACAACGGGCTCGGTGAACTTCTTGAAGTTGTGGAAGGATTGGCCGTCATCCTTCATAATGAAGCTGAAATTTAAATTGCCGAGATCATGATAGACGGCTCCGCCCCCGGAGAGTCTGCGAACGACATGAATGCCGTTTTTCTCCACATACTCTGCGTTGATTTCTTCAACCGTGTTCTGATTTTTGCCGATGATGATCGAAGGCTCATTGATATAGAAAAGCAGGTAGTCGTCGTTGTCAGGCAATGAACGCAATATATATTCCTCTAACGCCAAATTCAGCGATGGATCGTTAATGCCGTTATTACTTACAAAGCGCATCGTTATTTCCTCCTATGTAGTAGCTCCTAAGGGCAATTATACCTGCATGAAGAGCTAGTTATCAAACCGATCAAAAAAAAAAAAGCATCCCAGAGGACGTAGTCCCGCGGAATGCTTCTGTGCTCTGCTAATTAAGCGGATGTAGCCTTTGCAACGGTTGCCGCAGCTGTTTCAGTGCTTGTCTCCTTGAAGGACATTTTACTCGTTCCTTGGAATACACCGCCAGCTTCGATCTGCAGGCTCTCAGCCGATAGGTTGCCGATAAGTGAGCCTGTCGCACGAATCGTAAGCGTCCCTTTTACTTCAACGTTGCCGAATACTTTGCCAGCGAGGATGAGGTCGCGGGCGACAATCGTTGAGCGGGCGCTTCCGTTTTCACCGATGGTGACTAGGCCTGCGGACTCAATGTCGCCAATGACATGACCATCTACACGAATGCTGGCCTCGGATTTGATCTTGCCCTCGAAGGTTGACCCTTCACCAACAAGTGTATCGGTGGCATCTGGATTTAGCTTAGTGCTTTTATTTTTAAACATGTTAGGGCTCCTTTCTGTCTGCTTTAATGTATGGAACGGGATCTACGTTTTTGCCGTTGATGAACACTTCATAATGCAAATGCGGTCCGGTGCTCCGGCCCGTGCTGCCTAATTCCCCGATGACTTGGCCTTTCTTCACCTTATCGTGAACATCTGCGATTTTCTTGCTTAAATGAAGGTAACGGGTACTGATGCCTCTGCCATGATCAATTGTTATATTGATGCCATGGATACGGTCTCTCTCTGACAAAGTCACAATACCGTCCGCTGCGGCATAAATAGGCTCGCCGGTATTTCCGCCGATATCAAAGCCCGAATGATAGGTAGCTCGTCCCGTAAAGGGGTCTGTTCGTATGCCGAACAAGGATGTTACCTTGCGTGAATCCGTTGGCCAGATCGTAGGCGTGATTTGTAAAATCTTCTGATAGCTCACTACCGCCTTTTTGGTATCCTGAAGCTGAGGGATCATCGTATCCATTTGGTGCAAAATATTTGCGTAGTGCTTGCTTGTTTCTACTACTAGAGCTTCCCCTGCCTCTTCCGGCAGCGGCAGTTCCTCGCCGCCTTGTCCGCCTTCCACCGTACTGAGTTTTGAAATGGAGACGGAAGATTTGGTATCGATGCCGACAAGCTGCTTCAGCTGCGATTCGAGCTCGTTGATCTCTACCATTTTGTTTTCCATCGCATGGGCTTGCTCCGAAAGCTGTACGAGATTCGTTTGCAGCTCGGATATATGGCTTTCATTCTCGGACAGCTGCTGCTCATATAGGAGAGAAGATGCCGCGAGCTGATTTTTCAGCACATCGGTTGTTGAAGCGTGCCGTGACAGCAATAGAAAAAATAAAATGGCACAAATAGCAAGAAGCAAGATAGCAGTCGGCAATAAAATGATAACGAGACCGGATAGCCGGAATCGCTGAACGGATTGATTCGCATCCGGTATGATGACAAAGGTGAACTTTTTTGAGAGCCAATTCATGACGTTCCTCCTAAATTTCCCATAGCTTACCGACATGAGTCATTCGACACTCTCCTACTAAAGTCCTTTATTTTTGAGTAGAAATTTGGTAATTTTTTATATTTAGCATGATCAGGGTGTCGGAATGTGTCGAATATCTCATTGGAGAGGGAGCGATAAGCACGCGGCGGCAAGCTTGTGGCTGGATGAGGCAGACTATGCAGCGCCATAAATAATTCGTATAATCTGATGAGATTAAAGCTTATTACAGAGGTGATACAGGTGGAAGCGAAATTTTGCATGGCATGCGGCGATGAGCTGGAGACTCGCGATGTCGACGGGACGATGCGAAGAGCATGCACGAGCTGCAGCTTTGTTCATTGGGGCAACTATAGCATTGGCGTTGGAGCGCTTGTCGTCAAGGATGACAAAATTCTGCTCGTTCGCAGAGCGCAGGAGCCTGGAAAAGGGAAATGGACGAATCCAGGCGGATATATTGAGCAGCTGGAAGCGATTCAAGATACGATTAGGCGAGAGGTGCTGGAGGAGTGCGGCGTAGAAGCTATCGTCAAAAACGTCGTGGCGCTGCGCGACCAGCCAAGGAGCATGCATAATCTCTACGTCGCGTTCGAGATGGAATATGTGAGCGGAGAGCCAACACCGGATTTTGTGGAAGTAGATGCTGCAGGCTTCTTCACCATGAAGGAGCTTGAGTCGATGGACGTTGCAGGCTTTACGCAGTGGCTTGTAGATGTCGCATTCAATGCTCGTTCGGAGGGGTTAAAAGTGGATACGGAGCCAGTTGTTTCACTAAACGGCTACGGATTATTTCGGGCATAAAGCAATCATTAAGTAGAATCAATTAGTGAGACTCTTTTTTGACAATCTATCACGATGCATAATAACCTAACGAATAATCTCCAAGCATGCTTCGCTCGGAGGTTATTCGTTTATTTTCCTTACTTGCTTAAAATATTGAGTGGCAGGCGTCATCGTTCAATCATTCTCGGAAGAGAAATGGATTGCGATTGAACAGGAGACTGCTAATTAATGGCTAACATTAAGGTGACCGTATGGAAGGAATACCGGAATGAGAAAGTAAATGAGCATACGGCAAGTATCTTTCCTGATGGGATTCATAAGCGAAATAGCGCACGATGGTGAGAAGGAGTGTATATCAGAAAGTGATGCATACTTTACCAAAATGCTTTCCCTTCGCCAAGTATCGGAGCGCATCGACCGATTGTTCAAACGGAAATACACGGTCAATAACCGGATGAAGCGTATTTTGTTCAATCGCTCGGTTCATAGACTCGAACATATCCCGGCTGCCGACGTTAATGGCTTGAAGGCGTGCTTTCTTGATTATCGCCGCAACAATATCAAAGCTTTCCACGCTTGCCCCGGATAGAATGCCAATCAAACTAATTTGCCCGCCTACACGAAGTGCTCCTAACGATTGATTAAGCGTAGTTGCGCCGCCAACGTCAACAACATGATCAACGCCTCGGCCATGTGTCAGCTCAAGTACTGCTTTATCCCATTCCGGCGTGCTTCTATAGTTGATTCCGAAGTCGGCTCCGAGCGTTTTGGCGCGCTCCAGCTTATCATCGCTGCTCGAGGTTAAGATGACGGTTGCGCCGTGAAGCTTCGCAAATTGGAGCGCGAACAGGGAGACGCCGCCTGTACCTTGAATGAGCACCGTGTCGCCGGATTTGACCTTGCCTTCCTCCGCGATGGCATGCCATGCGGTCACTCCGGCGCAAGCAAGCGAAGCCGCTTCCACATCGCTTAAATGCTCAGGAACACGAACGAGTCCTTGCTCGTTCAAAACAACATATTCAGCGAGCAGTCCATCCAGCGGATTGCCCAGCGTGCTGACCCAGCCTTCCTGCGTCGGCTCACCGGAAATCCAGCTTTGCGTAAAAATTCCGCTAACCCGCTCGCCTAGCTTGAAGCGGTTAGCTTGCTCCCCGAGGCCGACCACCTCGCCGACTCCGTCAGAAACGGGGATAAGAGGCAATTGCAGGTTTGGATTGTAAAATCCGTCAATAACGCCGAGATCACGGTAATTAAGAGATACTGCGCGCATCTTGATAAGCACCTCTCTTGCACCGGGAACTGGGACGGGACGCTCAGTCCTCCTTACGTGATCAAGTCCAAAGCCATCTTGTATTTCAAATACGTTCATGAATAATCTCTCCTTTTTAGTAGGTGTAGACATACATTAATACATATACTAATATTTAGTAAGTAGGCACTTTGTCGTTCGCTACGAACCTTAAGGTGCGCAAGGAGGAGAGTTATGGCAAATTCGGTAAAAGTAAAACAAGCTGATATTTCGATAACGGCATGCAGCTACAGCAGAGTACTGGAAATCATTTCAAATAAGTGGTCCGCTTTGGTCCTATATGCTTTAGCAGACGGCACCTTGCGCTACGGAGAAGTAAGAAGACGCATCGAGGGCATCTCGCAAAAAATGCTGACCCAAACGCTGCGGCAGCTGGAGAGGGACGGTCTGGTCAGACGCGACGTAACGCCGTCAGTGCCGCCAATTGTTGATTATTCCTTGACCCCGCTCGGCGATACTTTAATAAATACGATGACACATTTGAAGCTGTGGACGGCTGAACATTATCCGCATGTTGAGAAGGCAAGAGAGAAATATGACCGGGCTAACAGCGAGGGCGGGCTATAACGCACAAAAAAACGGAGGAATCAATTCGATTCCTCCGTTTTTATTTGCGCCATTAGACGCGTCTTATTCGATCATCAGAATCTCTCGGATCTCCTGCTCCGACAGGGAGGATAATGCCTCCTGCCCTGGCTGAATGACCTCGTCAATCAGATTTTTCTTCTTCTGCTGGAGCTCATACATCTTGTCCTCGACCGTTCCTTGTGTGACGAGGCGGATTACCTGCACGACGTTTTTCTGCCCGATGCGGTGCGCTCGGTCTGCTGCCTGCTGCTCGACGGCAGGGTTCCACCATAGGTCGTACAAAATTACGGTGTCTGCTCCTGTGAGGTTCAGCCCGGTACCGCCGGCTTTGAGCGACAGCAGGAAGACATCGCGCTCGCCGTCATTGAATCGGTTGCATAGCTCAACGCGCTCGGAGGCTTTGGTTTGTCCGTCCAAATAGAAGTAAGGCACGCCTTGATAACCAAGCTCTCTCCCGATTAGGCCAAGCATCTCAGTAAATTGCGAGAAAATGAGAACCCGTTTCCCGGCACTCTGGCATTCCTCGATAATTTCAAGAAGCTGCTCGAACTTGGCAGAGCTGCCCTGGTAGCCTTCGACGAACAGAGCAGGGTGGCAGCAAAGCTGCCGAAGCCTCGTAATGCCAGCCAAAATCCGAATCCGATTTTTTTGAAAGCCCTCCTCGTTCAAATGCTTTACCGTTTCCTGCTGCAGCTTGGCGAGGAAGCCCACGTACAGCTGCTTCTGCTCCGGCAGCAGCTCGGATGCCTGAATCGATTCGATCTTCTCAGGCAGCTCCTGCAGCACATCGCTCTTCAGCCTGCGCAGCAGGAAGGGGCGAATTCGCTTTGCAACAGCTTCGCGAGTGAGCTCATTAAACGCTTGCCTGCTTGGGAATAGCTCAGGAAATACAGCGCCGAAGATCGACCATAGCTCCTCAAGCGTGTTTTCCACCGGCGTTCCGGTCAACGCGAAGCGGTAGGTCGCCTCAATGGCTTTAACCGCCTGCGCGGTTTGAGTCGTGTGGTTTTTGAAATATTGCGCCTCGTCCATAATAAGCGTATGGAAGCAATGCCTCGTATACTGCAAGATATCCTTGCGAAGCAAAGGGTACGAGGTGATGAGCACATCCGCCTCCGCATTGCCCTTCAATATGCCGCTGCGTTCCGATTTGCTGCCGTCGGCGATGACCGCGCGAATCTCGGGGGCGAATTTTTTGAGCTCATTGAGCCAATTGTAAACGAGCGAAGCGGGGGAGACGATTAAAACGGGCTGCTCCCGCTCGCGAATGTCAGGCAGGACGGAGACGATAAAAGCGATTGCCTGCACCGTTTTGCCAAGACCCATATCATCCGCAAGAATGCCGCCAAAATGATAGTGTGCCAGCGTCTTCATCCATTGATAGCCATACTTCTGATAATCCCGAAGCACAGACGCTAGGCTCTCCGGTACGGAAAAATCCAAATTGTCGGGATTCCGCATGTTCTCTTGCAGCCGGCGGAACGATTTGCCGAGCTTCACGGCGCTTCCCTTCTCAAGCGAGTCGATAAGATGCAAGCCTCGTACAGCAGGAATGCGGAACTCAGCCCCCTCGATATCCCCTTTGCGTAAGCCGACTTCGTTTAAGAAACGAATAATTTCCTGAAATTCTGCGCCCTCAAGCGGCAGCAGCGAGCCGTTCGGCAGACGGTGATATTTGCGCTGCACCTCAAGCGACTTGAGCAGGCTGCGTATTTCCGAGTCTGGAATGCCGTCCATACTAAACTTAAACTCGAGCCAGTCGGTGCGCTCATCCACGTTGACTGTCACCTTAGGCGGCGCATGCTTGGTTACGATGCGCACCTTCACGGCGGAGGTGGCGTACACGGTAAGCAGCTTCTCCAGAAGCGGGATGACGTTGTGCAGAAATTCGTATTCCGAATCCTCGTCCTCCATGAAATATCCGCCTTCGGTTTTGGCGAACGGAACCAGCTCCATAAGCTCCAGTATGCGCCTCTCCTGCTCCCCGTCACGCATGAGGATGCGGTCGGTTCCGCGTTTTTTATCGCTGCCCTCTAACGGATTAATAACGATATCGCCGTATTGGAACTCTAGTCCAGCGACTAGCCGATCTCTAACCCGGTCTAAATACAGCTTCGCTTTAAGCTGCGTTTGCAGGATGCGGTCGGAGATGGTCTCTGCGATTCCGACGCTGCCGAGCTTCATCAGGCTGGGAACGACCCTCTCCATAAAAGGCTCCATTTGCTCAGGGGCGATATGGATCTTGGGCTTGCGCGAGGTATCGAGCAGATGCTTTAGCTCTGCAAGTCGCTTGCAGGAGTCCGGCTGAAGCTTAAGCAGCTTGCCCTCGGCAATGACAAGCTCGTACTCTTCCATGATGACGATTTGGTCTAAGCCTTGAATATCAAGCTGATAGCCGTCGTTCGTCGCTTGATCGAATGCAAAATGCAGAGGTAATGCCTCGTCGCTTAGCGTAATACCGTCAAACGTCCGATTGCCGTAAACGAGCTGTACGGTCGGAGCAGCTTTGAGCAGAGGGAGCAGTGCTCCCCAAGAGAAAGGAGGCACAAGCAGCATGCGGTCACCGCTGGCTGGGGTTTCTCTTAGAAACGAACGGGTTGAGGTTTCGCGAATAATTGCCTCATTCCGATAGATTTGATAGAGCTGCCTGAGCACCGCATCATTCTCCGGCTGAATGCTGTGGATGGCTGGGTCATACGTAAAATGCTTTGAGAAAACGAACGGCTCCCGGCGCTCCACCTTTTCCAGAAATTCTCTTATGCGCTGCACGATATAAAGCCGCTTCGGACCAACCTTCAGCTCGATGCCGAACATATGCTTTCGGTAGCCGTAGGGGTAGAGCTTGCAGGTGATCTCAGCTTCGAGTGAAGTCCTCGTATCTAAGAGTGCCCGGCTGCGACTTGCGCGAAGGTGCCGTCCGCCGAACAAGCCGAGCATATCGCTGGCAATCTTCGTATTTGCAGCTTCCAATCCTGCGTGTCCAGCATGCCGGGGGTGAAGATGGGCATCCTCTTCCTCCTCCTCGCCGTATGGCCTATCTTCCGGATGAAGGAGGGAGGGGTAAGTGCGTGCGGGCTTGTCCTCTTGCTTCTGGAGCTCGAGGATTTGCAGAAGCGCTGCTGCCACATGCTTGCAATATTTATCGTAGGTGCTGAATGCGAGACAGGTGCAGGTTGCATCGACGTCTCCATCCCGGTCGATATCGACCGAAACTTCGTAGCGCCCTTCTCCGAATATGATCGCCTCATAGCTTGATGCCTGTGGATTAGAGCTCGTGATCGTTACTTTACCATCTCTATAGTAAGCTTCGCCGCGCTCATAGAACGTGTCGCCGCAAAGCAATTTAATGATACGCGGGGTCAATAGAACGCTCATGGTCTAGTTCCTTTCCGTAAACGGAAACGTTTGTTCCGATTGATAAGCTAGTTCTTATCATATCAGAATTTAGGAGCTAGGTCATAATCGGAGAAGCGTCCGTTGCAGTTTCTACAACAGAAACCTCACATGAAGCACAAAGTAGAAGACTACGCTGCAAAAATGCATTAGAATAACCGCTCAATCATCAATTCGGGACTGCGAGGACGATTCTGTTGCACAAAGTGCAGCGTAGGCAGAAGAGTGCCTGCTTTGGAGAGATTTTGTTGTACAAAGTGCAATGTAAGTTGCGGAGTGCCTGCTGTTGGGACATTCTGTTGCATGTGAGTTGTAGAGTGCCTGCTATGAATGCAATTCTGTTGCACAAAGTGCAACGTAGGAAAAGAGAGTGAGGGTTACGCTGCTTCCGCCAGCTAGGGGTTTTTCTTAATAATTTTCAAAATCGAATAGCATTATAAATAGTCTACTGGTATCCATATTTTTTATAAACACTATCTGCTAACTTTTTTAGTTGATCGTTTTGAGCAAATGTTACTAATTCTTTGCTATCTTTTTTATCAACATTAACTTTACCTTGTTCTAGGGAATTAATCCAATATGCATTTATTCTGTCACTCCATTTTAGAAATAACACATACTTTGCACCGGGTTGAAGCGATGTATATTTTTCGTAGGAAATCCTGGTTTTTCCAGGAACTAGTCCATTTTCAACTTCATATGTTGGTTCCGCAATTGTTAATATTTCTGTAGTTTTCGAATCCAAATCTCCATTTAATACTTGCTTACCTTCACTTCTCTTAGGGTATAACCGCTATGAAAACCGTCTGGATATTCAACAACATTTTTGAAATTAGAACTAGCTGTTGCTTCTATGACTACATCGGATGATTTAATTGCTTCATCCACGTTTGTGAAAATAACATGTTCTGCTTCGGAGGTAGCAACATTTTTGATATTGTTATCTGCAATATAATAGGCCAAAACAAGAAGAATGGCTACCAAAACTACAACTAACCAAACATTTTTTTTGATGTTAGTCATTTTTAGCTCCCCCATTTTTGAGTAAGATGATTTTTATCCGTAGTTGTTGGCGCAGTAAGCGTAAAGTTTCCAGACTTCATCCAATGCTCTCCGGAATGTGCTGGAGAATCCTCTGTACCATTTGTCACATCACCAGCATCCACTGCTGTAACCTGCCCGAGTCAATTATAAGTCCAATAATCAGTAGTAGCAATTGCATTGGCTGGTAAAATATCACTACCAATGTAAACTTTAATATGAGCAGAGCTAGATGTTGTTGTGGCTGAAAGTCCGATGGATGCGGCATCCCATTGTGAGAATTACACTTAACTGGCGTTAAGGCTATGTCCTTGCTGTACTGAAATGCTATTGAACTAAGGTTATAATAGTGAGAGAAGCAAGCTTGTATAAAAATAAGGAGCTGATCGGTATGCAATATCGGCGTTTGGGTCATAGCGGCCTTCACGTTTCCGTTCTCGGATTGGGCACCAACGCTTTTGGCAAGCGGGCTGATTATGAAACTTCCAAGCAGATCATTCATCATGCATTGGATAACGGAATCAACTTCATAGATACTGCTAATATATATGCGGGCACCGAGTCTGAAAAAATAATTGGGAAGGTGCTGGAGGGAAGCCGCCGCAATGTCGTGCTGGCGACCAAAGCGGGACTAATCCGCGGAGCGGGTGTGAATGAGCGAGGCTCGTCCAGATATCATTTGATGTCGGAGCTGGAAAGCAGCTTGAAGCGTCTGAAAACCGACTATGTCGATCTCTATCAAATTCATACCTTTGATCCCGCAACACCGCTTGAAGAAACGCTGCGAGCGCTTGATGATATGGTTCGGTCAGGGAAGGTGCGCTATATCGGCGCGTCCAACTATTTTGCATGGGAGCTAATGAAAGCCATAGGGATCAGCGAACGGCTTGGGCTAAACCGGTTCGTATCCACACAAGTGAGCTACTCGCTCGCTGATCGAACGCCTGAGACGGAGCTTGTCCCAATGTGTCTGGATCAAGGGGTGGGGACCATTCCTTACTTTCCGCTGGCAGGCGGTATTTTGTCCGGCAAGTACAGCGCCGCAGATAGAGCGCCAGAAGGCTCAAGGGCGCAGACCGATCCGAATTTCGCCAGATTTCTCAGCGACAAAACGCTGGCACTCGGCGAAGAGGTCAGCAAGCTCAGCAATGAGCTAAGCTGTACGCCAAGCGTGCTGTCGCTTGCTTGGCTGATGCATCAGCCTGTTAATTCAACAGTTATTGTAGGCGCTGCGCGAGTAGAACAGCTTGAAGAAAATATGAAGAGCGTTGCTCTTCAACTGGACGCTGAGACTCAAATGAAACTGGATACACTCAGTAGTCCGTTCCGCCACGGCGAGCCTTTTGCCATATACCGATTGCCTTAAACGGCAGCGGCTGCCCCAAATCTCTCTAGCTCTGCCCGGCCAAGATAGCGCCATGCTGCATAGGCAACCATCTTGGCTTGGGCAATTGGGCTTTTTTTGCGTGGACAGCTAGTCTTTGAGGCTGGAAGAGTAATGAGCATATTGCACAAACTTTTTTACGGACGGCCTGATTTTATTTTCGGTGGGAAGCGGCGCATTATCGTCCTTCGACGGTTTGGAATTGACTTCGATCAGCCATACTTGGCCTCTTGAATCAAGTGCCAAATCAATGCCGAGCTCGGCGAAATGCCCCGCCATTCGGTTCTCAATGCCTTTGGCTATATGGAGCGCCGCCCGCCGAAGCTTCGAATAACCGCCAACTGCGGCAGAGGCGCCTGAACGTGCAAGAGCAGCCTTGACGGTCGTTATCATTCCGCCGCGGGCAAGATTGGAAACGAATTGATCATTGCCGGCAATTCTAGCGACGATAGAGGTGATGCTCCATTGGCCGGTTTCACCGCGCTGCACCAATGCCCGGAAGTCAACTGGCCTGCCGCCTGCAGTAAGAAGCCTGATCCCTCGCTGAATCTGATAGCGGCTTTTTCTTATTTTACTTGAGATGGCATTAAACAATTTCTCTATGGTCATATACGTTTGCGTTCGAATGCCGCTCAAATGGTTGAAAAAACAGGTGTACGTTTGATTTGCATTTCGGTGGATACGGATGATGCCATTGCCCAAACTTCCGTTTGTCGGTTTTAGAAAGACGACGTCATACTTGCTGCACATCGTTTTCAGCATCTGAAAATTGCGGAGCAGATAGGATTCCGGAAGATAAACATGCAGCTCAGGCTCTTTTTTAAGAGCTTGGAAGACTTCTATTTTGTTTAAGTATTTTTCATTGAAAAATACTACGTTATGGCGTCCTTTAGCGTATTTGATAAACTGCTTAAAGCTCGGTCTTCGCTCCAGCTTGCGGGAAGTGATACGGTTGTAGATCACCTTGGGAATGGGAAAACGTCGCGATACCCATTTATTCGTATAGATCCAGCCTTTGATGCTATCAGTCTGCTTCTGCACATCCTCTTGCGTGAAAAAAAAGACGACAGAACTTTCAAGCTTGCATGCATCGCTTAGCTCACGGCAAAACGATGTATTGACGCCAAACGGTTTATAAGGCGCATGTCTATTGATACGACTCACCATTACGCCGATAAGCGGACCGATCTGAATGGTCTCCGAAGCGGGTTCGTATTGAAGGCGCAGCTCGTCGCCATGAGCAAGTCCCCATTTAGCAGCAAGCGCTGCACTGACGAGCAATACGCTTTCTTGTGACGAAGGTTCGACTGTGACCTGATGGCTGGCTGATCCAAAGCGCAGATTCAAAGGCTTATTGAAAGGGATCATCCACTTATCGCCGATTTCTTCGCTAAGCATGAGGATCGATTCATCTGATGAGTTGCTAGAGTTTTGTATTTGCAGCGTTACCTTTGTTAGATTCATGCGTACTCCTTCCCAGCACTGACTTGTCGTAAATACGGTTTGGACCTGTAAGCGCAGGATCGTGCAATCAGCCATTCACTGCGCTAAAAGCCTCCTTTGCTATCCTGGCTTTATTTTAAACAGAATGGTTTCTGATCGTGCGAACAGAAGTGGCGATTTGTGCAAACAGTCGCGGGTTTGAATGATATCTGAATAGTTGAAATTGAGGCCTTGTGTTCGCTTCAAGCAGCCAAATTTGTTGATTCGTATCGATGGCGATATCTAAGCCCAGCTCTGTTATTTTTGGAAAATGCCGCTTCATGGCGTGGGCAATTAAACTGGACATTTTTTTGATCCGGTCTTCCCATTCTTCCCCTTCTTCTTTCGTCACTTGAAGAGCTTGATACAGCCGTATCGCCCGTCCGCCGCTGCTGTGATTTGTCACGAAACGGTTCGGAGCTGCTATCTTCCCCATAATGCCGAAGAACTTCCATTTTCCGCTCGGCCTAAGATGCAATAAAGCTCGGAAATCGATCGGATTGCCGTCGATTCGAATTAATTCGATGCCTTGCTGTACGAGATACCTCTCTTCTCCGATCAATTGCTTCAGCTTTAGAGAAGCTTTTTTCACGCTGTGGTAAACCATTTTTTTCGAAGCTGTTCGGATGATATAACGCTCTCCCTCACGGGTAACCTTCATAATGCCTTGCCCCTGCATGCCTACATCAGGTTTGACAAAAAGGACAGCATGTCTTTCGATCATCTGAATAAAAGCTTGCGGGGTAAAAAGCTCTGTTTCGGGCAAATATTTTCGGAGTTCCGGCTCGCCCCAGAGCGATTCATGCTTCAGCCATTTCCTTCCAGGATATTTAATCAATCTAGCTTTCACTTTGGAATCTCCTCCGCTTGTTAAGAGCTGTTCACGTCATGAAATAAGCTGTGATCGACGTTATTCATGTTATTCCGGTATTAATCAAAGAGTACCTGCCCGCAATATTATTCATGATTTAGGCGAATATCCAAGGCGGGACGAATGCTTTTGCGCATAGGATATTAAACGGTTCCAATCTTGCGAGAGCCATGCAGACGAAAAAGATCGGAGAAACGGATATGAATAATATTTTAGGCATTATGACACATCGAATTATGCGCCCGGAAAACTTTACCCGCCATGCACGGTCCGCGCTAGCCGAGAAGTTTGAGGGAGTCATTATTTACACCCCAAAGGATGTGAATCTGCAGAAGAGGCAGATCCATGGCTGCGTGTATCAAAGCGGAGGCTGGACCCGGAAAACGGTCCCTTATCCAAAAATCAATATGGACATCGGTTTTTATCCGCCTGTGCTGGAGGCAAGAGCTAGTCTTGTGAAAAAGAGCAGGCAGCTTCGTTTTACCGGCTACGGCTTAGGCAACAAATGCAAAATTCAAAGCCATTTGGTTGGCTCTTCAGTTCTTGAGCCGCACCTATTGCCAACTGAAAAAATAAATAGTGCGCAGCAGTTCATTCAATTTTTGAAAAAGCATGAAAGCATTATGGTGAAGCCGATCAACGGATGGGGCGGACGAGGGATTATAAGGGTAACGCTGGAGAAGGAGCGTTTTGTTGTCCAAAGAGATGGCGCCGTGAAGAAGAGCTTGCCGAGCGCTAAGCTGGAATCCTTCATTCGAGGCGTTTTGAAAGACGGCAGGCATTTGATGCAAAAGTGGATTGATATTAGAAACAAAAAAGGAAAAGTATTCGACATACGCGCACTCATGCAGAAGAAGAACGATGGAGACTGGGTCATGACGGGCATGGCCGTCCGAGAAGGCATGAAGGACAAAATTACCTCAAATATTAAGAGCGGCGGCGACGCCTATAAAGTAGCGGATTACCTGGAGAGCGAGCAAGGCAGCGAGAAGGGAGAAGCGCTCACAAAATCGATTGTTGAGGTGGCGGAATATATTCCGGATTTTGTGGAAAAATCATACAACTCTCGCTTGTCAGAGCTCGGGATCGATCTCGCTGTAGATCGGAGCGGGAAGCTTTGGCTCATCGAGATCAATATTAAGCCGGGGAAAATGATAATAAAGCGATTATACGGGAAAAAAGCTTGGGAACAATGCCTTCATATTCCTTTTCATTATGCTCGAAATTTGCTCGCAAAAAAATAAATGCGAACCCCCGTTATCTTCGTTGGTGGAGATAACGGGGGTTTCATATATGGAAAAATTTTGAAGCTTACCCATGGCTGGATATATGTACCATCGAAATTGATTAGTAAAACTTGCTATTATAGGAATACATCACATATTAGGAGTTGGTAGATCTATGAAGAAAAAGATTATTGGCTTTACCTTAGCATTATCTTTAAGCACGACTGGAATGGCTTTCGCTGCTACTGATTTTTCTACATCCGAAGCGGTGGCCAAATATAATAAGTATATTAACGCTGATAGTTATGTAAAAGACGAATTGTATAATGCAGCAGATTTCCGCAGCAAGTATGCCAGCCTCAAAGGCACGCTGGCTTATCAAGTTGTGGAGCGCGCGATATGGTATATGGAGAACGGTTACTTTATTTATGGACATGGCTCGAAAGCGTACGGGAAGTATGGTTACGAGGATTGCTCGGGTTTTACTAGCCTTGTTTATGGCGACTTCGGCTACAATATTACTGAAGCATCAAGAAGCTATGATTCCGTTGGAACGAAGGTTGCAGGCGTAGGCAAGAAAAAGGTAAATGGAAAGTGGCAGCTTACAGGCACTCAAAACCTGCGAATTGGAGACATTCTGACTTGGCAGCAGAGCGATCACATCACTCACGTCGCCATCTATATGGGTACCAACCGGGAGGGCCAGCCCGTTGTCATCGGAACAAGAGATGACGGCAACCCTACGGCACTTGGCACGGTAGATAGCTGGTCCTATTGGTGGGGCGAGAAATTTCATTCCGCGAGACGGGTATTGCCTGGTTCAGCCTTAAGCGGAATGGCAGGAAAAACGGAAAAAGCGCCAGTCATACCGCAATCCTACGTGCTTCCGCCGCAGAAGAAGGTTCCTGCGTGGTCAAACGGCAGTACATCAACACCGCAGCCAACACCGCAGCCGCCGGTAACTTCAAAGCCTGATGACCAACAAGCACAGAAAAAATATGTGGTTACGAAAAAAGGGTGGGTATCACTCAAAGCGTCAGCCAAACAAAGCTCAACAACGGTTGGAAGGCTGGAGCTTGGAGAGAAAGCTGAACTCGTTAAGGAAGTTAATAGTTATTGGTATCAGGTTAAAGTAAATGGCAAGAACGTATACATAACGTCGAACAGTACGTACACCAAAGTCGTTACTGAATAGTCGACCGATTCGATTCCTAGGTGTGAGCGTCATGTTGAGAGCAGACTGTGCATTTCCGGCAGTCTGCCTCGCAACGGACGCTCATGCCTTTTTTCTATTTCCATAATTGAATCTTGAATATAGGCGAATATCCAATGCGGGACTAGTGCCCGGATCATATGATATGGTGTGGCTCCGCGCTTTTCGAGAGTTCATTAAAGATTTAGAGAACGGAGATGAATCATGAGTACGGACATTACGATCGCCGCGGTCGGAGACTTCCTCATCAAGACGAGAATTATTAACTCCGTCAAGGTTTCCGGTGAAAAAGGATACGATTTTGATAAGCTATTTGAACAAGTTGCTCCTCATTTGCAAAATGCAGATTTTACCATTGGCAATCTTGAAACGAACTTCGGTGGGAAAACGAGTGATAACGTATACTCCGTTGTGAAAAGGCATCCTAAAACCAATTGGCCCATGTTCAATTGCCCGGATCAGTTCGCCGGCACGCTAAAAAATCTTGGGTTTGACGTGCTTTCCACTGCAAACAATCATTGTATGGATTGTGGGATCAACGGACTCAAACGAACATTAAGGGTGCTGGATTCCCATGGCCTTGCTCATACAGGAACGTATCGATCACATAGTGATTCGCAACAATATTTAATTAAAGATGTAAAAGGAATTAAGATCGGTGTCTTGGCCTACACGAAGACGACGAATCAAATTCCTGTCCCGTCCGGCCAATCCTGGGCTGTCAATCTGATTTCACCAAATAAAATTGTTTCTGATATTAAGAAGCTGAAATCAAAAGGTGTGGATCTTGTTATTGTATGTATGCATTTCGGAAGAGAATACGGCATGTTCCCGAATGATCAGCAAAAAAACCTCGTTCCGTTATTATTCAAAAACGGAGCGGATATTATTCTAGGGGCGCATTCACATGTGATCCAGCCCGCTTTATTTTATAAGGTAAAGGACCATACGGGCGAGAATAAGCAAAGGTTTGCGATTTATTCCTTAGGCAACTTTATTTCGACAAGGCTATATAGAAATGATCACACATTAACGGGTCTCATTACAAGGCTCAAAATTAGGAAATATGATGACGGTACGACGCAAATCATGAGCGCTGATTTTATTCCCACCTGGGTGAGGATTACCAAATCAGGAGGCAGAAGTGTATTTCGGGTATTGAATTTGAAAGACGAAATAAAAAAACAAGCCGGCGGAACTAGCAATGAGCTGGTTCGAATGAGGAAAATGTATGAGCATGTCAAGCATCATATAAAACGAAGCACAGATGCTCCTGAATTAAAAGTGTTGTAGCCATACATGTGATGAAAAAGATCACCCTACCGTCCCGTAATGCGGGTTAGCAGGGTGATCATTTAATGAGAAATTCCAGATGATAGGAATTGGTTTGTCCTTATTTGTGATAGCGCTTACTTTCGGCAATGTGCCGCTACTTAATTACGCGTCTTGCTACGATAAATCTATCTTTGTAATAGCTGCTCTTATAAATGTTGGTTACAACAACATCTGATTTTACACTAGCGTTATGAATCATTTTGCCATTGCCGATATAGATACCGACGTGACCGACATCTTTCTTATTTTTGGAGCCGCCGTTCCAAGTGAATATCAAATCGCCTTTCTCAAACTTGCCCCATGTTACCTTTTGACCTACTTTTGCTTGAGCGTCATCATCTCTGTTGACAAGTTTTACACCAACGTTTGCAAGTCTATATGCAAGATACGTGAAGCCAGAGCAATCCGTTTTGTAAGGTGCCCTTGTTTCTTGTCTCTTTGTCCAATGTACATAATCTACTTTGTTGGTTAAGCCAATTGCGGTCTGAACAAGCTTATTTCTTTTTGCGGATACGGATGCGGCATCGACGTCCTGTACTTGTAATAACGAAGTTGCCGGCAAGCTGATGGCTAACATCAAGATTGCGATTTTTCTTTTAATTCCTTTTTTCATGTGTAATCTCTCCTCTGTGTTAGTCTCATCCGTATTATAAGTTTACTTTGCAGAGGAAAAAAACCTGAAAAAATTGGAACGTAACCGCTACCAGTATGCAAAAAGGTTGGAAAAAGCTAGCTGCAATGCGGCTTTTATTCCTTAATCGCGAGGCTCGCCATTTCTTATGAATATTTTTTTTCTTGTTGTAGCGTGCCCAGTATGTTAGAATGGCCGGCTATTCCAGAGAATAGCCGTTTTTTCGTGATAGATGCTGGATTTGAATGACTAAATAGGAAATTCGCCGATGACCTCATACATCGGTGAAGCATGCATATGGGTGCGCATAAGGACGAAACGGTCGGCTTCCCAGTCGAATGCAGAGGGAGCGGAGGCTGTCGACTCATTTGACATGTCCATGCCTCCCGTGAAGCCCCTGGCCAAGGTGATATGCGGCGAATAGGGACGATCCTCCGGCTCGAAGCCGGCCGTTAGGGTTGCCTTGATCACCTCCGCGTGAAGGCTGTTTAAACCTTCAAGGTCTCCGGCAACTGCTGCCCAAAGCACGCGGGGAGATTTGGCCGGTCCAAAGGTGCCTGCTCCGTTCAACGCTAGCGACAAGGACTTTGCCTTTACTTCACGAAGAGCAGCTTGCAGCGTATCACGCTGGGCAGCTGTTGTGTCGCCTAGAAACTGAAGCGTAATATGGTAATCGCGCGGATGGGTCCATTTTCGGAAGGGGAGCTTCTCTTTGTGGACGAGTGTCCATTGTTCCAGCTTCTTTGAGATAGGCTCCGGTACAGGTATGGCAATAAATAAGCGCTGCTTATGATCGTTCGAATGTTGTTGTCCCATTTCGATAACCTCGCTTTATTCTAATATCCGGTTATGTAAACCAAATATCGCGAAATCGTACCCAACCAAGCGATTCGAGCGATATTCCCCGTACAGATGGGTGGAATGCTGTTTTAAGATGTTTACAGTAGAGGAACAGGAGGCTGTGTCTCTCTTTAAGCTCTGCTTCAATGTCTAAAAATATCCCCTCTCGAATCGAGCGGTCTGGCTCGCCCAGAAGACTTCGGATGCCGCGCTCCAGCCTATTATGAACGTCCGGCAGCGCATGCTGCTGCATGCTTTTGTACAAATCAATAAGCCTGAGCTCGCGATGCTCGTCCAGCATGATCGCAAAGAGCAGCAGATCGGCGGACATGCGCGCTGTCCCTTTGAATTGCTCGGCAGGGATAAGATTGATATGCAGCGGTATGCCAGACCTCGCACAGACCTGCCGAATAATCTCTGCATCCGCTGCATATTGCGGAATAGTGGCGAGTACTACCGTTTCGCCGTTATAGCCTGAGCTTGCAAGTGCTCGCTTGATGAGGCTCCAGTCACAGCCCGCGTCCTCCGGCAATTTATGCGATTTATCCGGCCAAAAGCTGTTCACGCCTTCTATTACATCTCCCGATAGCAGCTTTAGCAGCTCGGTCCGCTGGGTAGCGAGATCAATAGCCGCTCGAATGGCCGGGTTTGCCAGCAGGCCGTCCTTCTGCTCATTTACGGTGATGAACTTGCAGGTCATTCCCGATTGTCTAACCTGCTGCCACCGATCTGCTGCATGCTCCGACAATCTCGCGTTATGCATAACCTGAAACGACTGCAGCTCTGCATGCTTCTCGCGCGCCTCCTCCTCAGCAATGGTCCAAACCTCAACCCGATCGAGAAAGGCCCTTCCTTGAAAATAAGGAGCAAATGCCTCTAATATCCAAACGCCCTGCTCATTTCCCACGAATCGAAAAGGACCTGTGCCAATAGGCTTCTCGCCGAATTGCTCACCTGCTGCCAAACATGCATCCTGAGGGACGATCGATGCGCGATTGGTCGTGAGGAAAGCGAGAAAGGCTTCGTTCCGCTCGGATAATTGAATGCGAATCGTTGTGTCATCCGGCGTGTCCATCGCTACGATATCGGAGTAGACCCAGCTATAGAGACCGAGCGGAGCCAGCCGTTTAAGCCGCTCAAGCGAAAATTTGACATCGGATGAATCCAGCTCGCGTCCATGATGGAACAGTACGCCTTTGCGCAAATAAAACGTCCACCGTGTTCGCGTCTCATCAACCTCCCAAGCATGCGCAAGCTGCGGCAAAATATGCTCGCCCTTCGGATCGATGCGAACAAGCCCATCAAAGATCTGATTGACGAGATGGGATTCGCCCGTGTAATGGATGTATGCCGGATCCAGCGAATAGATCGTTTGCTGCAGCGGAAAGCGCAAAATATCGGTGCGCCGCTTGCCCTGCACCTCGGAATGAAAGCCGAACTGGTCGGACAGCCAGTCTTGAAACTGATCGCGCAGCAGCGGTGAATCTTCAACCTGCTTCAGAAGCCCGAGCGCGGCATGCAGATCCTGCTTTTGCATCATTTCCTGCGCTTCCTGCAGCGCGATTTGCTCCTTGCTGATAAGGAAAGCTAGCGTCGAACGGTTGCCCCGCCCCCTTTTTGGCTCCCAAGTCAGCCACTCCTCCTGCTGCATTCGCTTTAATAAAAGAACCATATTTCGGTGTGTGCAATCAAGCAAATTGGCAAGCTCCTGCGTAGTGGCTTCAAAGGAGAAGTTCTCTTGTACAGTCGGATATGCGCGCCTAAGCGTTAAGTAATGTCGACGTATTTTCATGCAAAATACTCCTAACTTGAAAATATGAAATTTTCCAATTATAACTTACACTTTTTGTTCTTGTTTTCTAGGTTACAATAAAAGGAGGAAATTAACAAATGGAGTGTGAAGTTGGAATGAATGACATGAGAGATCCGGCGCCATGGCAAAAGCGGTATGAAAAAATGCTTGTTTTTGCTCTCTTATTCGGCCTGATTAGTCAATATTTGTTTGTTGGAGCGCCTGCTGGCATATCCGTTATGGTGTTTATCCTTGGATTTTACAGTCTGTTCTTTTATTCCATCAAAGGAAGATTGGGCGGATTCGAGAAATGGCAGGGGCAAGCAAGATCAGGCTGGCTGCTGTTCATTCCGATTTTTTTGCTTGCGCTAACCTATTCTCTTTATGCAAACAGCTTATTTCGACAGCTGAATGTGTTTGCTTTATTTACGCTAATGGTGTCGCAGACGGTGCTCATGACGAGTAGCAGCACGAAGCCTTGGTATCGAGGCGAGTTTTATGTAGAGCTTATATTTCTAGCGCTTATAAAGCCATTGGCATTCATCGGCGTACCGTTCACCTTGTTAAATGATCGGATAAGAGGGAAGGAGAGCATAGCGTTTAGGAAGAGCAAGTTTGGCAAAATATCGCTTGGCCTTCTCCTCTCCGCGCCTATTCTTATCGTTGTGGTTGCATTGCTGGCGTCGGCTGATGAAATATTTTTATCGTGGGTGATTGAAATTCCTAACGTATTCAGCCTCTTCTCTATAGGAGACGGCATTTGGCGAATCATTGTAGCCGCTTTTTTTGCCTTTTATGCTTTTTGTTACATTTGGGGTTTGCTATTCAGCAAATTAACGGACAAGGCGAGCGGGCCTGCGGCCGATCCGCAAGCAGCCGCTGTTAAGCAAAACGGACGAATTGAGCTGGATCCGATTACAGCAGGCACGCTGCTCATCAGTATCAATCTTGTTTATGTTCTGTTTGTCGCCATTCAATTCTCATATTTATTCGGAGCAGCTAATGGTTTGCTGCCAGACGGAGCAGCTTATGCCGAGTATGCGCGCAGAGGCTTCGCTGAGTTAATTATGGTCGCGCTCATCAACGTGGTGCTGCTTATGTGCGGACTTCATTTCATTCGGCGCACAAGCGCTGCGGCGGAATGGATTCGCAAGCTTGCGCTGACCGTTTTAATCGGTTGTACAATCGTTATGCTTGTGTCGGCTTATAGCCGCTTGTCGTTATATGAGGAGGCATACGGCTTCACGCAAACGAGATTATTGGTACATGGCTTTATGCTGTACTTGGGCGTTCTGTTTGCGATTGCCTTGCTTCGTATTTGGAAGGAGCATTTCTCGATGGGCAAAGCCTATATTTGCGTGTCCATCATTGCTTTTGTCATAATGAATTATCTGAATTTGGATGCGCGCATAGCTGCCAAAAATATCGATCGCTTCGAGCGGAGCGGGAATATCGATATCGCTTATCTCGGAACGCTATCGACGGACGCAGCGCCCGAGCTGCTGAAGCTGCAAGCGAAGCATCCGAAGCTTGCGGGGCTGAGCGAGGCTGTTGACAGGCTTCAGCGCCAGGCTCATCAAAGCAGCAAATGGCAATCATGGAATTTATCGAAGCAAAGGGCAAAGTAAATGAAAGGTAAGGAGATTGCAGGATGCGAATGACAAAAAAACGTTTGTTCACCATTATTCCTTTGGCCATTATCGCTGTGATCGTTTTCCTCTACTTTGAGAACAATGCCATCGGGATCACGAAGTATCAGCTGAGATCTGCTAAGCTGCCAGACGGATTTGAGTCCTACCGAATCGTTCACTTGACGGATCTGCATAGCAAATCCTTCGGTAAGGATCAGAGCACGATTACCCGCAAGGTGAAAAAGCTGAAGCCCGATCTTATTGTAATGACAGGCGATTTGGTTGACAGCAGACGCTACAATGAGGAAATCAGTCTAATGCTGATGCGCAAAATGTCCGAAATAGCTCCCGTATACTATGTGACCGGCAATCATGAATGGGGATCTAGATTCCCCTCATTAGCGAAGGGGCTAAGGGAGCTGGGCGTTCATGTTATGCGCAACGCAAGCGAGCTCGTTAAGCTCGGCGACGGGGAGATTCGGATTGCTGGCGTAGATGATCCTACCTTTAATCATGAGGGCGATGGCGATGTCGATAAGATGAACGCCCATCTGGGGGCGGCCTTCAAAGACGTTGATCGATCAAAGGACGCCTATACGATTTTGCTGTCGCATCGACCGGAATGGTTCTCTGTCTATGTTCAAAATCAAATCGATTTAACGTTCTCCGGCCATGCCCATGGCGGACAGGTTCGATTGCCTTTCTTAGGCGGACTCGTTGCCCCAGGGCAAGGCTTCCTGCCAAAGTATGACGGAGGCAAATATACGGAGGACAGCTCGTCGTTGATTGTTAGCCGCGGTCTCGGCAACAGCATTATTCCGCAGCGGTTGTTTAATCGGCCGGAGGTTGTACTTGTGGAGCTCAAGAAAGCAAATGAATAGCGCATATTAATATATCGAAAGCAAAACCCTGACCGTGCGCGGTCGGGGTTTTATTATGCCCTGATGGATCGAATATATCACCCTCAAACCCCGGTTTTTGAAGCAGAAAAGGTTGGGTAATGAATCTCCTAGTTATTAGTAGAATCACACTGAAATCCATTTATGATTGTAGAAAAGAGCGCTTCCATCGTAGATTAGCAACGTTTCAAAACGCTTACAATGCAAGTATGATTTTCATAGAGGCACGTCTGTACTCTGAAAAACAAAAGGAGGGTTCTATTTGTCAAGATCGAGAAAAAAGATTGTAAGCATGCTATTGTTGTTCTTCATGTTGACGACATCGTTATTTCCCGCAGCCATTTGGCCTGCAGCGACCGTTCATGCGCAATCTGAAGAACCAGGTTCTGAAACCGTTGCCACGTCAGTTTATGAGTCCGTTTATGATGGGCTAGTCACGTTGAAATCATCTAATAAATTGCTAGAGGATAATTTCAAATGGGCAACCGGCCAGGCGCTTGAGTTTGTCCAAACGGGCAAGTCTGGACCGGTAAACGTTAATAAAACCGGAGGTCAAGCAGGTCCTTTTACATATATCCCATCATATTGGGCGGGATATAAACATCGAACCGCATTTTATAGCAGAGACTTTGTCCATCAAGCGCCAGGGGCAAGCATACTTGGACTTAACAACGAGAACTTCAGCATGTTCCAGACGTTTGCCAAAGGGGCGACGGCAGCTAGAAAATGGTACACCCTGTGGGCGTATAACTTTGACGCCTCCAACTATACGATCGACTATAAAAGCGACACCAACTTTGTCCGTGAGGTGCCTGCACAGTTTGAGCTTGTAGAGAAGGCATATAAGCAATATCTATGGACAGGCAACGAAGACTACATTAATGATCCGTTTTTATGGAATTTCTACACAAAATCTGTAACCGATTTCATCACATTGCATGATACGAACGGCAATGGTGTCGCTGAAGGAACGGGCGGCGGTATTTTCTCAGGCGCAGTAAGCTACAATGAAAGAAGCGACGAGAAGATCATCGAAGCTGGCGATGCGATTGGATCGCAGTATCAAGCATTCCTTGCTTATGCAAATATGCTGGAGGCGAAAGGCAATAGCGCTGAAGCAGCAAATTACTTTGCCAAAGCACAACAGCTGAAAGACTATTTCAACAACGAGTGGAGCATCAAGGACGGCGACAAATTAGGCAACTTTTCTAGAGCGCTCAATATTGACGGGCAAACGAAATATACCGATTTCGGCAAAGAGAACAGCTGGTTTATGCCAATGAAGCTCATCACCGAGCCAGGTCAAAGAAACAGCAAATACCTGGACTACATTTCGGGCCAAATTGGCAATGGCTTGCTCTATGCCACTCCGACCACAAAAGCTACATTAGACAAACCGAATTCTCCTTCGAATATTGAGGCGTATTCCTACTTGCCCGATACGTTCTATCCGTATAACCGAGTGAATGAAGGCTGGAAATGGCTTAAATTCCTTATGGAAACAAGACCTAACAGACATGAGCAATTTGCAGCAGGTACGCTGACTAATGGCGAATATCCGGAAATTTCATACACGATTATCGGCAACGTTATTGAAGGGCTGATGGGCATTGAGCCTAATGCACCTAAGCATACGGTTGCAACGGCGCCAAGGCTTGCAGGCGAAGTTCCCGATGTAAACGTTGATTTCCTGAAAATCGGAGAAAATGAACTTAGCGTTGCTCATACAGGCAACACCAAAACAGAACTTGTAAATAAAAAAGGAACAGAGCCGCTTACATGGGAAGCACGCTTTTACGGCGAATTCCCTACGATTACGCTTAACGGAACGGACATGCCAGCACTTCATAAAACAGTTAATGGCGTAAAAGTAAGCTACATTACAACTTCGGTTGCTGTAGGCGCTGCTGCGCAAGCAGAAGCAAGCACAGTTGGAGTCGCGGATCAGGCAGACGTCCCTTCCAGCGATCGGGCAACAGGCACCTATGATACGACGATTGCTTTGGCATTAACGACTCCAACAGCCAATGCAAAAATCTATTACACATTGGACGGCTCAACGCCAACAAGAGACTCGAACCTTTATACGAGCCCATTCATCATTCAAAAATCGGCTACGTTAAAGCTGTTTACAGCAAGCGAAACACTTTTTGACAGCGATGTTGTTTCTTATAATTATACGATTAACGCTCCGATTGTAGAAAAACCAGCTTCGTCGAAAGAGGCAGCAACGTACAGCGCACCTTTTTCAATTACACTAAGCACAGGCACAGCAGGAGCAGATATTTATTACACGACAGATGGTAAAACGCCGACAAGAAATAGCACAAAGTTCGTCAATCCAATCGCAATTGATAAAACAACAACAGTAAAAGCAATTGCCTATAAAAATGATTTTGTAGATAGTGACGTAGTCGTGTTTGACTATGCAATCGTCTTGCCTACTGCAAGCACGCCAACAGCGAATAAGGCGGCAGGGCGTTACACTGAGCCGTTCCAATTAACGCTTGGAACAGAAACGGCAGGCGCTTCCGTTTACTACACAACAAACGGAGATACACCAACGATTAACAGTAAACTCTATACAGGTGCAATTGACATTACCCAATCAACTACGGTAAAGGCTATTGCTATAAAAGACTTTTACACGAACAGTAATGTTGCTTCCTATTCCTATCGGATCTTGAGCGGTCCGCTTGCTGCTCCGGCAAGTGCAACCGTATATTTATCCGACTTGAACTGGGTTAGCGCAACTACAGGTTGGGCGGGGCATCCGCCGCTAAAGGATCGTGCCATTAATAATGCGAATACGCCGATTAAAATTAACGGCAAGACTTATGCGAAAGGGATCGGAGCTAACGCCACTTCTATTATTAAATATAATATTGGCGGCGGATACGGTACATTTAAAGCCGTAATCGGCATAGACGACGTTCAAAACAAGAAGGGCACGGCTACTACCATTTGGTTCGAAGTGTTAGGAGACGGTTTCTCTCTTTATAAGAGCCCGACAATGAACACGGTGAACGGTCCAGCAGCAGGCATTCCAATCGAATTGGATATCGTAGGTGTAAATGAGCTTACGCTTGTATTGAATGATGCTGGCACGCCAGCAAACAATCCTGCAAACAGCGATCACGGCGATTGGGCCGACGCAAAAATTTTCCCGCGGGGCGCTGTTGCAAGCGTTGCTCTTAACAAACCGACAGTGACATTGTCTGTCTACGGTACAGAGCAGCTTACATCAACCGTTTCGCCATCAGATGCGATTAATCAAGCGGTAACATGGACTTCAAGCGATCCATCAATTGCGTCAGTAGATGCAGCAGGAAAAGTTACGGCAGTAGCGCTGGGTACGGCGACTATAACGGTGACAACACAAGATGGAGGTTCTAAAGCAACTACGGCTGTTACGGTTACGCAGCCTGTAACGGGAGTGACAGTTAGCGAATCGTCATTAAGCCTAGCTGCGGGAGAGAAATCACAGCTGGCAGCAATAGTTGCACCAGAAAATGCGACTAATAAGGCAGTTGAATGGAGCACGAGCGATTCTGCGATTGCGACAGTAAGCAGCACAGGCGAGGTGACCGGAGTAGCGCTTGGTACGGCGACCGTTACGGCGACAACGAAAGATGGCGGTTTTAAAGCCACGACGACTGTCACGGTAAAGGTACCGCAAATTACGCTTCAATCCTCAAACGCGTTGCTTCAGGATAATTTCCAATGGGCAATCGGTCAGGCGCTTTCGTTTGTTCAAACGGGCAAATCTGGACCGGTTAACGTAAACAAGGGCGGCGGCCAGCCAGGTCCGTTCGAATATATCCCATCTTATTGGGCGGGATATAAGCATCGCACTGCGTTTTATAGCAGAGACTTCGTCCATCAGGCACCAGGAGCGAGCATACTCAGACTTAACAACGAGAACTTCAGCATGTTCCAAACCTTTGCCAAAGGGATGACGGAAGCTAGAAAATGGTACACCCTATGGGCGTATAACTTTGACGCTTCTAATTATACGATCGACTGGAAGAGCGACACCAACTTTGTTCGTGAGGTGCCAGCACAGTTTGAACTAGTCGAAAAGGCGTATAAACAATATCTTTGGACAGGAAACGAAGCTTATATTAATGATCCTGATATGTGGAATTTTTACACCAAGGTTGTTACCGATTTCATTGCTTTGCATGATACGAACAACAATGGTGTCGCAGAGGGCACGGGCGGCGGTATTTTCTCAGGCGCAGTAAGCTACAATGAGAGAAGCGACGAGAAGATCATCGAAGCCGGCGATGCGATTGGATCGCAGTATCAAGCATTCCTTGCGTATGCCAATATGCTGGAGGCGAAAGGCAACAGCGCTGAAGCAGCAAATTACTTTGCCAAAGCTAAACAGCTTAAAGATTATTTCAACAACGAGTGGAGCGTCTATGACGGCGATAAGGCAGGCATCTATGCCAGAGCGCTCGGAATTGACGGGCAAAAGAAATATAGCGGTTTCGGCAAAGAGAACAGTTGGTTCATGCCAATGAAGCTGATCACCGAACCAGGACAAAGAAACAGCAACTACCTGGACTATATTTCGGGCCAAATCGGCAATGGTTTGCTCTATGACAGCCCAACCGCAAAAGCAAAGCTGGACAAACCGAATTCTCCTGCAAACGTTGAGGCTTATACGTATTTGCCAGACACGTTCTATCCGTATAACCGAGTGAATGAGGGTTGGAAATGGCTTAAATTCATTATGGAAACGAGACCGAACAAACACGAGCAATTTAACTCCGGTACATTGACGAACGGCGAATATCCGGAAATTTCATACACCATCATCGGCAACGTTGTTGAAGGGCTGATGGGCATTGAGCCGAACGCACCTAAGCATGCGGTTGCTACGGCGCCAAGGCTCTCAAGCGAAGTTCCCGACGTTAAGGTTGATTACCTGAGAATCGGCGAAAATGAAACAAGCGTTGCCCATACAGGCAACACCAAAACCGTATTCAAAAATAAAACCGGCACAGGGCCGATTGCGTGGGAAGCGCGTTTTTACGGTAATTTCCCTACGATCAAACTTAACGGAAAAGATACGCCGGCACTTTACAAAACCGTAAATGGCGTGAAAGTAAGCTATATTACGACATCTGTTGCGGTAGGTGCTAGTGTTGAAGCTGAGGCAGTCGCAATGGGGACAGCGAATAAGGCTGAATTGCCGTCCAGCGACAAGGCATCAGGGGCATACGATACGACTATTTCTGTCGCATTAACGTCTCCAACGGTCAACACACAAATCTATTACACATTGGATGGCACTACGCCAACAAGAGATTCTAATCTTTACAAGGCTCCATTCATTATCCAAAGATCAGCTAAGTTAAAGGTGCTTGCAGCCAGCGAAACGATTTTGGACAGCGACATCGCAACTTACGATTATACGATTAATGCGCCGATTGTAGAGACGCCGTATCCGAATTTAGAGCCGGGCACGCACAATAAATTTTTATCGGTTACATTAAGCACGTACACAGCTAATGCTGAAATTTATTACACGATTGACGGCAAAACACCAACAAAGAACAGCACAAAGTACGTCAATCCGATCAATATTACGAAAACAACTACAGTAAAAGCCATTGCATTTAAGGATCAATGGACGGATAGCGACATAGCGGCCTATGCTTATGAGATCGTGCTGCCTAAGGCCGCTAATCCAACAGCCAGCAAGCCAAGTGGGCGTTACGATGATCCGTTTCAAATCACACTTGAAACAGCAATAGCAGGCGCAGCCATCTACTACACAACAAACGGCGATAAGCCAACGAAGGATAGCACGCTTTATACAGGTGCAATCGACATTGGCAAATCGACATGGCTGAAGGCGGTTGCTATCAAGGATGAGCATTACGATAGTGATATTGCATCGTTTGTTTATCACATCAAAGGAACTCTGCCAGTACCAGCAAGCAAAGAAGCCTATCTTTCTGACTTGGATTGGGTAAGCGCAACTAGTGGTTGGGCAGGGCATCCGCCGCTCAAGGATCGTGCCATCAACAATGCTTCCACTCCGATTAAGATCAATGGCAAGACTTATGCTAAAGGTATCGGAACGCATGCGATTTCAACCATTATCTATAACATTGGCGGAGGATACGGTAAATTTAAAGCTGTCATTGGGATAGACGATGTGAAAAACACTCCGACCTCACCAAGCAGCGTATGGTTTGAGGTTCTAGGGGATGGCGTATCCCTTTATAAGAGCCCGACTTTGCAATCCGCAAACGGAGTTCCAGCACAAGGCATTCCGATTGAAGTGGACGTAACGGGAGTATACGAGCTTACGCTTTATGTAAGCGATGCAGGCTCGCCTGCGTCTAATCCAACGAACAGCGACCATGCTGACTGGGCTGTCGCGCTGCTCATCCCGCGTGTTGATGCTGTAGGTGTAACAGGCGTGACAGTAAGTGAACCGTCACTTAGCTTAACGACTGGAGCGAAATCGACGTTGACAGCGACGATTGCACCGTTGGATGCAACAAATAAGGGAGTAGAGTGGAGCACAAGCAGCGCGGCTGTTGCAACAGTAAGCAGCACAGGCGAGGTAACTGCTGTAGCGCCGGGTACGGCGACCATTACGGTGACAACAAAAGACGGCGGCTTTACAGCAACGACGACTGTTGCGGTAACGGCGAAACAAGTTGCAGTAACAGGCGTGGTCGTAAGCGAGAAAACGCTCGGTCTAACGACTGGAGCGAAATCGACGCTGACAGCGACGATTGCACCGGTGGATGCAACAAATAAGGAAGTAGAGTGGAGCACAAGCAGCGCGGCTGTTGCAACAGTAAGCAGCACAGGCGAGGTAACTGCTGTAGCGCCGGGTACGGCGACCATTACGGTGACAACAAAAGACGGCGGCTTTACAGCAACGACGACTGTTGCGGTAACGGCG
>NZ_JBXBBJ010000011.1:0-11783 GCF_057221575.1 Paenibacillus sp. Y660 | reverse complement strand
AAGTTACAGTAACGGGCGTGGCCGTAAGCGAGAAAACGCTTGGTCTAACGACTGGAGCGAAATCGACGCTGACAGCGACGATTGCACCGGTGGATGCAACAAATAAGGAAGTAGAGTGGAGCACAAGCAGCGCGGCTGTTGCAACAGTAAGCAGCACAGGCGAGGTAACTGCTGTAGCGCCGGGTACGGCGACTATTAAAGTGACTACGAAAGATGGCGGATTTGAAGCCGCGACTACAGTCACGGTAACCGCGCCAAGTACATCCGGACCTCCTCCAAGTGTACCGGTTGAAACTCAAAAACCTGTTGACCCGCCTGTTGTTGACTCGAAAGGCAGCATCAAGCTGGAGCCTAAAACAGATGCAAACGGCAAAGCTAATGTAGTGCTGAGTGAAAAAGATATTCAGGCTGCAGGAAACAATTCTTCAAGTAAAACAGTCAATATTGAGGTCAAAACAGAAGCAGGCACCAAGGATGTCGCGGTCTCTGTTCCTGTAGCGAAGCTGCAATCGGGAACGACGTTAGCTATCGATACCGGCTTTGCGAATGTCTCCATTGCGCCTGAATTGCTGGTGCATGAAGATGGAAAGGCTGCAGCAGCAGTGGATTTGTCGGTGTCGCTGATTGACAAAACATCGCTTCCAGCTTCTGTACAAAGCATTATCGGACAAAATGAAGTATTTGATTTCAATTTATCAATCGATGGCAAAAAACAAAGTGATTTTGGATCGAATCGCATTGATATTGCATTGCCTTACAAACTAAAAGACGGTGAAAATGCCAACCATATTGTCGTTTACTACATCAATGACAATGGACAGCTGGAAATCGTTAAAAATGGCAGATTTAATTCGGCAACGGGCAGCGTTGAGTTTTCTGCCAAGCACTTTAGTAAATACGCTATTGCAACGGTCAACGTATCGTTCAGCGATACTAGCAACGTTGCATGGGCAAAGGATGCAATCGAGGCGCTTGCTGCAAGACAGGCCATTAACGGTATTGGCGAAGGCAAGTTTAATCCGAATGGTCAAGTGACTCGCGCAGAATTTATCGCTATGCTGGTTCGGACGTTTGATCTTCAGTCAGACAATGCGACCACTACCCTGACTGATGTTGTTGCAGGAGCTTGGTATTATGAAGCAGTAGCTTCCGCACAGCAACTGGGCATCGTGAAGGGCAAAGCGGATGGAAGCTTCGGTATTAACGACCGAATCACCCGTCAGGAAATGGCAGTCATGGTGTATCGAGCAGCAAGTCTCATCGGCAAGCCTTTACCTGCAGATGCGACATCCGAAGGCTTCAGCGATCAGAATGAAATCTCTGCTTTTGCCTTGGACGCTGTATCTGCTATGCAAAAGGAAGGTTTGATCAAAGGACTGGACAACAACAAATATGCTCCTTTGTCTCACTCTACTCGTGCGCAAGCAGCAACCATTATTCACCGGTTGTATTCGCTGGTGAAGTAATATCAAGCTAACTATAGCCACTTAGACTACAGCAGCTTAGACCCTAGCAAAAATGTAGTTCCCCCTTATGCAGAGGCATGCAGAGTAATCTGTATGCTTCGCATGAGGGGGATTTTTTTTGAAAGCTTTCCCCCTTAAAACGCAAAAAAGAGACCCACAGCATTCGGTGCTGTGGGTCTAACTATATATATTACAAAAGGGGGTTGTTTATAGTATAGGTTGTTTTCATTAAAACGAGATGAATATTAGATTTCAAGTTTATTACAAATGAATGGGAAAGACTGTAATTTTTTGCGAACATATTAGGGATAAGCTCGGAATAGACTGGTTTAAAGCAGAAAACTTGTCCGTATAGGTTCATTCAGAGAGGATGGGATTTATTGATATGACGCAAACAAATTCGAATATTGCTATTTTGGGCATCGGCACGGCTGTTCCGCCTTATTTGGTGGATCAAGCCGATACGGCCAGGAGATTAGTTGATGCGTTAAGAGACAAGCCCGATTCTGCCCGTTGGGGGAGAAGGATCTTCAAGCAATGCGGCGTAGAAAGCCGTTATACATGCGAGCCGAATCTGCTGGCGGAAGCTGCCGAGTGCCGCTACTTGCCAAGCGCCTCGCCGGAGCATGCGCCTTCGACGTCGGAGCGGATGGGCATCTACAAGCGGGAATCGGTTCCGCTCGGACTACTCGCGGCGAGACAAGCCTTGGCCGATGGAGACGTCGAGCCTGCTGCTATTACGCATCTCATCACTGTCAGCTGCACCGGTCAATTTCTGCCGGGCATGGATGCCGCTATCGTACAGCAATTAGGACTGTCTCCTACGATAACCCGTATTCCGCTTAATTTCCTAGGCTGCGCCGCCGGCCTCAAGGCCATTGGATTGTCGCGTCAAATCGTATTAAGCGATCATTCAGCCTATGTATTAGTAGTGTGCGTGGAGCTTTGTACGCTGCATATTCAGCCATCAGGCGACAGGGAATCGTTGTTCGCTGCCTCCTTCTTCGGAGATGGGGCATCCGCTTGCGTTATTGGCGCGGCGAAGACGCATGACAAGCCGGTTTTCCAGCTCGGTCAGGAGCGTTCTGTCCTGCTTCCGGATTGCGCTGGGGAAATGGTATGGGAGGTAGGCAATCATGGCTTTGACCTCTACCTGTCCCCGCATATTCCAAAGCTGATAGGTGAATACATTCCTGCAGAGGTAGAACAGCTATGCGGCGAGGAAGCGCTGGATCTATGGGCGATCCATCCGGGCGGCAAGGGCATCATCGATATTTTGCAAAGCAAGTTTGGTCTTACCGATGAGCAAACGGCGCATAGCCTTGGTGTTCTGCGGGAATATGGCAATGTATCCTCCGCTACGATTCTCTTTGTGCTTCATGCGATGAGAATGCATCTGCACGAAATAGGCTCGGACATGGTTAGCGGCATTGCATTGGCATTTGGGCCTGGCCTAACAGCCGAAATGATCAAGATCGCTTATGTTCCAGCAGCAATCACGAACGAGCAGGATCGTCTGGCGGACGGAGCTTATGTCTAAGGGCTTCCGCTTTCGGGCTGCGGCGGCGGAATTGATGGATGATTTCTCCATCGGGGGCTCTGAGCTCCGCGAAGCGCTAAAGCAGCTTCGTCTCCTGAATCGCCTCTTTGTCGCATCAGCCCCGACGCTGCATGGAGTAAAGCGGCTCTGGGAGAAGGCGGATAGGCCAAGCAGCTTGTCTATTCTGGATATCGGAGCGGGCTCTGGCGACGTGAACCGGGAGCTGCTGAGATGGGCGGACGAGCAAGGGATTCAGCTTGCTATTCGGCTGGTGGATTTAACGGAGGAGGCTTGCGAGGAAGCAAAGCTTTACTTTCAAAATGAGCCGAGGGTGCAGGTAAGGCAGGGTGATTTATTTGCGCTGCCTGAAGGGAGCGCGGACATTGTGACGGGCACGCAGTTTCTGCATCATTTTGACGAGGAGGAGCTGCCGGGTGCAGTCGCGAGCATGCTGAAGGCATCGAGGCTCGGGATCGTTATTAATGACATCCATCGCCACTGGATCGCTTGGGCAGCGGTATGGCTGACGACCCGGATCATTTCGTCCAATCGGTATATTTTGAACGATGGTCCGCTATCGGTAGCTAAAGGATTTCGTGCGGAAGATTGGAACAATCTCGGACTGAGGCTAGGACTTCCCGCACTTTACTATAAGTGGAGGCCCCTGTTCCGATACGCCGTTGTCATTGATAAGGGGCAAATAAATCCAATCGATGGAGTGAGCTAGAATGACACGTATTCTTGATGCGGCTGTTCTTGGCGCTGGCCTTGCCGGCAGCAGTCTTGCCAAAGCGCTTGCGGATAAGGGGTGGGAGACGCTGCTGCTCGATCGCCAATCCTTCCCAAGGCATAAGGTGTGCGGGGAGTTTCTTTCGCCGGAATCGCAGAGTACGCTTCATGCATTAGGAATGAACGAATCCTTAGCAGGGCTTGGTCATAGTGAAATAGAGCGGATACGGATTATTTTTGAAAATGGGGCCGAGATGGAGCTTTCGCTTCCAGGCAAAGCTTGGGGGCTCAGCCGATATGCGCTTGATTCCGCTCTTCATCTAGCTGCGGTACAAGCAGGAGCAAATCTTCAAACAGGAGCAAAGGTGACAGCTGTTCATAAGTCGGATCGTGGCTATATCATTCACACGAAGCAAGGCGGGGAAGCTTGCTCCTTTGAAGCGAGAGCCGTTATTGCGGCGATGGGTGCGAGCCAGCGTTCGGGGCTGCCAGGCAATCGAAGCTCAGCTTCTATTAAGAGCTCATACCTAGGGGTGAAATCACATTTCCGCGGCATTGCTATGGAGCCGGTCATCGAGCTTTATTTTTTTCGCGGCGGCTATTTGGGGCTATGTCCCATTGAAGGCGGGCTGGTCAATGCGTCGGCATTGCTAGAGCGGGATGCTGTCGTAGATGAGGGAAAAACGATACTCGCCATCCTAAACGGGGTTGCGAGGCGAAACCCGAAGCTGCATAAGAAGCTGATGCACGCTGAGCCCGTAATAGGCTCGCAGGCGGCTGTTGCGCCTGTCTATCTTAATCGAAAGCTGCTGGCTTGGGATCAACTGCCGCTCCTTGGCGACGCGGCAGCGATGATTCCGCCGCTTTGCGGAGACGGCATGTCGATGGCGCTGCGGTCGGCGGCCATATGCGCGCCGCTTGCAGACACCTATCTGAGCGGGAGCATCTCACAAGCTGACTGGCAGCATTCATATTCGAGGGAGATCAACCATGCGTTTAAGCGGCCGCTGCGTTGGGGGAGCCTCCTGCAATGGCTGTTTGAGACGCCTGCCTTGTCCCGCTGGCTGCCGGATGCTGCAAGACTGGCGCCAAGCATAGCGCAGGGACTCGTTCATGCGACAAGACTAAAGCCGTTCCGCCAGTAACAAGCATATTCGGAGCCGGGAGGAGAATGTACTTGAAGATGCAGAGTCTAGCGCTTCTATCCTTCCGATTTCCGCGAGCAATGATTCTATTATGGATCATTGTGCTGTTCTTCGCTTGCTCCCATGCGTTCAAGCTGGATTCCGTCCTTCAGGATCATGGCTTGTACCCCCGGGATGGACAATTTGAGCAGGTGCGTCAAATGCTTGCTGCCGATTTTAATCAGCCGGATGCACCGGTAATGCTGCTTTTCGAGAAAATGGATGGCGTATCGAATTCGCGTTTTCGCTCGTTTATCGAGCAGACGCTGCTTCAAGCAAGAGGACTTGACGGTTTGACGGGACTTGTCTCTCCGCTTGAGAGGCAGGGAATGCTGAAGGGCGATCAAGCCTATGCGCTGTTATCGTTCAGCCATCCTCCTTACCGGATGCAATCCACGCTTGATCATATAGATCGGCTATTGCCTGCCCATAGCGGCATATCGATCAAAGTGACCGGCAAAGCTGTCGTGCAAGCCGATGTGAATGAAGCGAGCCATTCTGATTTGGCCAAGGCTGAGCTGATCGGCATACCGCTTGCCTTCATCATTTTATGGCTCGCATTTCGAAGCTTCGCTGCTGCGATGATCCCTATTGTGATCGGAGCTGCAGGCGTGACGACTGCGATGGGAATCATGCAGGGACTCGGTACGAGGCTGGAGCTTTCTAATTTTGTGTTGAATGTTATCCCGATGGTGGGGCTCGCTCTCAGCATCGATTTTGCGCTTATGGTCATCAGTCGGTTCCGGGAGGAGCTCAAGGAAGGAATACCGCCTGCCGAGGCGCTGGCACAGACGATGAGGACTGCGGGCAGAGCTGTATTCGTATCGGCGGCTAGCATCTTCTTGGGTTTGCTAAGCTTCGTCTGGATTCCGCTTTCGATGTTCTCCTCCATTGCACTTGGAGCGATGACCGTAACAGCCGTTTCCCTGCTGTTGACGTTCACGCTGCTGCCCGCTTTTCTGGCGCTTTGCTTGCCTGCTATGCGCGCAGATCAAATGCGTGCGAGGGCAGCCAGCAGACCAGCTGCATTGGAGAAAGTTGCTCGCTTTGTGATATATCGTCCGGTTGCCATACTCTTGCTCGCTAGTGGCGTGCTAATCGCCTGCTTGCTGCCGTTAAACGGCATGAAGGTCGCGATTCCAGATGAGACTTCCTTGCCGGACAGCTACGATTCCCGTACGGCGGCTGAAGCGTATCGCACTTATTTCGAGCTGCCTTCTACATCCAAGGTTTGGATCATCGCGGAGGGTCATGCACAGTTTAGAACGCAAGCGGATTGGACCGAGGCCTATGCGCTCGCAAAACGCCTTGAGAACGATCCAAGCGTCATAAAGGTCGATTCGGTGTTCTCAGAGCTCCGCCTGCCGCCCGAGCAATTGCTGGCAATCGCCCGGAAGCCGCTACAAAAAAAGAAATACGAAGCGGCGCTGCAGCCTTTTCTGAAGGATAGCCGAATGGTGCTGCAGGTGACTATAGCAGGCGAACCTTCCTCAAGCGCAGCAAGGAATTGGGTAAGGGAATGGGGGGAGCGCGGGGAAATGTCGCCGCTTCGCTTCTCGCTCGGAGGCGAAGCAAAGTATGAGCAGGAAGTGTTTGATCTAATCTTTGGCAGCCTCCGTTATGTGCTGCTCTTTCTATTAATATCGAATTTCATCGTGCTTTTTGTCGCCTTCCGCTCCATTCTCATTGCGATAAAGACGATTCTATTAAACCTTCTGAGCATAGGAGCGTCCTTTGGCATTTTGGCGTGGATCTTCGAGGAAGGCAGGCTTGGGATGGAGCCGGGCAGCATCGCTGTCATGATCCCCGTTTTCATTTGCGGTCTCGTGTTCGGCATCAGCATGGACTATGGCGTCTTTCTCGTATCGCGCATCTATGAGGAGTATCGCAGGACAGGCAGCAATGAACAATCAGTAATCAAGGGGCTGGCATCGGTCAGTCAGATCATTACATCCGCAGCAGCCATCATGATTGCGGTCACTGCTCCGTTCGCGCTTGGCGAGGTAGCCGGGGTGAAGCAGCTCGGCATCGGCATCGCGACAGCTATATTCATTGACGCAACGATTATTAGAATGCTGCTGGTACCTTCTTTAATGAGCCTGCTCGGAAAATGGAACTGGTGGGCGCCAAGCTGGCTAAAGCCGCATTGAAAAAAAGTCTGCTTCCCTTGTCGTGCGACTTAGAGAGCAGACTATCTAGAATTATTCAGCTGCAGAAGCAGCCTTTGAGCTCGCAAGCTCACGAACCATTTTCCATTCAGCCAAGTGCTTCTCCAAATGGTCGATTAGCGCGTCAATGCCTTGGATGAACGGGGCTTGCTCCCCCGCTTGAATTGCTTCAATGGATTGAAGCATCTCTTTGGACAAGGGGCTGTGGGCGGGAAGAGAGTCCGTCAACTGCTGAAGGACAAGTGCAATGGAGGCGGCTGACGCGGCTGGCTCAGCTTGCTGAATCCCCTTGCGGGCCTCAACTGTCTGTTTCTCCACATGCTCTTGCGCAGCCTGCTTCTCCGTTTTAGGCGCGCTTGCTTTAGGCGCTGGTGCAGGCTTGGCGCGCTCCGCTTTGTTCTGCTCATGAGTCGACCAGGTTTCGATCAAACCGCTGCCGCTCTTAAAGAGCAGCTTGTCCTTGGTGCTGTCCGAAATCGTTTTATCTTTGAACAGCTTCGCAATTTTTTTCACATCGCTCACGGGAAGCTCGTCTCTAGCCACGATAAGCGCAAGCGGATCGCGATGCTCGATAGGCAAGTCCTTTAGAGGCAGCAGCTGATCCTCAGTCAATTTATCCTTCCTGATCTCCGTACCGCTGACGATCAGCTTCTTCACGGCATTGCCGAACTTCAGCAGCTCGCATTTGTTTTTGATGTAGGATTCGGGTTTGCCGAGCTTGCCGGACAAAAATTTGGTCGAGCTTCTGAACTTTGGATCATTCAGCAGCTTATTGAATGCCTCTGCCTCTTCGATGGGAGAGAAGCCCTCGCGCGTCAAGTTTTCCGCGATTTGCTCCAAATAGATTTCCATCTCGTCCGTAACGGTGGATACGATGCAAGGAATCGTAGCCCGCCCGAGCATTTTACTCGCTTTGTACCGGCGGTTGCCATAAATAATTTTATAACGCCCGTTGCCCGTCGTTCTCACTTTAATCGGCGAGAGCAGGCCAATCTCATCAATGCTCTTCATCAATTCCTGCAGCGCTTCCTCGTCGAACTGATACCTAGGCTGATCGGTATCCTCGTCAATTAAATCCGTAACAATTTCAATGATATCCATTTGAGGTCTCCTTAAAAGTTTTGTGTAGCAAAACTTGCATCGTAAGCATACGCTTGGTTTTGTGAAGCAAAACTTGCATCGTAAGCATACGCTTGGTTTTGTGAAGCAAAACTTGCATCGTAAGCATACGCTTAGTTTTGTGAAGCAAAACTTGCTTCGTAAGCATACGCTTAGTTTTGTGAAGCAAAACTTGCATCGTAAGCATACGCTTGGTTTTGTGAAGCAAAACTTGCTTCAACAGCATTTGCTGGGTTTGGTGCAGCTAAGTTTCCATCTTATATATGCTAAGTCCTTTGAAAGTCCGAAGTCTGATGTAGACCTAGTCTATTATATATCAAGGGCGGAAATGAGGAAACGATAGGGAAGTCTTGCGAAAGGCTTTGCTTTTCTGGAAGGGATTGAAACATTTCATTTGCGGTGAACGTCAACAGTGGATAGGGGATGGCGAGAAATGCAATGGAATAGCTGCGTATTGCTGCTAAAATGGGTGGTAGGGGCATTTCTGTTGCAAATACTGCAGCGTATGGATGCGAACGGTCCTAAACAACAGCATTCTACTGTAAAAACTGCAATGGATGCAGGCAATAGCTTTTTACCGCTGCTCTCTAGTGCAAATTTAGACCTATTAAATAGAATAAAGACTGGTCGTGATACATATGGAAGAAATTCAAGGAGATTTAATAACGCTAGACATATTAAAGTCGGACTTCGCTAAGCTTGGCGTCACATCAGAGATGACGGTGATGATGCACTCCTCGATGAAGGCGCTGGGCGGCTTTGTCGTGGGTGGACCAGTCGCGGTAATTTTGGCGATAGAGGAATGCCTCGGCAGCAGCGGCACCTTAGTCATGCCAACGCACACAGGTGACCTTTCCGATCCGACGAACTGGCGATTTCCTCCCGTTAGAGAATCATGGTGGGAGCCGATAAAGGAATCGATGCCCGCATTCGCGCCGGATCTTACACCTTGCAGAGGCATGGGAGCCATTAACGAATGCTTCAGAAAACAAAACGGGGTCGTACGGAGCAGCCATCCTCAGGTTTCTTTTGCCGCTTGGGGCGTGGGAAAAGAGATCATCACGTCCCATCATAGCTTGGCATACAGCCTAGGTGAGCAGTCTCCCTTGGCAAGACTTTATGAGGCAAAGGGCTTTGTGCTGCTGCTAGGCGTTGGCCATAATCGCAACACCACTTTGCATCTGGCCGAATATCGTGCGGAATACAAGGGCAAAGCGGAAATCATCAACAAAGCGCCGATATTCGCAGAGGGCGAGAAGCGGTGGGTCGATTTTCAAGACATCGATTTTGAATCGGATGATTTTGATCTGCTAGGCGAGGCCTTTGAGCGGGAAACGGGTTTGGTTCGGAGAGGGAAGGTAGGCCATGCTGACGCTATGCTCATGCCTGTGACGGAGCTAGTCGATTATGGCGTAAAATGGATGGAAGAAAATAGAGGCTGTTAGCCGCAAGAGGTTGACAGCCTCTTGGCTGTTCCTGCAGATAGGTCATTCCATTGCACTAATGTAATGTGTACAAAGAACTATACAAACAGGGTATAAAGTTTGAGATTTTCATCCCCAATGTCGAAAAATGGTGGTATGATGAAAGTTATAGCAAAACATATCATCAGCCCAAAATTTACTAGAGCGACAAGTGAAAGGCACGGGCGCAGAGGGGAAGCCAGCGAATGGTAACAATATTGAGAAAGCATCTAATTGTCCGTATTTTGTGTGCGATGGTCGGAGTAATGATATTGATTGCAGGAGGCTACATCGGCACTCAAGTTTCACAAACCAAATCGGCAGTTGAAGAGGCAATTAACAGCTATAACATGCGGATTGGAGAGAGCTATGCTGCTACGCTCAAGACCGATCAGTTTGCTGAATATCTCAAGCAGCCGCAGGAGACGGAGCTGTACTGGTCGCTTCGCGAAGAGCTTAATCAATTCCGTACGAAGATAGGTGCCCGTTACGTCTATTTTGTTCGTTTTGATGAAGACAGAGTACCACGAATTATGATAGACGGACTTCCTAAGGATGATGATTCAGCATCCCCCATAGATGAAATTACAGATATGCCGCCTGCGGCGGCTGAACAAGTTGTTGCTGGAAAAAACGCAAGCTCGCCGCTTATTGAAAACCCGTTATACGGGTCTTATTTATCTGCTTATGTACCGCTGAAGGATGCTAGCGGCGCTGTTGTCGGTGCGCTTGGCATCGATACGGATGCTGCAGTATTCCAGCAGCTTGCTTCGAATGTGATCTGGGAAAGCTTGCCTCTCTATATCATGATGCTCCTAATTACCATCGGTTTAATCGGAGCGATCGTATGGTTCGTTCGGCGCTCGCTTATGCCCCTGAAAACCGTAAAAGCCAGCGCGGAGATGATGGCTGTTGGGAATTTAGCGGAGGCGAATACGATTTTGCAAGCTAAGCCTGTCAAGTCTATCGATGAAATCGGTACCGTGTATAAGGCGATGCTTACTATGTCCGAGCATTTAAAGGAACGGGTACTCGGGGTAGTCGTCAATGTCGAGAAAACCTCGGAGCAGCTTGTCATGTCCTCGCAAACCTTTGCGAGCCACGCCGACCAGATGCTGCAAATGGGCGAGACCATGAATGGCTCGGTTCAGCAAATTTACGAGGGAGCGCATGTCCAGAAGAAAAGCGCAGACGATAGCGCGTTTGCAATGGAAGAAATCGCGCAGGGCATTGTAAGAATCGCGGAATCGTCATCGACCGTCTCAGGGGCTGCTGTAAAGTCACTGGAAATCGCGCAATCGGGCGAAATCGCAATGAAGCAGCTAAATAAACAGATTAGAAGCATATCGGAATCTGCCAATCAGACATTGGATGTTGCTAGGCAGCTTAATGGCTATACAGGAGAAATTGGACTTGTTATCGGTTCGGTTCGCGAATTTGCAGATCAGACGAAGCTCCTTGCACTAAATGCGTCCATTGAAGCGGCAAGGGCGGGAGAGCATGGCGCGGGCTTTATGGTTGTAGCAAGCGAGGTGCGCAAACTGGCTGATGCATCCGCCTCCTCCGTGCAACAGATTACAAAGCTGTTAAGCCACATAGAAGCATTTTCAGATAAAATTAGCGATGAGATGGAGAGGGCTACGAAGGAAATTGGCGAGGGTGTTTCTTTATCAGGAGAAGCAGCGGAATCGTTCGAGCATACCGTCGAATCGTTCCGCCTCGTAAGCGAGCAAATTATGGAGGTATCCGCAACAACGGAGCAATTGACCGCCGGCTCTGAGGAGGTCGCTGCTACAGTAAGCAGCATCGCTCATATAGCGAGCGGGGTATCCGAGATGACGGAGCAGATTCAAGAGCTGACCGCGAGGCAGCTAGGCATGATGAAGCAGGTGCATGAAGCATCTGCCGTACTCAGCGCAAACACGAAGGATATGAGACAGGCTATCGCTCAGGTTAATGTATAAAATAGCCTCTCGGAATTAGATGGGGGATTCCAGTGGTGATGCCAGAATAGTTATGAAATGGCGCTGGAAAATATGGAAGATGAAAACCAGTTTCAAAAAAGGCCAGACTCCACCAATTTTCCAACCGGGCTTTTTTAAAATTAGGCTGCT
>NZ_JBXBBJ010000010.1:0-196157 GCF_057221575.1 Paenibacillus sp. Y660 | reverse complement strand
TGTGGCCGATCACCCTCTCAGGTCGGCTACGCATCGTCGCCTTGGTGAGCCGTTACCTCACCAACTAGCTAATGCGCCGCGGGTCCATCTGTAAGTGATAGATTGCTCCATCTTTCCCGATTCGGTCATGCGACCGTATCGCGTATCCGGTATTAGCATTCGTTTCCGAATGTTATCCCAGTCTTACAGGCAGGTTACCCACGTGTTACTCACCCGTCCGCCGCTAATCTTATCCCGAAGGACAAGATCCGCTCGACTTGCATGTATTAGGCACGCCGCCAGCGTTCGTCCTGAGCCAGGATCAAACTCTCCAAATGGAAGTTTTCGCTTCGACGCGATGTCGAAGAGAAAGCTTCAAGTGTTTGAAATGCTCATTACTTTTTATCGCTTTTTCTTACGATTCGTTAAAATCGCAAGGGCAGTTATTACTCGTTGTTCAGTTTTCAAAGAGCAATCTTTTCTTTCGTGTCGGCCGTGTGTCTCATTGGCGACTTAGATAATATATCACAAGCGCCTAAGCCAATGCAAGTATTATTTTCATTTTTAGTGAAAAAGTTTTTGCCTTAGCATTTTAGCTCTAAACCTGACTATGTTTTGCACTAACCTTCTACAATAGAAAAACAGTAAGTACGGTGCACACTGCTTGAGGTCAATCCCCTCTCTGCAATGATCCGTACTTACTGTCCATTTCAAAAGAAGCGATCTTATCTGAACACTTCTTTTATATGTAGATGTCGATCAACGATAAGATTTACGATTATTCCGTCCAAGGATACCCACGGCCTGGTTGGATGATTGCGATCCGAAAATACAATTTCACCAATCCGCTCATCGCTAAGCCTCACGATTGTTCCATTATGGAACTGAGTGGCTTTCTCTACAAAGGTTCGAACGTAGGCCGGATCCAGCTTTCCGAATGCATCGCTTTGAATTTGTTCCAAAACAAGATAAGGTGATGCTGCCTTCCTGTATGCCTTGTTCAAAGTCATCGCGTGAAAAATATCAGCAATAGCTACAATTTTGGCGTAAGGATGGATTTTTGTCGCATCGATCCCAAGCGGATACCCCGTTCCGTCTACCTTCTCATGATGCTGCAGCGCAGCCATTTTCACGCCTTCATTAAGAGCAGGAACATTTTTAAGTAATTGATATCCAAGAACCGTATGTCGCATCATTTCTTCTTTTTCTTCTGGCGATAATGGATTTGGCTTAATCAGAATTGCTCTGTCGATTTTGACGTTCCCGATATCATGGAATAAACCTGCGAATGCAACTTGCATCCAATCTTTTTGAGGAAAGCCGGTCCATTGTGCAATCAGATAGGAAGTCAGTGCAGAGGTAATACTGTTATGAAGCAAATAATCCTTCTCCATGAATTGTCGCGGTGTAAACGTCAGCAAGTTATAGCTCTTAATATGCTCCAGCAACTTTTCAAGCTGCTTTCGGATATCCAAGACAGGCAAGGCTTGCCCCCCTATAAAAGAGTTATATACTTTGCGCAGCACATTAAGCAATTTGTCGTACTCATCATGTAGGAGAGTTTCGACGAATACAGGTGTAGGTTCCTGAACTGCAGCCTCATCATCTTCACCTGTTTTGCTTGCTGCTTGGTTCGCTTCAATTTCAACACTTATGATAAGGAAAGCTTGCAGTATTTCTATTTCTTTGGCCGTAACGATCTTTCCCTTATGAAATAGAGTACCGCCTAGCGGGGTGAGGACATCTTCAATGATTTTGTCGCCTAGCTTAAGATGTGATAACGTTACCGCTGCCACGAGAGTCCTCTCCCTCTGTGCTTGAATAGTATGTATGGCTGTACCTTATATTAAAAAGCTAAAAGCAAGCTGATGCCGTTATGCATCGGCATCAGCTGCCTTCAACCCGCTTATTCGATCGGCTCCTCGCCGCCCTCTTGCTCTTCACTCTCATCGGAAACTTCATTTTCTTCGCTGCGGGCAACACGGGTAACTGTCGCTACCGTATCATCCTCACGCGTATTAATGAGTTTTACACCCTGCGTATTCCGGCCCATCGTCGATATGCCTTCCATGCTGGTGCGGATCATCGTTCCGGATGCCGTCATAATCATAAGGTCCTCATCGTTCTCAACGACCTTAAGCGATACGATTGGCCCGTTTTTATCCGTTACGTTAAGTGTCTTGATCCCTTTGCCGCCGCGGTTCTGAATACGGTAATCGGCCACTGGAGTCCGTTTGCCGTAACCTTTGGAGGTAACGATAAGAATATCCTTATCCGGCACGATGACGTCCATATCAATTACGGTATCGTCATCATCAAGCGCAATACCTTTTACGCCGGTAGCGGAACGTCCCATCGAACGAACATCCTGCTCCGAGTAACGGATGGACATCCCTTGCGCTGTTCCCATGATGATCTCCTGGTTGCCGTCAGTCAGCTTCACGCCGATTAAATCATCGTCCTCACGAAGCGAGATCGCGATTAATCCAACTTTCCGAATGTTGACGTAGTCATCAAGCGGAGTCTTCTTCACAACCCCTTGTCTTGTAGCAAAGAACAAGAAGTGCTCCGAATCAAATTCTTGAACCGGAATTACCGCATTGATCGTCTCGCCTTGTTCGATTTGAATGAGGTTGATGATCGGCGTTCCGCGAGCTGTGCGGTTGAGATCAGGAATCTCATAGGCTTTGAGCTTGTATACCTTGCCTTTGTTCGTGAAGAACAGCAGGTAGTGATGCGTATTGGATACAAACAGATGCTCGACAAAATCATCATCCTTTGTGCCCATGCCGACTACACCTTTACCGCCGCGCTTCTGGCTGCGATAAGTACCGACCGGCAAACGCTTGATATAGCCCGTATGCGTAATGGAGATGATTACATCCTCACGTGGAATAAGATCCTCATCGAGAATTTCTTCATCGCTTGCCATTAGCTCTGTGCGGCGCTCATCGCCGAAACGCTCTTTCAATTCGTTAAGCTCCGTGCTAATTATATCAAGCACAAGCTGCTCATCGGCAAGAATCGCTTTATATTCAGCAATTTTACGCATAAGCTCTGCGTATTCTGCTTCGATTTTGTCTCTTTCCAGACCAGTCAAACGCTGCAAGCGCATATCCAAAATCGCTTGTGCTTGCTCATGGCTGAGCGAGAATCTTGTAATCAATCCTTCACGTGCTTGATCAGCCGTTTGGGAGCCGCGAATCAAGGCAATAACCTCATCCAAATGGTCAAGCGCAATTCGCAAGCCTTCGAGAATATGCGCGCGAGCCTCAGCCTTCTTCAGCTCAAACTCGGTACGGCGGCGAATTACCTCGATTTGATGCTGCAAATAATGATAGAGCATATCTCGAATGTTAAGCGTCTTAGGCTCACCATTTACGAGCGCCAGCATATTGATACCGAAGTTGGATTGAAGCTGCGTATGCTTGTACAAATTATTCAGCACGATGCTTGGGTTCACATCACGACGAAGCTCTATGACAACACGCATACCGTTGCGGTCAGATTCATCTCGCAAATCGGTGATGCCTTCAATTTTCTTCTCGCGAACGAGCTCAGCTATTTTTTCAACTAAACGGGCCTTAATGACTTGATATGGCAATTCATGCACGATGATGCGCGCTTTGCCGTTGTTCTCCTCAATTGTCGCCCTTGCCCGCATCGTTACCGACCCGCGGCCTGTCAAATAGGCTTGGCGAATTCCCTGGCGACCCATTACAAATCCGGCTGTCGGGAAATCGGGACCTTTAATATAATCCATTAGCTCGACTGGCGTAATATCAGGGTTGACAATTAGAGCCTGCACCCCGTCAATAACCTCGTTTAAGTTATGAGGAGGAATATTTGTGGCCATACCAACGGCAATGCCCGTAACCCCGTTTACGAGCAGGTTCGGATATCTAGCTGGCAATACAACCGGCTCAGATTCTTCTCCATCATAGTTGGGCGCGAAATCAATCGTGTCCTTGTTGATGTCACGAAGCAGTTCCATCGCGATCTTCGAAAGCCGGGCTTCCGTATAACGCATGGCTGCTGCAAAATCACCATCAATTGAACCAAAGTTTCCGTGTCCATCCACGAGCATATAACGCATGGAGAAATCCTGCGCCATCCGTACCATCGATTCATATACTGCCGAATCACCATGCGGATGGTACTTGCCGATTACTTCGCCTACGATTCTTGCGGACTTCTTATGCGGCTTGTCCGGTGACATGCCTAGTTCAGACATCGCAAACAAAATGCGTCGATGCACAGGCTTTAGACCATCCCTAACATCGGGAAGAGCACGGCTAACAATGATACTCATTGCGTAATCCATAAAGGAATCACGCATTTCCGTACCAATATCCCGATCTCTTATAGATATACGTTGTTCTTCCGCCATGATTTACCTCCCTGACGCTATCTATAGCTACTCTTAAATCAACATAACCCTTATATTACTTTCTCAAAAAGCGAGCATATAAACCTTTTTTGCTCATGCTTTTGGAATTCCCGCAAAACTAGTTTCATTTGTCGTTAAAAATAGGTGTATTACCGCTCTCCATACAGGTAAAACCGCCATAAAATAAACAGACCCAACTTTCATTATACCACTCAATTCTATGTCTGTCTCCTGCATCATTTGAAATCCATTACAAGTAAAAAGCATTGCGAGAGGAGAAATATCGTTGAGCATTCAACGCGTTACGAGTAAATGGGCTAAATCAAAAATCATGCTCAAATCGGATTATTTACGCCAATATATGCCTCCATCAAAGCTATTCAGCCGCGGCAGCCTTCATTCGATGCTAAGCGAATATGGCATGGTCTACGTCAAGCCGATAAACGGTACGGCTGGCAATGGTGTCATTCGTGTTGAACGAACAAACACTCCTGCTCTTGGATATCGCTACCAGCTAGATACAAAGGTCATGTTTTCCCCAAGCTTTGAGCATCTTTATCAAAGGCTGGTTAAGAAAAAGAAAAAACGGAGATACCTTGTTCAGAAAGGGATCCATCTGCTCAAGCACCAGAAGCGCCGCTTCGATATCCGCGTCATGGTTCAAAAAAACTTGCGCCATGAATGGGAAGTGACCGGTATTATCGGCAGACTCGCCCATCCAGCCAAAATCGTGACGAATTACCATAGCGGCGGCACGCCAATGGGTCTTGATAGACTTATGGCCGATCACGCTTCGCCTTCTGAGCTTGAAGCATTTAACAACCGGCTTAGAAAGCTGAGCATCACTATTGCGAATAACCTGCAAGCGGCTTATCCGAATTTGAAAGAGCTGGGCGTCGACATCGCAATCGATACGAAGCTGCATCCATGGATTTTGGAAGTGAATACGCGTCCTGACCTCTACATCTTCCGGAAGCTGCCCGATCAAAGTGTATTTCAAAAAGTATATCGCTACGCCGCAGCATACGGCCGCCTAAAAAAAAGAAGCAGACGTCCGTAATGGGCGGCTGCTTCTTGCAGTTCATGTCATTAAAAGTCTAGATTTGTTACATATCTAGCGTATTTCTGAATGAAATCACGACGAGGCTCAACGTTATCTCCCATGAGCGTATCGAATACGACATCGGCTTCAATCGCATCTTCGATCGTTACCTGCAGCATCGTACGGCTTTCCGGATCCATCGTTGTTTCCCATAGCTGAGTAGCGTTCATCTCGCCAAGTCCTTTATAGCGCTGAACGTTTACTTTAACGCCTTCGCCGAATTCCGCAATAATTTTATCGCGCTCCTTCTCGGTCTGCGCATAGCGGATCACTTTATTGCGCTCAATTTTGAATAGCGGCGGCTGTGCGATATAAATATAGCCCGCATCTATAATTTGGCGCATGTAGCGATAGAAGAACGTCAGCATAAGGGTGCGAATGTGCGCACCATCGACGTCCGCATCGGTCATAATTATAATTTTGTGGTAGCGCGCTTTGGATAGGTCAAAATCATCGCTAATGCCTGTGCCGAGCGCCGTAATAATAGCCCGAATCTCCGCATTGCCAAGAATCCGATCGAGGCGCGCTTTCTCAACGTTCAAAATTTTACCGCGCAGCGGTAAAATCGCCTGGAAATGACGATCGCGACCTTGCTTCGCGGAACCGCCGGCGGAGTCACCTTCTACGATGTAGAGCTCGCTTATCGAAGCGTCCTTGGAGGAGCAATCGGCAAGCTTACCTGGCAGAGAGCCGACTTCAAGCGCGCTCTTGCGACGAGTCAGCTCACGCGCTTTGCGCGCTGCTTCGCGGGCACGTGCGGCTTGCAAGCCTTTTTCTACGATTTTGCGCGATACCGCTGGGTTTTCCTCAAGGAACTCCTGCAGCTTCTCGGCAAAAAAGGATTCTACGATCCCGCGGACTTCACTGTTCCCAAGCTTCGTCTTCGTTTGTCCCTCAAATTGCGGCTCAGGAATCTTCACGGAAATAATCGCCGTCAAGCCTTCACGCACATCGTCGCCGGAGAAGTTGGAATCGTTGTCTTTGATCAGGTTCGATTTGCGGGCATAGTCATTAATGATCCGTGTCAGTGCGCTCTTAAAGCCGGACTCATGCGTTCCGCCCTCATGGGTATTGATATTATTCGCAAATGAATAAATGTTCTCGGTATAGCTGTCGTTATATTGCAAAGCGACCTCAACATGGATATGGTCCTTCGATCCTTCAACATAGATCGGCAGCTCATGAAGCGGCTCGCGAGTACGGTTCAAATATTTAACGAACTCGATAATGCCGCCGTCGTACATAAACGTATTCGATACGCCTGTACGCTCATCGGAAAGCACAATCTCAATCCCTTTATTCAAAAACGCCAGCTCGCGAATACGCGATTGCAGCGTTTCATAGTCGAATACGGTAGTCTCCGTAAAAATTTCACTATCCGGCGTAAACGTAACCTGAGTTCCTGTCTCCGTCGTTTCGCCAATGATTTTGATATCATACTGCGGAGCACCCTTGCGGTACTCTTGCTGATAGATGTTGCCATCGCGTTTTACTTGAACAATGACGAGCTCGGACAATGCGTTTACGACCGATACGCCGACCCCGTGCAAGCCGCCGGAAACTTTGTAGCCTTCTCCGCCGAACTTGCCACCCGCATGCAAAACAGTCATAACGACTTCTAGCGTCGATTTTTTCAGTTTTGCATTCTCGCCTACGGGAATACCGCGTCCATTATCAATAACGGTCACGCTGTTATTCTCATGCACGATAACTTCGATTCTCGAGCAATAACCGGCCAAAGCCTCGTCAATACTGTTATCGACAACCTCCCATACGAGATGGTGAAGACCTTTTCCACTAGTGGAGCCAATATACATCCCCGGACGTTTGCGTACCGCCTCTAATCCTTCCAGGACCTGTATCTGACTCTCGTCATACGTATGCTGCTCCAAAGACATGCAACTTCACTGCTCCTCTCAACTGCTCTTCCTGACCGCCTTCGCTCTAGCCGTTTGCCGCAAAATGATGGGCTCTTTTCTTCAGCGTAGAGGATGAAATCGGCGAATAATATATTTTCTGCTTCGTTACAACGATCGATTTCGGCTCTTCCTCGCCTATCGTCTCAACGTCCTTGCGCTTGCGTGCTCCCGCAACGAATTGCTTGGATAGTTTAGAGGACTGCTCGATAGATATATCAAAAATGGCCACCAGCTCTGCAGCCCGAATTATTTTCTCGCCGCCCAAATGGATGTACATGCCCTCTTTCTCACCTCTCCTATTCGCAATTTAACGTGTCACTCGGCCGTCATGCACATGATAGATGCCGGCATCTTGAAGCCTGCTCACATTCACGCTTTCAAGGCCGGTCGTTGTAATAAAGGTTTGTACTTTGCTTTGAAATGTCTCAATAAGCTGGGTTTGACGATTCTGATCAAGCTCCGACAGCACATCGTCAAGCAGCAAAAGCGGGTATTCGCCGATTTCCTCGTTAATGAGCTCTATTTCTGCCAATTTTAAAGATAGGGCCGTCGTTCGCTGCTGCCCTTGAGAGCCGAATATTTGCGCTTCTTTGCCGTTTATAAAAAACGCCAAATCATCGCGATGCGGACCCACAAGCGTAACCCCTCTGCGAATCTCCTGATCTCTCACCTGTGTTAACTTTATCATAAATTGATCAAATAAAACAGTTTCATCTTGCTGAGCATCCGCGTCAAATGAAGGACGGTACTCAATCGTGAGCTGCTCAGCACCGTTCGTTATGCCCGAATGAATTTGTTCTGCAAACGTTTGTAATTTATGTATAAAGTGTTTCCTTTTTTTCATAATTTTAACACCATGCTCTGCCAGCTGCATATTCCACACATCCAGCATCGTCTGATTCGCTCCACCAGGATAGGCGGCTTTCAAAAAGTTGTTGCGCTGCTGAAGCACTTTTCCATACTGCTGCAGTGTATACAAATAGCCGGGCTGTACTTGTCCGATTTCCATATCGAGAAACCGTCTTCGTATACCCGGCGTGCCTTTTACAATTTCGAGATCCTCTGGCGCGAACATAACGACATTGACCGAACCGATGAAGTCGCTGAGCTTTCGCTGCTCGAGCCCGTTTATTTTCGCTTTCTTTCCTTGAGCGGAAAATAGCAGATCCAGCTTCATCGATCCGTATTTCTTATCTACCTCGCCCGATATGCGAGCGGAATCGGCCTGCCAGCCAATAAGCTCCTTGTCCTTCGACGTGCGATGCGACTTGGTTAGCGCAAGCACGAATATCGCTTCGAGCAAATTTGTTTTTCCCTGGGCGTTAGGACCAAGAAATACATTCACCTTATTAGGCGTTTGCAGGTCGAGCTCGCTATAGTTCCGATAATTTTGCAGCTGTATGCTCGTTAAAAACAATGTTTTGACCTCCAGGTCCGTTGGTGCGCTACGCTTTGCCTACCGTAAAGACGCCGCAGCCTTCAACCTCTACTTTATCCCCAGCATACAATTTTCTGCCTCGGCGGTTATCTGCTTCCCCGTTGATCATGACGGTATTCTCCTGAAGGAAAAATTTCGCATGACCGCCGGTTGAGATGCAATCCGAAAGCTTCAAAAACTGGCCGAGCGTTATATATTCAGTCTTAATGCCGATTTCCTTCATCGAGATGGGTCATTCCTTTCTTCGCTTAAGCGCTTGGTTAGCCTGTCGTTCTGTAAGGCAAAATGACATACATGCTGTACGCATGATCCATAGGACGAATGATAATCGGGCTCATTGCGCCTGTAAAGCCAATGAACAACTGCTCGCTGTCAATGACCTTGAGCACATCGAGCATATATTTGGAGTTGAAAGCGATTCTTAGCGGTTCTCCGTTAAACTCTTTCGCTTCGAGCTGCTCGGTTACGCGGCCAAGCTCGGTCGAGCTGGATGATATTTCGATGGACCCGTCTTCAAGCGTCATAAGACGAACGATATTCGTTTTTTCCTCACGGGACATCAAGTAGGCACGGTCAATCGAGTCCGTTACATTTTTTGTATCAAGTACAAGTTCTGTTTTGAACGTTTGCGGAATAATCTTAGAAGTATCGGGATAGGTTCCGTCGAGAATACGCGTATAGAACAACATGTTTCCAAGCTTAAATAGAACCTGATTGTCTGCTACAACGATATCGACAAGCGCATTTTGCTCAGGAACAAGCTTCGAAAGCTCAATAAGCGTTTTAGCCGAAATAACGACATTGCTGAATTTGAACTGGGAGTCTGTGTCGACTTGTGCAGTGCGGCTTGCCAGACGATGGCGGTCGGTTGCGACAAATTTCAGCTCGCCTTCAAGCAAGTTCCATAATACGCCCGTCAAAATAGGTGTTTGTTCGCTAGTCGAAGCTGCAAGAACGGTTTGACGAATCATCGCTTTTAATAAATCGCCAGGCAATTGAAGCACTTCATTTTGTTCAATAGACGGAAGCACTGGGAATTCCTCTGGATCTAGTCCGACCATTTGGATTTCGGTTGAACCGGAGCGAATGACCGTTTGATACGTATTGCTCACTTCGATTACGACTTGTTCGGAAGAAAGCTTTTTTACGATTTCGACAAAAAATTTGGCTGGTAAAACGACGCTTCCGGGTTTATCCACATGTGCAATAACGAATTGATCTCTCTCCACAGGGATATAGCTTTGAATCGATATATCGGTATCGCTTGCGGTTAGTGTTACCCCAAGGTGCGTAACTTCGATTTTGATACCTCCGAGGATCGGTATGGCAGGGCGGGAGGAAACAGCCTTCGCTACTTGCTGGATCGCGTCGTTTAATTCATTTTTTGAGATTGTTAAATTCATGGTTTCACTCCTAGCGTTCTTATAAATTCATCCAAGTATGAGTTCGCACGAACCAATGTTGTTGGGTTCAAGAGGCGACAGCCGTTTACGCTTTAAATATAAGGTGTATAAATTGCTTCTTATACGATGCTTATATTTCTGCGCGAAACGAGCTTTTGCCTTCAGAATTGGCGACAGCCGTTTACGCTTTAAATATAAGGATGTATAAATTTGATCTTTATACGATGCTTATATTTCTGCGCGAAACGAGCTTTTGCCTTTCAGAAAAGGCGTCAGCCGTTTACGCTTGTTTGATGATGTTTTTTTAAAGATTTTTAGTAGTCGTAGTAGTAGGGGCCCTGAATATGTGGATAACCCCGTGGAAGACCGATAAAGCAAGCCTATCCACATGTGCATAGCGTGTGCATAGGCTTGCTTAGTTGTTCACATATGATTTTTGATTTTTTCGGTCAGGTTTTGAATGATTTTGTACAGGTCCTGATCGATCTTTAGCTGCTGCGTAATTTTCTCATGGGCATGGATGACGGTCGTATGGTCACGGCCTCCGAATGCCTCTCCGATCTTAGGCAGCGAGAAGTCCGTCAGCTCCCGCGATAAATACATTGCGATTTGCCGCGGAAAGGCTACGGCCTTCGTCCGTTTCCGCGCTTTGAACTCCTCAAGCCGCAGTCCGTAGAACTCTCCAACTTTTGTCTGAATATCAAGCATCGTTATCATTCTAGGCCGGCTGGAAGGAATGATATCCTTGAGCGCTTCGGCCGCCAAATGCGACGTAATGTCAGCGTTTATTAAGGAGGAATAGGCGACTACCCTAATAAGGGCGCCTTCCAATTCACGAATGTTCGTATCGATTTGATTGGCGATATAGATCATTGCTTCATTCGGAATATCTAAATTTTCGGCTCGTGCTTTCTTGCGCAAGATGGCGATCCTCGTCTCCAGGTCCGGCGGCTGAATGTCGGTAATGAGTCCCCATTCAAAGCGGGAGCGGAGCCGATCTTCCAACGTCGGAATTTCCTTAGGCGGGCGATCACTTGAGATGACGATTTGCTTTCGTTCCTCGTGCAGTGCATTAAAGGTGTGGAAAAACTCCTCCTGCGTCTGCTCTTTTCCGGCTAGAAATTGAATATCGTCAATAAGCAGAACGTCGATATTGCGGTATTTCGTACGGAAGCTCTCGCCGCGGTTATCGCGGATGGCGTTGATGAATTCGTTCGTAAATTTCTCTGACGAGATATATAGAACCCTGGTATTGGGGTTATGATCCATGATGTAGTGGCCAATTGCGTGCATCAAGTGGGTTTTTCCCAGCCCAACGCCACCATACAGAAATAATGGATTGTAAGCTTTGGCCGGTGCTTCCGCAACAGCAAGCGATGCTGCATGCGCAAAACGGTTGTTCGCTCCGATTACGAATGTATCAAACGTATATTTCGGGTTAAGCATATGAGTAGGCGTTGCTTCTTCGTTCATGACAGGGGAATTTACCATTCTGGGCGGAAACATATAAGCCGGTTCCGCGCCCTTAAGTTCTTCTATAGAGAAACGAACATCTACCTGTCTTCCCAAAAACTCGAACAGTGTCGTTCGAATTAGCTTCGTATAACGGCCCTCCAGCCATTCGGCCGCAAATGTTGTCGGCGCTGTTACTTCAAGCATAGAATCATCGACAAAAGAAGCCTTCGTCGCTTTGAACCAGGTGTCAAAGCTCGGCTTGCTTAATTTAGTCTGGATGATTGACAACACTTGCTGCCATAAATCATAGGTATGGCTGTCCACAGACTGTCACTCCTTATCCAATCGCCTCGAATGGCGCAGTTACAAGAAAAAATGTCGAAAATCAGGGTTTTATAACGAAAGCATCCACATTATACAGAAGAATTTGCGAATGAGTTATAAATAGGGGATGAGTTTGTTCACAATGTTATCCACAGGCTGTTGATAAAACTGAGGCAATATTGATCTAATCCACAGTGAAAACATAATTATCATAGCAAAAGATGCCTTATATTTCAACGAATTCGCATATTTTATCCACATTCTCAACTGGTTGTGCATAAAAGTTATCTACACCACTACATATTGTTTATATCTTGTTAAGATTTCGACAAAGTTCTTTTTGGCTGTCTGTGGATTGTGCACATGTTATTAGTTTTTTATAAACGGCGCCTTTTCATGCGTTTATCCACAGACGGTAATCCCAAATTTTTATCAACAGGAAGAAGATCAACTGGGTCATTGACTTTTGACTGCCAACGTGGTTTAATAAAAAAAGCGTTTTTTTAAATATAAGGCCTTGTAAGTCGTATGCTTATGAAGCTGCTTATATTTCACCGCGAAACGATGCTGCTCCGTCAAATGATGGCGGCGAGAGCCGTTTACGCTTGATTTGGAAACACGCAGTATAGGAGGTGCAGAACGATGAGACCTACATTTAGACCTAATGTAAGCAAACGCGCGAAAGTGCATGGATTCCGCAAACGGATGAGCACGAAGAACGGACGTAAAGTTTTGGCAGCGCGTCGTCAAAGAGGAAGAAAAGTACTGAGCGCATAAGCAGAAGACCACGTCCGGTGGTCTTTTTTTTTTGCTTGTGAGGATGAGGAGTGGGTAGCAGGCTGCTTAGCCTGCTCACTTGCTGGCGATACTTAGAAGATCAACGAGAGAACGGTGGCCATCAGTCGTGCATAGAAAATTGCGTCTTCGCAATCGTGAAGACTTTAGCCGAATTTATCGAGGCGGCAAATCGTTTGCGAATGGGCAGTTTGTCGTCTATTGGTCAAAGCAGCCATCGGCGGAGCCTTTTCGCTTAGGTGTGTCTGCCAGCAAAAAGATAGGCAATGCGGTTGTGCGCAATCGCATGCGCCGAATGATAAAGGAAATCGTGCGTCATCAAGCAAATCGGATCGTCCCCAAAACCGACTTCATACTAATAGTAAGAAAGCCAGCTACGATGATGAAGATGAAGGAAATGGAGAAGAGCGTCCTTCATGTATTAAAGAAGGCTGGATTGCTGAAGAACTCAAACAACGCGAGCAGCACGAAGGCGAAGCAGGCAGATTAGCGTTATTCTGCAGGCTTGCTTTGCGTACCTAAAATAAGCTATTCGCTCTGAGTGAAGAAAGCGGATGCATGAATAGTCTCGTTGTTTCTTTGTCCTATAAATTATGGTATAGTCTAGAATGAAAATATACGCTTGTATAAGATATATAATGCCTATATTTCGTCATGAACAAATGCTTTGCCGCAAGGGTACGGCCATAGCCGTTATCGCTTGATGTAATGGCTCTTAGAGAGGAGTTTTAAAGTTGTTGTTTTGGACAAAAAACAAAAAGTGGATTTTAGTAGCGGGACTGGTTCTACTTATGGGTGTGCTGGCAGGATGCGGCGCTCCAACAAACCAGACGACGGAAACCGCTGATTTATTGAAGGGGAACTTCTGGGATAAACATGTCGTCTACTATTTTGCCTTGACGCTTGATACGTTCGCAGGCTGGTTTGGCGAATCCTACGGACTTGCTATATTGCTCCTGACGATTATTGTAAGAACGTTGATTTTACCTTTAACGCTAAAACAGTACCGCAGCTCGAAAGCGATGCAGGCGCTGCAGCCGCAAATGGCAGAAATTAAAAAGAAGCACAAGGATAACCCGCAGAAGCAGCAAGAAGAGACAATGAAGCTGTTCCAGACGCATAAGGTTAATCCGATGGCGGGCTGCTTGCCGCTGATTGTTCAAATGCCGATTTTTATCGCATTGTACAATTCCATCTACAAAAATCCTGATATTCGCGAGCATACCTTCTTATGGCTGGAGCTCGGGGAGAAGGATCCCTATTACATTCTACCGTTACTTGCAGCAGCAACGACTTTCATTCAGTCGAAGATGATGCAGAAGCAGCAAACACAAACGATGCCGGGTATGGGCATGATGCTGACGATTTTCCCTGTGCTTATATTTGTAATGGCACTTTCATTCCCAGCAGCTCTTCCTCTTTATTGGGTTTACAGCAACATTTACACCATTGTTCAGAACTACTTCCTGTACGTTCGTTCATCTGACAAGGGTAAGGAGGCCCCTGCGAAATGAAGAAAATCGTTGCATCAGGAAAAACGGTAGAAGATGCTGTACGTAACGGTTTGTCACAATTGCAAGTAACTGAAGACCGCGTTAAACAAGTTGTGTTGGAACAGCCCACTAAAGGTTTTTTTGGACTGTTCGGCGCAAAGGAAGCGAAAGTTGAGCTTGAGCTAATTCCCGATCCTATGCTGGAAGCGGAGCAATTTCTCCGTGAAGTTGCTGGTACAATGGGGCTGCAAGTAAACATCGATCGAAAGCAAACAAGAGAAGGTACCCAGCTTGCCGTATCGGGCAGCGGAGACCTTGGTTTGCTGATTGGACGTCGCGGACAAACGTTGGATGCATTACAGTACTTGGTTAATATTGTGGCTAATCGTTACTCAGACAGTCATTTGCGTATCGTGCTTGATGCAGAGGATTTTCGGGAGCGCCGCCGCAAGACGTTAGCGGATTTATCCGACCGTTTGGCGGGACGAGTCATTCGCACGAGGAAGGAAGTTGTCCTGGAGCCAATGTCGCCCCATGAGCGCAAAGTTATTCATTCGCAGCTGCAGAATCACCCTAAGGTGAAGACGTTCAGTAAAGGCGACGAGCCGAATCGGCGAGTTGTCATAGCACTTAGGCAGTAATCATTAAACAACTTTATAAGAAACTATACGCTATCCACAGCAATGGCTCATAATGGTCATTGCTGTTTTTCCATTTGAGAGGTGCTGACAGCAATGGTACACGATACGATAGCAGCCATATCGACAGCAGTCGGAGAAGGCGGCATCGCCATTATTAGAGTAAGCGGACCGGAGGCAATTGCCGGAATCACAACCGTATTTCGTTCGAAAATAAGCTTGAAGGATGCACAAACGCATACGCTGCATTATGGTCATATCATTGACCCAGCGACAGGCGAAGAGGTGGAAGAGGTTCTCGTGACGCTTATGCGTGGTCCTCGCTCCTTTACGGCTGAGGATGTCGTTGAGATTAATGCGCATGGCGGCGTCATTGCCGTTAAGAAGGTACTTGATGTTGTATTACAGCTCGAGGGTTACCGGACAGCGGAGCCTGGTGAGTTTACGAAGCGTGCTTTCCTGAATGGTCGGATCGACCTGATGCAGGCAGAAGCTGTAATTGATTTGATTCGATCCAAGTCAGATCGTGCTTTTTCGGTTGCAAGGAAGCAGGCGGAAGGTGTTCTATCCAAGCGGATCAAAGCTTTAAGGCAGACGGTTATTGAGCTGCTTGCTCATATAGAAGTGAACATTGATTATCCTGAGCATGACGTAGAGGAAATGACGAGCTCGTTCATTCGTGACCAATGCGATTCTGCTATTGATGAAATAGATCGTCTGTTAAAAACGGCGAATGAAGGCAAAATATTAAGAGAAGGCATTGTGACGGCTATCGTAGGACGGCCAAATGTCGGCAAGTCCTCGCTTATGAATGTGTTGACTCAAGAAAATAAGGCGATCGTTACCGATATCCCTGGTACGACACGCGATGTCATTGAACAGTTTGTAGCGTTGAACGGAATTCCACTTAGGCTGCTGGACACTGCGGGCATTCGTGAAACGACAGACGTGGTTGAGCGAATAGGAGTAGAGCGTTCGCGCAATGCGCTGGAAGAAGCGGATCTCATCTTGTTCGTGCTTAATTATAATGAGCCGCTGCAATTAGAGGATATTGAACTTTTGCGCCAAATGAAGGGTCGTCCCGTTATTGCGATCATTAATAAGACTGACTTGCCGCGTCAATTAGAAATTGAGGTGGTGGAGGAGTCGATTTCTGCCGATTCCATCGTAAAAATGTCGGTTCTTGAGGAAGACGGGCTCGATCGTTTAGAGAAGACGATTAGCGAGATGTTTTTTGAAGGTCAGCTTGAATCTGGTGATCTGACATATGTCAGCAACGTTCGACATATTGCTTTATTGAAGCGGGCTAAACAATCGTTGGTTGATGCAATAGAAGCTTCGGATGCCGGCATTCCCATAGATCTTATTCAGATCGATGCGCGTTCGGCGTGGGAATCGCTTGGCGAAATACTTGGCGATGAAGCCGGCGACTCATTGATTGACCAAATATTTTCGCAGTTTTGCTTAGGTAAATAGATGGAAGCAGGCTAGAAGTAGGCTATTTCGGTAAAATTGAATTATGCTTATAGAGTAAGGTGTATATTGAAGCGTTAACTGAGTTTCAATTTATAATAGCAGTGAAAGCCTAGCTAGTTAATCATGTAGGTTTTCTTCAAATATTAAAGCTTAAGTTGTTGTTGCAAGCTTACGATGTGGTTTACTTTGAAAACCTAAGATAATGCTTACGAAGTAGGTTTTCTTCGAAAACCTAAGATAATGCTTACGAAGTAGGTTTTCTTCGAAAACCTTTAGGAGGGTAAAAAGACAATGAGGTATTTAGCTGGTGAATATGACGTTATCGTCATCGGAGCGGGGCATGCTGGCTGTGAGGCTGCGCTTGCTGCGGCTCGTATGGGCTGCGAGACGCTTCTGCTTACGATAAATTTAGACATGGTTGCTTTTATGCCTTGTAATCCATCGATCGGCGGTCCTGCAAAAGGGCATGTTGTGCGTGAGATTGATGCGCTGGGCGGCGAGATGGGACGCAATATCGATAAAACCTTTATTCAAATGAGAATGCTCAATACAGGTAAAGGACCGGCTGTGCATGCACTTCGTGCACAAGCCGACAAATTTGATTATCAGCATGTCATGAAAAAGACAATCGAGGAAACCCCGCATTTGACGCTTCGTCAAGGGATGGCGGAGGAGCTTATCGTTGAAGACGGAAAATGCTTAGGAATCGTAACCAAAACAGGTGCGGAATATCGCGCACGTACAACGGTGGTTACAACAGGTACGTATTTGCGCGGTAAAATTATTATGGGCGAGCTGATGTACGAGAGCGGTCCGAACAATCAACAACCTTCAATTCGATTATCCGCTAGCTTGAAAGAAAACGGATTGGAGCTCGTTCGTTTTAAAACGGGTACGCCTCCGCGCGTGCATAAGGATTCGATTGATTTCTCCAAAACCGAAATTCAACCAGGTGATGACCAGCCTAAGTTTTTCTCCCATGAAACTGAGTCATCAACGAATGAACAGCTTCCTTGCTGGTTGACGTATACATCAGAAGCGACGCACAAAATTATTAATGACAACTTGCATCGTGCTCCAATGTTCTCGGGCGCTATCGAGGGAACAGGTCCACGCTACTGCCCTTCTATCGAGGACAAAATTGTACGTTTCGCGGATAAGCCTAAACATCAAATTTTCCTGGAGCCTGAAGGTAAAAATACTTCCGAGTATTATGTGCAGGGTCTATCTACAAGTATGCCAGAGGATGTACAGCTCGGCATTTTACGATCAATACCAGGTTTGGAAAAAGTTGAAATGATGCGTAACGGCTATGCGATTGAATATGATGCCGTGGTGCCTACTCAGCTATGGCCATCCTTGGAGACAAAGGTGATCGATAGCTTATTTACAGCTGGACAAATTAACGGAACCTCTGGATATGAAGAAGCAGCAGGACAAGGCGTTATGGCCGGCATTAATGCAGCACGTAAAGTGCAAGGCAAAGAACCGATTATCATTGGCCGTTCTGAAGGGTATATCGGGGTCATGATCGATGATCTCGTTACGAAAGGTACAAATGATCCTTACCGCTTGCTTACTTCAAGAGCGGAATATCGTTTGCTGCTCCGTCACGACAATGCGGATCTGCGCTTGACGCCAACTGGCTATGAGATCGGTCTTATTTCGGAAGAGCGTTACAATAAATTTTTGCGTAAAAAAGAGTTAGTTGAAATCGACATTGAACGTTTGCGTGGAACAAAGGTAAAGCCGGACCAAGTCAATGATATGCTGACAGCTGCTGGTACAGCGCCGATGGAGCATGGAACGGATGCCTTATCGCTGCTTCGTCGTCCGGAAGTTACGTATGCGATGCTTGAGACTGTCGTTCCTTCCGTTCCGGAAATGTCGGAGGAAATGAAAGAGCAGGTCGAAATTCAAATTAAATATGCTGGTTATATTGAGAAGCAGCTTGTACAGGTTGAGCGTCTCAACAAAATGGAGAAAAAGCGGATACCAGATGATATCGATTATGGTGATGTTCGCAGTTTGGCTTCGGAGGCGAAGCAGAAGCTTAGTCTTATTCGGCCGCTTTCGATTGGGCAAGCATCTCGCATTGCCGGCGTAACACCAGCGGATATTTCAATTCTACTCGTTTACTTGGAGCATTATAACCGTGTAACGGCAGCGAGAGGTTCATAATATGGATGAAACATTGAAATGGTTTACGACACGAATGGAGGAGAGTGGAATTCCGCTTTCTCCCGTTCAACTCAATCAGTTTGAGCTTTATTACCGGCTGCTTGTCGAGTGGAACGAAAAGATGAATTTGACTGGCATTACGGAAAGAGATGCCGTTTACGAAAAGCATTTTTACGACTCGGTTTCGCTTTCCTTCTATACAAATATGAGCAGCGTGCGCAAGCTTGCCGATATTGGATCTGGAGCGGGTTTTCCGAGTATTCCTTTAAAGATCTGTTTCCCGCACTTGCAGGTGATGATCGTTGACTCTTTAAACAAAAGAATTCAGTTTCTCACGCATCTAAAGGAGCAGCTTGGTTTGGATGATGTACTTTGCTTGCATGGTCGAGCTGAAGATATTGCACAACTGCCCGAGCATCGCGATAGCTATGACGTTGTAACAGCAAGAGCAGTTGCACGGTTGAATGTGTTGAATGAATTTTGTTTGCCTTTTGTGAGGAAGGGCGGCTTGTTCGCCGCGATGAAGGGTTCTCAAACTGATGAAGAGGTCAGAGAAGCATCCTTTAGTTTGAGAGAGCTAAAAGCCAAAATTAAATCTCAGCATCAGTTGTCTCTTCCAAACGAGCAGTCCGAGCGTCATATTATTTTAATCGAGAAGCATGAAGGCACTCCGCGTAAATACCCTAGAAAAGCAGGGACACCGCTTAAGCAACCGTTAATTTAGTAGTAGTGATATGTTCCACGTGAAACATTAAGAGTAAGTAGAATTATCGCCATATTTATACAACAATTATTTGTTCATAAGAAGTGTCAAGCAGGAGATCGTTCAGCTGTAGTCGAATTATTAAGTAGATGAAGAGACAGGACGATCCGTTAGGTTAGCGAGTACGATTGCGGTTGCCATCGTGCAGCATACTTCGTAATGCGGGTGAATATAAGCATCGTATAAGGGTTATAGGCTATACCTGATTATATTTTAAATGATGCCTCTCCTATCATTACCGAATGAATATTGTTATGGATGTTCGCCGTGCAGTTGACGATTATTACCTGAGAGAGGTTCTAGCGACCGAAAATAATCTAATTGGCAATGAACCAATCTTACTGCTGAAGCGTATTTATTGCAAAAACCTTGTAATTGCTTTTTAATAGAATAATAGTATATTCTGGGCACGATATGGAAATATGCTGATATTTTATATGAAACTCATTGTTTTCGACGCTAAGTGGAGAAAATGGTTTCATTTGAAGTGATTAAAAACAAGGTTTATCTCATGATCGGGTGGTAATTAGCGATATGAAAGAACAATTTTCTCGATTGTTCGGCCTGTCCGAGCAGCGCATACCTCAAGAAGAAGTTCGGCAAATACCGATTCAGGAAATTGATGCGAGTCCTTTTCAACCGCGTACGATTTTTGATGACGACAGAATTGAAGAGTTATGCCAGACGATAAAAACGCATGGCGTTATTCAGCCTATCGTTGTTCGTATGCGTAATGGAAGATATGAAATTATTGCGGGGGAGCGTCGGTGGCGCGCCGTTACTAAGCTTGGGTATGATACGATTCCAGGCATTGTTCGTGAATTCAATGATTCACAGACGGCATCTATTGCATTAATAGAAAATCTTCAACGTGAAAATCTCTCAGCTATTGAAGAAGCGGTCGCGTATCAGAAGCTGATTGAGCTTCATCAGCTAACGCAAGAGAGCTTGGCCCAACGCCTCGGCAAGAGTCAATCCACAATTGCAAATAAATTGCGATTATTAATGCTAAATGATACGATTAAGATGGCGTTAATGGAACGTAAAATTACCGAGCGTCATGCGAGAGCATTGCTGTCGCTAGATACAGAGGAATTACAGCTTAAAGTATTAGAAGAAATCACTACAAAAGATCTTAATGTAAAGCAAACGGAAGTCAGAATCGCCTTCTTAAAGGAATCGACGAAACTGAAAAAAGCGAAACGCATATCCTTTACGAAGGATGTACGTTTAGCTCTTAATACCATTAGACAATCGATTGAAATGGTTTCAGGATCCGGATTGCAAATAAAGACAAACGAAAAGGATCATGATGACCATTATGAAATTGTCATTCAGATCCCTAAACGATAGTTATAGAATGCTTTAAAATCATTCATATTATACTTATTTAGTGCCGCCCTCACTGAGGGCGGCGATGCCATTTTTAGCTAAAGTTTCATTTTCGTTCAGTCAACATGAAAACAGCACATATAAGTTTTACACATAGAGGTGAGCCGGTTTTGTCGAAAATTATTGCAATAGCCAATCAGAAGGGCGGTGTCGGAAAAACGACAACGTCTGTCAATTTAGCTGCCTGTTTAGCATCGCTTGGTAAAAAAGTACTGCTAGTTGATATTGATCCACAAGGAAATACAACGAGTGGACTAGGTATCAACAAGGGCGATGTAACAAATTGTATTTATGATGTACTTATTAATGATGTCCATCCAAATGATGCTATGTTCGAAACTAGCGTTCCAGGCTTGAAAATCATACCTGCGACTATTCAATTGGCCGGAGCGGAGATCGAGCTAGTTCCAACGATATCTCGTGAGCTGCGTCTGAAAAAATCGTTGCATTTGGTTAAGGATGAATTCGATTATGTTCTAATCGATTGCCCTCCCTCGCTCGGTATATTGACGATTAACTCATTGACCGCAGCTGATTCTGTACTTATTCCTATTCAGTGTGAATATTATGCGCTTGAAGGATTAAGTCAGCTATTAAATACAGTGAGACTCGTTCAAAAGCATTTGAATACAACCCTTCAGATCGAAGGCGTTCTTCTCACGATGCTGGACGCAAGAACGAATCTTGGTATTCAAGTTATTGAAGAGGTAAAAAAGTATTTTCAACAGAAGGTTTATCAAACGATTATCCCTCGCAATGTCCGTTTAAGTGAGGCGCCATCGCATGGTCAAGCTATTATCACATATGATCCACGATCTAAAGGTGCGGAAGTTTATCTTGAACTCGCAAAGGAAGTGATTATGTATGAGCAAGCGGCTAGGTAGAGGGCTGGATGCGCTTATCCCATCGCTTTCTGTTAATGACGATGACAAAGTAGTTGAAATTTCATTAACTCAATTAAGACCCAATCCGTATCAGCCAAGGAAAACATTCGACGAGGATTCCATTAAGGAATTAGCGGAATCGATTAAGCAGCATGGCATCATTCAACCTATTATTGTACGTACCGTGTTAAAGGGCTATGAGATCATTGCAGGGGAAAGACGTTTCCGAGCTTCTCAGTTTTGCGGAAATGCAACGATTCCTGCTGTAGTAAGATCCTTTACCGATCAACAGGTTATGGAGATTGCTTTAATCGAAAACCTTCAGCGTGAGGATTTGAACGCTATTGAGGTAGCCATTGCTTACCAAGCACTCATTGACAAGTTCAAGCTTACACAAGAGGAACTGTCCATGAAGGTTGGAAAATCTCGTTCTCACATCGCAAACTTTGTTCGATTGCTTTCACTGCCAACAGAAATCAAGGACAATGTTTCACGTGGAACAATTTCCATGGGACATGCAAGAGCTTTGGTTGGCATTAAGGATGATAAGGTACAGAAGGAATTAGCCGACCTTGCCGTTTCCTTAGAGTGGAGCGTGCGCGAGCTGGAAGAGGCGATTCAGAAGCTGGATACGAAGCAGCCAGAGGACAAAACAAAGCCGAATCAAAAAAAACGCGATCCTTACATCGACCATTTAGAGGAATCGCTTAGGGAACGATTCAAGACAACGGTGAAGATAAAACAGCAAAAAGATAAAGGCAAAATAGAGCTTCAGTATTATAGCAAACAGGATTTAGAAAGATTGCTAGAGCTGCTTCAGTATATGGCATAGCTATACCAAACCATGGCATACCTAAGTTGAAATCTTGCTTTTGAAAGATTAAACTAAGGTATGCCATTGTTGTGACTAGTTAGCTTGGAAAGGCGTGAAAATCGTGATAAACAATGAACAAACGGTTATTTATTTGGATCATGCGGCAACCTCTTGGCCTAAACCGCCTGCTGTAACGGATGCGGTCGTAAATGCCATGTTGAATGATGCTGCTAATCCTGGAAGAGGCAGCCATGCAATGGCTGTGCGAGCAAGCCGTGTATTGTTTGAAACGCGCAAGCAGCTAGCAAAGCTGTTTAACATAAAAAACCCAAATGATATTGCATTTGCATCCAATACGACGATGGCGCTTAATATGGCGATTAAAGGCTGGCTTAAACCAGGTGATCACGTTATTGCCACATCGGTTGAGCATAACTCGGTCAGAAGGCCGCTATATTTTTTGGAGCAAACAATTGGCATTGAAGTAACCTATGTAGAATCCGATGAACGTGGAAACCTAAATATAGATGACGTTGCTAAAGCGATACGTCCTCATACAACGCTGGTTGTCGTGAATCATAGCTCAAACCTGTTGGGAACGATTATGCCGGTTGCTGATATTGCGGAGCTCACAAGAAAACATGGCATTAAGCTGCTTGTGGATGCTGCACAAAGTGCCGGGATTATTCCGGTTGATGTGAAGGCGATGGGCATTCATATGCTTGCGTTCCCTGGGCATAAAGGGTTGCTTGGTCCACAGGGCACAGGAGGGCTGTACATCGATCCGGAGCTGGAATTGGTGCCATTGCTGCATGGAGGAACTGGGAGCCAATCAGAGGCGCTTGAGCAGCCTCAGGTTAGGCCGGACAGGTATGAGGCAGGTACGCAAAATACGCCAGGTTTGGCAGGGCTCAAAGCGGGTGTTCAGCATGTACTGAATGAGACGGTACAGAACATCCATACTAAGGAATGGACTCTGACGCAAAGGCTTATTCAAGGTCTTTTGCCGGTGAAGGGAGTCAAGCTGCTTGGTCCGGAATTAGGCGAGAATCGAACAGGAATTGTAGCTTTTAATTTACAAAATGTCGATCCCTCGGAGCTGTCGTTTATATTGGATCAGCATTACCGAATTGCGGTGCGAGCAGGCTTTCATTGTACACCGCTCGCACATGCTAGCGCAGGAACGACAGCAACGGGTGCGATACGTGCTAGTGTAGGTATTTATACAACGGATTTGGAGATTGATGCTTTAACGGATGCTATTAAGGAAATAGCACAACAGTATGGGGCTTAGCAATGAATTGGGGGCGGAACAACAACGATGGAAGACTGGACATCAAATCCGATGAATGCTGTATCGGTGGTATTAGCTTTATTGGTCATCATTTTATTTATTTGGATAGCAATTGTTGGCGGGCGGCTGAAAAAGCTTAGGAAGCAATATACAGCGGTCATGGGGAATACAGGTTTAACGAATATGGAAGATGTCATCGTTGAGTTGAAGGAAGGGCTGGCTGAGCAGAAGCAAGCGAACCAACAATTGAAGGATCAGCTAGCTGTTGTGCAAACGTCACTCCCCAATCAGAAAGGTAAAGTGGGCATCATTCGTTACAATGCTTTTTCCGAGCAGGGTAGTGATCTCAGCTTCTCAATCGCTATCGTTAATGAAGAGAAGGACGGTGCTGTTTTTACGGGCATCCACAGCCGGGACAATACGTATGTGTATGCAAAGCCGCTTGAAAAAGGGGAATCCGCATACCCGCTTACACCGGAAGAGCGTAAAGCTATATTGGAAGCTAAATAATGCGGCATAGTTAAACTTAAATATTGTCAGCCGCGGCCGTTTGCTCAAGAACGCTGGTGGAGAGATGGGCATGGTTTGTAATAGCTGTAAATAAGCTGATTGCAATAATTTCGGACATCTTCATAACGAGATGGAGACGTGTATTTTGCAGGACAAAGTATTCCATAAAACCGCCTACATTTACGATGCCGGTTAGATGGATATCGCCAACCGGAGGGAGATCCTTATTGACGCCAGCACCTGGGCGAACAGGACCGATTCCAAGTTGAATGCTGCCTACACTCGATACTTGGCCAAGACAAGCATCGATTCCGATAACGAACGGTTTATGGAAACGACGATTGATTTCTAAAAGTGTATCATCCAGATTCATGGCATGGACAGGATTCTCTAAGGTGCCGAATAATGAAAAATGAGGGCTGCGGTACTTTGCCAAGGACGTTCCGATTAAAGGTCCCAAGGAATCGCCAGTGGAGCGATCCGTTCCAACGCATACGACAACAATAGGGCGGTTATCCGCCATATCATCAAGGAAGGTCGTAAGGCGATTGACCAGCATGCCGATAACGTTAGGGGTCGTATAGGGTACCTTTAATGGCGTCTCTTTAATAAATGGAAGCTTCATAGAATCCCTCCGATAATACCGATATGATACTAGTATATGGATGGGACAACCATTTTATACGTCAGGTAGTTTGATATTTAAGGCTAAGCCGATGAAGGATGTTTGCCGCTGCAAACCAATGGGGGTCTTGCTCGTGTTAATTGCATTTGATTCCACTCAGCAGGCTCTGCGCGCAGAGATGCTGCTCGAATACGCTGAGATAGAAATCGACATTTGTCCAACGCCAAAGGAAATAACGGCAGGCTGCGCGTTGTCAATACATTTTCCAGAAGAGGATTTGTCTCTGGTGAAGGAAGTTATTGAGCAGGAAAATGTAGAAATTAGAGGCATATTCAAACCATTGCAATCTGGGTATGAACAACTAGAGATTTAAGCGCGAATAGTGAGGTCGAGGAGGAATGACGATGTCAATCACAGAACGATACGACAAAGCTGTTATATGGTTGACAGACAATAATGTATGGCAGGCTTTCGGCAGTTCAGCGCTGCGCGTAATACTTTTTTTGATTGTGGGACGTTTTGCGGTATGGATCATACATAAAACCATCGATCGAGTTGTGCTTGAACGCGAAAGCAAGCGGCCTCCAAACCATACAAGGCGCATGACAACCGTATGCAAGCTCCTGAAAAATGTCGTTTCTTATGTTGTCTATTTCATAACGGTCATGCTAATCTTGTCTGAGTTCGGCATTAATTTGGGACCATTGCTCGCGGGGGCAGGCGTACTGGGGCTTGCCATTGGTTTTGGTGCTCAAAGCTTGGTGAAGGATATTATTACAGGATTCTTTATTGTGCTCGAGGATCAATTCGCAGTTGGAGATGTGATCCAAACGGGGCAATTTAAAGGAACGGTAGAGGTAATCGGACTTCGAACGACGCGGATTCAGAGCTGGACGGGAGAGGTTCATATTGTTCCCAATGGCATGATTAATGAGGTTACGAATTTCTCCATAAATAATACGATTGCTGTCGTAGATATCTCGGTTGCGTATGAGGAAGAGGTTGATCGCGCTCTTGAAGTCATTCGCTATACGATGGTTACGATGAAGGATGATAATCTTATCAATGCGCCAGAGGTGCTGGGCATACAAGCGATTGCTCCTACAGGAGTAACCTTGCGCGTAATCGCAGAATGCCGTCCTAATACGCATCCTATCGTAGCTCGGAAGCTGAATATGGAAATTAAGAAGGCGCTGGACGCCAGCGGAATTGAAATTCCATATCCACGAATGGTTACATATCATCGCAATGAAAAGGGAGGCGTAAAAGATGGAGCGTAAGCAGTTTGAGCTTGGTGATGTCGTTCAAATGAAAAAACAGCATCCATGCGGCTCTAATGAGATGGAGATCATTCGAATGGGGATGGACATTCGCATTAAGTGCGTAGGCTGCAAGCATAGTGTCCTGATACCAAGAGCAAAGTTTGAGAAGAACATGAAGAAGGTGCTTCGTTCAAAAACATCGGATGATGGCATAACTGGCATATAGTCGGAAACAAACCGAATGCTAGAATTATTTTGGACAAGTACTTGCGTGAGGACATGGCGTGTGATACAATAATTTTTACATGCGGAGAGGTACCCAAGAGGCCCAAGGGGGCTGACTCGAAATCAGCTAGGCGGGTCAAACCGTGCGTGGGTTCGAATCCCACCTTCTCCGCCATTATATAACAACAGCCAAACGATTCGATCGACGAATCGTTTTTTTTATATATTCAGGGAGGTACGCTCATTGAGTACGCCAAAGCTGCCATTAACGGATGATGAACGGAAGCGGTTGCGACAAGCAAAAATCAAGCTCATCGATGTAGCAGGTTTCTCGGCAGATGAACTTAGCGTGAGCTTAAATGTACCTGAAGCAAGGGCGAACCTTTTGCTAGCGCTTGCAAAGTTTCAAGCCGTGCCTTCCATTGGCCCAAGCCTCGCGAATAATCTAGTGGAGCTAGGCTTTTATTTCCTGGAGCAGATTAAGAGCGGCGGAGAGAGAGCGCAGCTTGTGGAGCGTCTGGAACGGCTGCACGGCGTTTGGATGGACCCGTGCGTCGAAGACGTTATGCGGCTCGCTGTGCATCATGCGAACGATCCAGGAAGCGATAAGCAGTGGTGGGATTTTACGGCGGAGAGGAAAGCATACAGAAAAAAGTATGGTTATCCCGCTGACCGGCCAAGCAAAGCTTGGCACGAATAAAAATCATTAATTGTTTAAGCACCATAAGAAGAGATCAATAGAAGCTTCAAGAGGAGGGCTCTCACGAGCCCTCCTCTTGACCGTGGTTGATGGTTGTGTCGCTCAATTTCTCACTGCAAGCATGTGAAACCTTGGAGTTCTTCATGTCTTCATTCGTCAATCGGAGAAAATCAGCAGTTGCTTCATTAAACCCTTTTGAGCACAATGATACGTATCCGCTTGAACGGTTTAGCGTAACGATGCTCGAATGCGCGTGAGTGAATGTCGATCATAGAATGTCCCGAGCCAAGCTCTAATATTCAAGAAGCGCTGTTAAAATCTAATGGCCCATTCGTTTCCATTTACGCTCATGATTCGTTGTGTCTGGAAAGCGTTCACCTTTGCTTAGATGTACCTTCTTCGGATTTTGAATGCCCATATGAAAGGAGTTCACCCCATCTTCGATGTATGTGCCATCATTAGGAGCTTTATCCCCTGGCGAGAAAATTGTACCTTCACCCATTATGATCACTCTCCTCATTTTGTTAGAGCGGAACTGATAAGGTTTTATCAAGCCGCTGCCATAGTATTTGCTGCGAAGTCGATTTGCATAAGTAGCAGATAACGGCTGTAAGTTCCATTTCCATTTGCATATCTATGCATAATCGTATGCTTCTGTTATTTGCGCTTGTCATAGGCGATTAGATTTGATATAGTATAGAGATGCGAGCAGAAGCTCGTTCCTTGCTCCATTTATGGGGCCGTTAGTCCAAGAGGAGGTGAAACAATATGCGCAAATATGAAGTAATGTACATCGTTCGTCCAGACGTTGAGCAAGAAGCCTTGCAAGCGATCGTTGACAAATTCCATGGCATTATCTCCAACGGCGGAGAGGTCACAAAGCAAGATGTGAGCGGAAAACGTCGTCTTGCGTATGAGATCAATAAGCTTCGTGATGGTTACTTTGTACTGGTACATTTCAACGCAACGACTGAAGTTGTGAATGAACTTGACCGCATCATGAAGATTACGGATGAAGTTATCCGTTCGTTGATCGTCAGAGACGTCGCTTAATCCACGCTGGATTGTTCGATTGGGAGGTCAGAAACGATGTTGAATCGTGTTATTTTAATTGGTAGATTGACGAGAGACCCAGAGCTTCGATATACGCCTGCAGGCGTTGCTGTTACACAATTTACGCTAGCGGTAGATCGTCCGTTTACGAGCGGCGGTCAAGGTGAGCGTGAAGCGGATTTTATTCCGGTTGTAACGTGGCGTCAACTGGCCGAGACCTGCGCCAACTACTTGCGCAAAGGCCGCTTAACAGCGGTTGAAGGTCGCATTCAAGTGCGGAATTATGAGAACAACGAAGGCAAACGTGTCTACGTGACGGAAGTTATCGCTGATAACGTTCGGTTCTTGGAATCCAATCGAGAAGGCGGAGGAGGCTCGCGAGAAGAAGGCGGAAGCAGCTACAGCGGCGGTGCAAGCAGCAGCGGCGGCGGATCTTTCGGCGGCGGCAACAACGCTTCCCAAAGCGGTGGTAACCGTCCATCTGGTAATAACTCACGTAACGACAGCCGTGATCCGTTTCAGGATGACGGACGCCCGATTGATATATCAGAGGATGATTTGCCATTTTGATAACGGGGTAGCATCTACTTCGCGTATCAATGGAACGGTTGCACAGCCTTTATTGCGAGATAAAGCCGTTGTGTAATTGTAATATTTTCAACGATAAGGAGGATATCCATCATGGCTTTCAAGCAAAGAGATAACGGTGGCGACGAGCGTCCAGAACGTAAGTTCAGCGGACGTAAAGGCGGACGCAACAAACGCCGTAAAGTGTGTTTCTTCACTGTAAACAAAATTTCTAAAATTGACTATAAAGATGTTGATTTACTGAAAAAGTTTATCAGCGAGCGCGGCAAAATCTTGCCACGTCGTGTGACTGGAACAAGCGCGAAATACCAACGCTTGCTTACAATCGCAGTTAAACGTTCACGTCAAATCGCATTGCTTCCTTACACGACTGAATAGGTCGATAAGTGAATATGTACGAAAGCGGAGGAGCCTGTCACCAAGGGCTCCTTTTGCTTTTTTTGCAAGAGCCCGTATGTATACGGGCTCTTTTTTGTTGCATGATAATTCAATGGGTAGTGAAAGGAGTGTGTGTGCATGCAGTTCGTATTTTATTTAGCACTTATTATCATATCCACCAAGGTCGCTGGTCATTTGTCGGTACGGTTAGGGCAGCCGGCAGTACTAGGCAAGCTCCTAGCTGGCATTATTATTGGACCTGCACTGCTAGGGTGGGTTCAGCCCGATGATTTCATCGGTCATTTTGCTGAAATCGGTGTACTTCTGCTTATGTTTATTGCAGGCTTGGAGACAGACGTGGAGCAGCTCCGACAAAATTGGAAAGCTTCCTTTGCTGTTGCGGTAGGCGGTATCATTCTGCCGTTTGTAGGAGGGTATGCGGTAGCAGCAGCACTCGGTCTATCGAATTCCGAGGCGCTGTTCTTAGGTTTATTGCTATGTGCGACTTCAGTCAGCATTTCGGTTCAAACGCTGAAGGAGATGAATCAGCTGGGCACTAAAGAGGGTACGACTATACTTGGCGCCGCAGTTGTGGATGATGTCGTTGTTGTCGTGCTGCTGGCCGTTATGATGAGCTTGCTTGGAACAACCGATAATGTTTCCATCCCTTTATTGATTGGGAAGAAGGTATTGTTCTTTATTATTATAATCGCGGTCAGCATTTGGGTTATTCCGCATTTTATGAAGCTGTTCGCTCGTTTCAAAATTACGGAAGCGTCGATGAGCGCCGCTTTAATAGCCTGCTTTGCCTTTTCCTATTTTGCCGAGAAAATGGGCGTTGCCGGCATTATTGGTGCTTTTGCAGCCGGTATCGCGATCTCGCAGACGTCGTTTAAGCATGATGTGGAATCGAAGGTGGAGCCGATAGCCTATACGTTATTTGTTCCGGTCTTCTTCGTCAGCATCGGTTTAAACATTACCTTCGACGGCGTAGGCAGCCAGATCGTCTTTATTATACTGTTATCGCTTGTTGCTATCGTTACGAAGCTGCTCGGCGGAGGATTAGGCGCTAGGCTGACTGGATTTAATAATCATTCGTCGCTTGCGATAGGCGCTGGCATGATATCTAGGGGAGAGGTGGCGCTCATTATCGCAGCGACGGGCCTAGAGTCAGGGCTGCTGCTGCCTCAATATTTTACATCGGTCGTTATGGTCGTTATTGTGACGACGCTTGTAACTCCTCCAATGCTGAAGCTAGTCTTTCCACATAAGCAGCAGGATCAAAGCACAAAGGAATTTACAAAATAGATAGAATATAAATGATTTAAATTATGAAAAATGGCGAGGCAGGGGCTAGTCCTGTACCGCCATTTTTCTATTTTATTTCTGAGAAAAGCTATCTATGATATCTCCGTTATAGTGCCCTCATACGGTTGTTCCTAGCATTGTGTTCGACTTCCGCAAGCCCCAATGCCTCCATTAACGGTGGGACATACATGCCGAATCGGCCGCGAAAACCTTTCTTCAAGCCGTACCAACCGCCAATCGGATTTTCAGGAGAGCGTCCCCAGGCCTCAACCGTGCCTTCTTTTGCTGGTTTCTGTTCATCAGCACTGCCTAGTTCTATCCAGTCTCCATGTTCCTTGAGCATAGCGTATAAGTCATCGATGCAGCGATTGTCGTAATGTAGAACGGTTTTGCCTACCGTGCAAACGATAATAGCTTTGCCATCTTTCTCATCTTTGTACATTTCATATTCGGAGGTTTGTGGAGGAGTCTTTAATTTCCATGGATTTTCTTTGGTACCAAGTGTTATCGACATATTATTACTCCTTTTTTTATTTTGTTCTATACATGTATAAAATATCACAAAGCGATGTGGGAGATCTAATCAATTGTAATCAGGATAGTAACGCTCAAGGTCAGCAAAAAAAAAGTTATCGCCATTTATTTAAGTTGACACTTAATTAAGTGTATGCTAAATTAATAGCATGATCGATAAAGCCATTCAAGCCATAACGGAACCAAGGCGCAGAGATATTTTACATCTCGTGCGTAATGAGGAGCTGACCTCCAGCGCTATTGCGTCTCATTTTGACATTTCAGCACCAGCTATTTCGCAGCATCTTAAAGTTTTAGAAGAAGCAGGACTCGTCATTGTGAGGCGAGCGGGCACCAAACGATTTTATAGCATTAGGAGGGAAGGGTTCGCAGAATTGATGCAGTATATCGAGAGCTTCTGGGATGACAGCTTAATGCTGCTCAAAGCAGCCGCGGAAGAGGAGGAAAGGAGAAAATATGACATCAATCAGCAGCAATAACTCGATCAAGAAAGAGATATTTATCGAATGCAGCCCGGAGACACTGTTCTCATTTTTTACCGATCCTGTGAAATTAGTACGTTGGATGGGGCGTCACGTATTGCTCGAACCAAGTATTGGCGGCAAATACCGCATTGATGTTAACGGTAGCGACATTGCAATGGGTGAATATAAGGAAATTATTCCGAACGAGAAAATCGTCATGACATGGGGCTGGGAGAAATCGAAGGCGGTGCCTCCCGGATCTAGTAACGTTGAATTCAAACTAATCCCTAAAGATAACGGTACTCTTCTTGTCTTGACACACTACGATCTGCCGGCAACGGAAGTTGCCTCACATGAACAAGGCTGGATGCATTACATGCCTCGTCTGCAATCGATAGCACAAGGCGAGGACCCATGCGTCGATCCTTGGTCAGAACAAGCCATGCATTAATGCAAAAATAGTAAATGAATAGGAGGCTATCCATCAATGACTACATTATCATGCAGCTGCGGGATTGAAATTACGGATGAAAACAAGTATAAAGTAGAAGCAGCAATGTGGCATCACGCCATTCAAGACCACACGGATATGCTTAAAGGCATGACTATTGAAATGCTTGAGCAGTGGCTCATGAACAAGGACGAGCAATTAAAGGCGGGTGCGTAATGATGAGTGCAACGATTCATCAAGAAATTACGTTTCCGGCTATTCCTGAGCGTGTTTACGGCATCCTTATTAGCAGCGAGCAATTCAGTCAGGCTACCGGCGGCGCTCCAACTGAAATCAGCACAGAAGAAGGCGGAAGGTTCTCTTGCTTCGGAGGCATGATCTTGGGACGCAACATCGAGCTCGTAGCTAATAAGCGCGTTGTACAAGCATGGCGTGTTGCTAATTGGGAGGAAGGCGTTTACTCCGTAATCAAATTCGAGCTCAAGGAGCAAGGCAGCGGAACAGTGCTAATATTTGACCACTCCGGTTTTCCGGAAGGTCAAGGCGAGCATTTGGCATCCGGATGGCACACCAATTACTGGGAGCCTATAGCGAAGCAGTTAGCTTAATTTAGATGTAAGGCGCGCGAGTCTTATGCGCGTCTTTCATTTTTTCTAAGGAGGTGTCAGACAATAATGGTAGATGTATTTACCGAAATCGTAATCAAATGTCCTCGTGATACCGTTTCGGAATATGCGGCTAACCCCGATCATGCCCCTGAATGGTATGTTAATATTCATTCGGCAGAATGGCAAACGCCAAAGCCGCTTGTGGTCGGTTCTAAAGTTGCATTTAAAGCGGCTTTTCTCGGAAAACAACTCTCCTATGTGTATCAAATTGCCGAATATATCCCGGGGAAAAAGCTTGTAATGAGTACGGACGACGGTCCATTTCCGATGGAAACGACATACACTTGGGAATCTGCGGACGAGCAATCAACCCGAATGACTTTGCGAAACAAAGGCAATCCAACCGGGTTTTCGATGTTATTTTCTCCATTTATGTCGTTGATGATGAAGAGGGCCAATAACAAGGACCTGAAAAGAATCAAGCATTTACTAGAGGAACGTTCTTGAAGAAAGCTATTGATAAGCCTATCCAGCCATTCACAAAGAAAAGAGCAGTATCCTCAACGAGGATACTGCTCTTGCTATATGGCTCAGCGACGCCGGGTGATGCGGCTTTTGCCGGCCTTCACCGATGGCTTTGAGGTTCGCGGCTTCTTATATACTTTGCTTGAGCTGCTTTTTTGTTTGGTGTCTTTCACGATTTTTCCTTTGGATGGGGGCTTAGTCGTGATCGAGCTTTTCTTCTTATTAACGGTGGTACTCGTTTGTGAACCGTTATTCGTAGTAGGTGCCGTTGATGAAGTCGATGTCGATGCATTGGCATCCTTCGAGCGTTTGAACACCGATCCTGTACGATTCACGGTTACGGGAGGAGCGATCTTCTTATCCTCAACTGTAGGCATTCTGTACGTCGTTTTAGGCTTGTATTTATCCTTTGAGGAGTAGCCGCGGTACTTACCCTTGCCGTACTTGCCCTTATCGAATATATCGTCGAGCACGCTGGCGATTAAGTAACCTTGGAGAAAGCCTGAGCTATAATTTTGACGTACATATTCGGTTGAATCGATTTCGATAAGCGTATCTTCCGGCACGTCTGGAGCTTGCTGCAAATGGATAATTTCATCGGAATAGACAAGAAACATCCGCTCTGTGCTTACTTCGCTCTGCTGCTCCGGATTGCGCTGATCGATAAAATCATTAGCGACATCAGGGACGGAACGATTCTCAGCACGATACACATATGAGGTTTGATTGCCTGAGCCATTGACCGATTCTAACGGATATTGCTCCTTGACCGTATCCGAAACGGCGCAAGCCGTGAGAAGAGGGACGATAAAGCTCAAGAGAAGCAGGTACTTAATCGATTGATGCCACCATTTGTTCATCGTATTCCTCCTATCCGCCGCGTAGCACGCGTACATCGGCAGGCAGAACGCTTTCTCCTTCATAGAGCATGAAGCGTCCGTTTTGCCATTCAATACGAAGAAGCTTCATATCGTCAGATTGATATTGCCAGACATGCTGTTCGCCTCCCTGCATGTAAGGCGTCTTGCCGCTTGCTATGATGAATCCGGAGAATTGCTCCTCCATATGATAAGTGCGGTCATCCAGCTCCAAAATGGTAGGTACCTCGTCAATGGAATCAAGTCGCCCATCAATCGAGTCATACAGCGCATATACGGTTCTTTCCCGTTCCTCTATGGTCAAATATCGAATGGCTATGCCATCTTGGAGCGTGAGAACAATGGCATTGCGGGCACGGTTATGCGTTCTGCCCGTTATGTTATAGGTAACTAAGGAGACCTCGCATGCATCGCCAGGCGACAGCGTCATGATGCTTTTCTCTGCGATTGGAGGCTCCGCCGGAGTAAGCAGGTTTTTGATTCTTTTGAACAAGCTCATCTTATATGCTCCTTCTAAAAAGTTAGATAGATCCGATGATCAACGCACCAGCGATATGGAGCGAGCCTGCGAACAAAGCGTAACCGACCTTGCCCTCATGTATGCCTTGCTCCAGCTTCATGCCGCTGATGGCAATGACGACTTTCTCGACAATCCACTCCAGCACAAGCAAGAGGACAAATGAGACGAGCGAGATGACGAGAGCCTCCCACATTTCGCTTGATTTGCTGATCGACTGCGACAAGATATACGCTTGCGCGAACAGCTTCAATACGAAGCGGGTAGTCACTGCGGTATTTCCGTTCTTAATCTCCTGCAAATCATTGTACTTCGTGAAGCGCGAATCCAAAAACATAATAATGACTAATAAAATGGCTCCTGCACCTGTCCAAACCGGAATTCGAATAAGATCAATCCAAGACATAAGTTAGTTCCTCCAAAGTTTCAAGTTTAGAAAAAATGACCGCCTTCCGTTATAACCGGTAATCCGATTTATAACACCAGCGGTCATACTATACATTAATTGTTAGATAAATGGAAGAACTATTGTTTCTCGTACTGCTTCATAAGAGCAGCCAGCTCATCTTCCACCGCTTTGTCTTTGCCTAGCTTTTCAAATTCATCATCTAGCGACTTGCCCTTGGCGTTAATCTCGTTGCTCGCTTCGGCCTGCGCTTCCATTTGCAGCATTTTCTCTTCCATGCGCTTCATGCCGGCTGCCGCCGAATCGGTTCCGAATCCCGACATCGCTTTATTGATTTCAGTCTGAGCTTTGGCTGCGTTATAACGAGCCACAAGCGTTTCACGCTTATTCTTAAGCTCCGTGAGCTGCTTGCGCATCTCATCAAGCTTGCCACGAAGATTATCTGCAAGCAGTTTATTCTGGTCAAAATTCGCCTTGTACTCGGAAGCCTTCTGCTCAGCAGATTTCTTCTCTTCCAGGGCGCGCCTTGCGAGGTCGATGTTTTGGGATTGTGCCGCAAGATGCGCTTGCTCTCCGCGCTTCTCTACAAGCTGTGCTTGCTCTTCATAAAGCTGCTTAAATTTCTTCTCGATTGCAATTTGTGCGGCTACCGCTTTCTCTGCATCGGAAAGATCCTCTTGCATATCGCGGATATATTGGTCAGTGAGCTTAATCGGATCCTCTGCTTTCTCAATAAGTGAGTAAACATTTGATAATGTAAGGTCACGCAATCTTTTAAATATAGACAATGAAATCCCTCCTAGGATTGTAGTGCACATAAATAATGATACGCGAAGCTGATGGAAATAGTTGCAAGCAAATTGCGGAAATGACGCCATTCGCATTTATATTTACCGTAATGCTACAATTAATGAAAATAAACACCTGCATATGAAGAAAGAAGGTACATCATTATGGAAAATGTCAGAACAGGCACCGAGCGGTTCAAAACGTTTATTTTAAACAATAAATTCGTATTGTTCCTGCTTGTATTGCTGCTCGCTGGGCTCAACATTATGGTATTTACGAAGATTTCCTATATTTTCACACCATTTACCGTTCTCCTCAAAACATTGCTGCTGCCAGTCATATTGGCGGGAATTGCTTATTATTTGCTAAATCCGGCTGTCGATTATTTGGAGCGAAAGGGGGTTAAGCGGATATTTTCCATTATTGCTCTCTTTCTGATTGGCGCAGGGCTCATTACGATCCTATTGGTTATTGTTATTCCGATTCTAAATGGACAAGCTGTAAGCTTCGCACATAATTTTCCTAAATATGGGGATCAGCTGCGACAAAATTTCGAAGAGTTTATGGGCAGCAACAGCTTTATTCAAATACAGGAGTGGTTCAATTTAAATCCGTCGAAGCTGACGGGTAATATTACGGAGCGAGCTACATCGCTGCTAAATCGAACATTTTCGAGCTTAGGCTCTATTGTGGGGGCACTGAAGGAGATTATTCTTGCGATTGTGACGCTGCCGTTTATTTTATTTTATTTGTTAAAGGACGGAAAGCAGTTGCCGCAAACGATTGTTGGATTCCTGCCTAACAAGCTGCAGCCGCAAACGAAACGAATTATGGCGGAGATGAACGATCAAATTAGCAGCTATATTAGGGGGCAAATTATTGTAAGCTTCTGTATTGGGCTGTTATTATATGTGGGTTATTTGGTCATCGGACTAGAATACTCGCTTGTGCTAGCCTTGGTCGCAGCCTGTACCAGCGTTATTCCTTATCTTGGCCCGGCAATCGCGATTACGCCTGCCTTAGTTGTCGCGCTCGTAACTTCTCCCGTCATGCTGCTGAAGTTGATCGTCATATGGACGATCGTTCAGCTTATTGAAGGCAAATTTATCTCACCGCAGATCATGGGCAAAAGCTTGCAAATTCATCCGATCACCATTATATTTGTCATTTTGACGGCAGGCAATTTGTTTGGACTCGCTGGAATCGTACTGGCCGTGCCGGGATATGCAGTATTAAAGGTTGTTGTTCTCCATTTGTTCACATGGTTCAAGAACAGCTCCTCGCTCTACAAAGAGGAGCACGGCGAGAAAAATTTATAATACGCGAAACCGCTCAAGCAGCCTAAAGTATAGATAAACGCAGCCCAAGGCAAGTAAATAGGACAGGAAGGTAAAGCCAATATTCCATCCGTTCCCGTACGTTACTTTTCCAATCAGCAGTCCTATATACTCAAGCAGCGTCGTAAACAGCACGTACAAAAAAATAATGAGCGCTGTTTTGTTTCGATGCAAGAGGATGGTCCGTATCATAAAGCATGCCAATAGCGGGTATAGTCCAAGATCGAGCGGCATCGCAGATACAGACTGGTCATCCGGTATGAGGGGCGTGAAGTCCCAAAACCTCATTTGAAAGCCGAGCGAATTGATAATCATCGAAATAAGGGCGCCAACGGGGAAAATCAGCAGCAGTATTTTTGGGCTTTTTCGAACGAGGTAAATCCCAGCAAGCCAAGGAATAATGAATCCGAAAATGGTATTAACCAGCATCTCAAATTCCTCTCCTCTATGTTTTTTTATTAGAGTTCCCTTAACCGTTTTCAGCATGCGCCTTTCTAAAAAAACAAAGACGGTGTCGACAGACACCGTCTTTGTACTCGTATAAAAGGTTTATCCTACCTCGATTGAAGCAGTTTGTCATGCGGAGCGATCGATAGTTCCACCTTGTTGATGCGATGCTTGCTAACCTCGCGTACTGTGAAGGTTAAGTTAAGGAAGCTGAATTGCTTGCCGGGCTTAGCGTCCTCCATTTCACTGTACAGCCAGCCGCCAATCGTATCGACCTTCTCATGCTCCAGCTCAGTGCCGATTAGATCGCCTAGCTCCGTTAAAGACACCTTTCCATCCAGAAGGTAGGACGTATCCGACAGCATCTCAATGTCCTTGCGTTCATCCGCATCAAATTCGTCTCTAATGTCGCCGACGATCTCTTCTAATATATCCTCAATGGTTACAAGCCCTGACGTACCGCCATATTCATCAACGACGATCGCAAAGTGGACGCGCTCTTGCTGCATTCTGGTTAGAAGCGTCTTCACCGGCAGTGCTTCGGAAACAGACATGACAGGCTGAATAAGCGTTTGAAAATCAATTTCTTTGTTTACTTGGTATTGTAGAAACAGCTGCTTTGTGTTGATCATTCCGATAATATTGTCTTTGCTGTCGCCGGCAACCGGGAAACGCGTATATTGTTCCTTGCGAATAATAGCCATGTTCTCTTGCAAAGTATTGTTCTTATATAAGACGGACATATCGGTACGCGGAACCATAATTTCTTTGGATAAAATTTCATCAAAAGCAAAGATCCGGTTGACGTAGCCATATTCCGTATTGTTAATTTTTCCGCTTTCTAAACTATCGCTTAGAATGATTTGAATTTCTTCCTCGGAATGTGCTTCTTCATGCTCCTTTGCTGGCTTTAGGCCAAACAAACGAACGAGAGCGTTGGCAGAGCCATTCAAAACCCAGATAAATGGGTACATGACTTTGTAGAAGAAGATGATCGGCTTTACCACCGCAAAGCTGACAAGCTCTGCTTTTTGAATCGCAATGCTCTTAGGAGCCAGCTCACCAATGACGACGTGGATAAAGGTGATGACGATGAAGGCAATTATAAACGATAAAATATGACTCAGATCACTGTTTATCTGCCAATGTTCGAATAAAGGGAGCAGAAGCTTTTCAACTGTTGGCTCACCAAGCCAACCAAGGCCGAGTGCTGTAATGGTAATGCCAAGCTGACAGGCGGACAGATAACCATCCAAATTGCTTACGACTCGTTGAACGGCAAGTGCATTTTTCTTTCCTTCAACGACCAATTGGTCAACGCGGCTGGAACGTAGTCTAATGATAGCGAATTCTGTAGCTACGAAAAAAGCGGTTAACGCAACCAGTAAAGCAACCAAAAATAGATTAAGTCCTATACCCATAATTAATGTTCACAATCCTTTTTAATCAATTTTGTATTCAGTTACTTTAATAGTACGAACTTTCAGCCCATTCATCAAACCGTTGAATCACGGATAAAAGGCTTCAAAGAGCCAATAAAACCGATTTTAAGGCAGCAATAGATCAATATTAGCCAATACCTCGTTTTTACGAGATCACTTGTATGGTTTAATGAATGGTTCATATGAACTTATAGGCCAAACAAAAAAAGAACGGCAGCAGGCCGTCCCATTTTTGAACGAAAAGAAAGGTTAAAATTTGTTGGCTTGCTGCTCCGACCAATCGCCAATAATGGGAAGCTTGCCCAGTCTGCCTTGCAGCGTAAGCAGCATAAGTCCGATCCACAGGACGAAGCCGACAATCGGAAGAAGAAAGCCCAAAATTGCACCGAGGATTGGAATAAATACAAGAAAAATGTTTAGTACGAAAAGGGAAACGGAAACGACGATGGATTGAACGGCGTGCAGTCTGACAAAGCGGCTTTGCTTCTCGAGGATAAGAAATATAATACCGGTAATAAAGCCCCCTAGATAACAAAGCAAGCCTGCTACTTTAGGGTCAAGACCAGTTGATGATTTGTCCGGTTGAATGGAGGGAGGTAAGTTCAAGATTGTCACCCTTTCTATTCATATACTTGAAATGATTGTATTCGTCATTGAAAGTCAATAGACCTTTTTGCTTTATAAAAAAAATCCAAAATGGTATCCATCCGTTGTAAAAGTTTTGTAACCTGTTTCGACATTTTATCGTCTAAACTGAGAAAGCCATTTATAAAAGAATAGAATAGATAGGAGAAGTCATCATTTATGAATAAACGCAAATGGTTATACACGGCGTCTGCCGCAGTCGTTATTCTACTTATTGCAGGTTTTTTTAACCGAGGGGCTTTGGCCGCACTTGGATTTGATTGGTTCTTGCAAAGCCATGTTGAAAAACAATTAGAACAATCTTATAAACCGATCGATGGACGGGAACCCGTTCCGGTTAGTACAATAGATAAGGAGCAGGACCCGTTCTCCGTATTGCTGCTAGGGGTTGACCAGCGCGGCAAAGAAATTGGACGCTCGGACACGATGATCTATACGGTTGTTCGTCCGAATGACGGTGATCTGCTCATGGTCTCGATTCCGCGAGATATGTATGTGGAGATCGTTGGGAAGGACAAGAAGGATAAGATTACGCACGCTTACGCTTTCGGCGGAGCGGGAATGGCCATGGATACTGTAGAAAACTTCTTAGACGCGCCTATTCATTATTATGCTTCTATTAATTTTGAAGGCTTTCGGCAAGTGATCGACACGCTCGGCGGTATCGCGCTTCCTATTGAAGAGGATATGGTCAATGACGATCCGGATCACGAGAAATTTGTCATCAAAGCGGGCCAGGAAAGCTATAACGGCAAGGATACGCTTAATTATGTCCGTTACCGGGAGGATGCTGGCGGCGATATGAATCGTACGGAGCGGCATCAGATTTTTTTAGGACTTCTAATGGATAAAGCGAAGCAATTGAATCAATGGTCTAAAGTTCCGCAGCTTTTGGATATTATGGGCGACAACTTTAGCACGGATATGCGTCCCCAGCAGCTTGTCGACTTTAGTCAAGGCATGCTGCAGGCGAAGGAGCGTAATATTTACAGCCACTCGCTGCTTGGCAGCGGACACCGCTTGAGAAGCGGCGGAGCATGGTATTATTTTGCCGATGAGGATGATTTGGCGAAGGTGCAGGCGATGATCAAAAGCTGGTTAAACGAAGATACGCCTGCGTCCAGCCTTATTTTGCCGGATAAGTATACAGTGAACAAGCCAAAAGAGGTAGGGACGCTATCGAGCAGCGAGACGACGCTAAAGCAGCCATAAAAGCTGCTTGCTCCGTCCGTCTGCTGCCTAGGGCAAAAAAGGTTGGGAATGAGCAAACGGGACGGAGTTGTTAGGAAATGAATATTGCGTTTTTTTTGTTGCCGAAGCAGGATGTCGTATGCTTAACGCAGGACACAACATTAAGACAAACGCTTGAGAGAATGGAATACCACCGTTATACGGCGGTGCCTATCATTAACGATGATGGCGGCTATGCAGGCACGGTTACGGAAGGCGACTTGCTATGGTACATTAAGGAGCATGCTGACCTGACGCTTGAGCAGACCAATAAAATAAGGCTCATGGATGTGCCGCTTCGGATGAATAATAAGACGGTGCGAATCGATGCCAATATGGATGATCTGATCTCGCTGGCCAAGCTGCAAAATTTCGTGCCGGTCGTCGACGACATGAACCGTTTTATCGGAATTGTCCGCAGAAGTGAGATTATCGATTACTGCCAAAAAATTATTATGGAGCATCATAAAGTGCTGCAGGATAATAACTAAGACGGTGGCGAAGCCAGCCCGTTTTAAGGTACTATTTTCAAAGCTAATGGGGTATTATAGGAAGAAGTTAAGGCGGAATGGGATTGCTGTTCCGTCTTTTTGTTTTTGTATGAGCGGCGAAGCGGGTGTTCATCCTAATAGCGAGTGAGTGGGATTGTACGTGATATGTTGAGCTTTTATGCTATAATGAGTTGTAAAAGTTTCGTAAGAAACCAGATTATATAAGCAAGAGGTGAACGGTTTGAAAACCGGCTTGAAACCAGTGCTGTGGAGTTGTGCGGCACTCTTATTATTATTGTCTCTTCTCGTACCGCTCTTTAACGTCATTGCTATGCTGCTGCTTATGGTGCCTTATGTCGTGCTGTACACGACTTTGCCGCCAAAATCGATTGCATTGCATTTGCTTCCCGTATGGGTGCTGGCGTTCATTATCGGAGGACCGGCTACACTTATTATCGGATTGTTTTTCCTCATACCGTCCATTGTGATGGGCCACTTGTTCATAAAGCAAGCGACCGCATCAAAGGTTGTTCGGACGGTCGGTGTCGTAATTCTCGCTCAATTGATGCTGGAGCTGCTTATTTTCGAGGTGTTCCTCGATATTTCACTCCTTGGAGAATTAAGCACATTTGTACGTTCGACGGTAGAGGAGCTAATGGCGCAGCGCTATCTGCCTACGGAATGGGATTCAGAGCTGACGGATATCGTCATTCACACGATGATCAATTCGATCCCTGTTACCTTTATTATGATCGCGTTCGGGCTTACCGTCATTTCGCAGTTTGTCTCGCGCAGAGCCGTTAAGTGGAGCGGCGGACCAGAAGTGCCAAGGTTTACGCGTGCCAAGGATTGGCGTCTGCCACGCTTGCTCGTTGTTTTGTACCTGCTTACTTATGTAATGGAATTGTTTGCATCAAGGACGAGCGATTCTTTTTTTGCAGTAGCTTTAATGAATTTGGTTCCTCTGCTTAGTTTTGTTTTTACGTTTCAGGCTGTCGGATTTTTCTTTTTCCTTGCAAATCAGCGAGGATGGAATAAAGCGGTGCCGATCCTTATTGCGATTCCGGTGCTTTTAATCCCGCCGCTAAGCTTAATTGGTGTCCTGGATACCGCTTTCCCGATCCGCAAGTCGTTTACGAAACCATAGCACAGGAGCGGATTGGAAATGCCTAAGTTTTTGGTAACACGTTGGCACGGCATGCATCAGATATGGGCTTTCGTCTTAATGGTGCTCCTGTCGGTGGCGCTTGCCTGGTTCGAGTGGCTGCTCGGACTGCTCGGGCTGCTGCTGACTGGCGGGGTATTGTTTTATACCGTGATGGCGGAGCGGGCGTTCCGCAAAGATCTCAAATCGTATTTGGGCACGTTGTCCTATCGGGTGAAGAAGGCGGGCAACGATGTTGTGAGCGAGCTGCCTTTCGGCATTATTTTATATAACGAAGATCGAATTGTTGAATGGCATAATCCCTATATTGCAGGAATCGTGGAGCGGGAAAACGTGATCGGCGTGCCGCTTGCGGAGCTGTTTCCGACTTTGCAGCAGGTGAAGGAGCGGGAGGGTGGTACGATCGAAGCGACGATCGGATCTTCCGTGTACCAGCTCATCTTTAAGCCTAAGGAGCGGATTTTGTACGTCCAAAACATTACGGAGCGCTGGCAGCTTGGGCGGAAATACGATGATGAGAAGCTTGTTCTAGGGGTCGTCATGATCGATAACCTTGAGGAAGTGACGCAGGGCCTCGACGATCATCAGCGCAGCTCCATGCTCTCGAAGGTTACGACAGAGATTACGGAATGGGCGCAAAAATTTCATGTTTATTTGAAAAGATTAACGTCCGACCGTTTCCTGCTTGTCACCGACCAGAAGACGCTGAAGCATCTGGAGCAATCCAGATTTATTATTCTGGATGAAGTGAGAGAAATTACTGGCGACCATAAAATCCCGGTTACGCTCAGCATTGGCTTCGCAGCGGGCGCCGAGCACATCATTGAGCTTGGCCAATGGGCGCATATGAGCCTGGATATCGCGCTCGGAAGAGGCGGCGATCAGGCGGCCGTTAAGGTGGGAAGCCGCCAGTCCTTCTATGGCGGTAAATCCAATGCGGTAGAGAAGCGGACGCGCGTGCGCGCGCGGGTTGTCGCTCATGCGCTGCGTGATCTCATAAAAGAGAGCCACAACGTTGTCATTATGGGGCATAAGATGCCCGATATGGATGCAATCGGTGCAGCGATCGGCGTAATGAAGGCGGCGCAGCTATTTGGCAAAGAAGCTTATATCGTCCTTGAAGGCGTCAATCCGGCGATTCAGAAGATGATGGAGCTTATCAAGGAAGACGAGAAGCTGTCGAAGCGGTTCGTATCGCCAGAGCAAGCTTCCGCGCTTATTACGCCGCAATCGCTTGCGGTGGTCGTCGATACGCATAAGGTATCGATGGTGAAGGAGCCGAAGCTGCTCACGCAAACGGAGCGCATCGTTGTCGTGGATCATCATCGCCGCAGCGAGGAGTTTATTGCGAATGCGATACTTGTGTATATGGAGCCTTACGCTTCATCAACGTGCGAGCTCGTAACGGAGCTGCTGCAGTACATTCATGACCGCGTCGTGCTGGATGTCAGGGAATCTACGGCACTGCTTGCCGGTATTACGGTAGATACGAAGAGCTTCTCGCTTCGTACGGGAGCTCGGACGTTTGAGGCTGCTTCCTTCCTCCGCCGCAACGGGGCGGATTCGATGATGATTCAGCGAATGTTGAAGGAAGACCTTGAAGAGTATGTGCGCAAGGCGGAAATCATTAAGCATGCCGAGGTGCTCTACGAGCATGTGGCTATTGCAGTAACGGAAAGCGGTCGTAAATATTCGCAGCTGCTCATCGCGCAATCGGCGGATACGCTGCTGAATATGACGGATATACTTGCTTCCTTCGTAATTGGGGAGCGACAAGACGGTCTTATCGGCATCAGCGCGCGTTCGCTGGGCCATATGAACGTGCAGGTAGTTATGGAGAGAATGGGCGGAGGCGGCCATTTAACGAATGCTGCCGCTCAGCTTGAAGGATCAGTGGCTGAAGTAGCCGAGCGTCTGAAGCGGGTTTTGGACGAAATTGAAACGGAAGAGGGTTTATTTGAATGAAAGTGATCTTTTTGAAGGATGTTAAAGGACAAGGGAAAAAAGGGGAAGTAAAGGATCTATCCGAAGGGTATGTGCGCAATTTTCTATTGCCGCAAGGGCTGGCGAAGCTGGCATCGGATGGCAATCTGAAGACGCTTGAGGTACAGCATGCCTCTGAGCAAAAGCGCAAGGAGAAGGAAAAGGAAGATGCCGAGGCGCTTGGCAAGAAGATGGAAGAGATGACGGTAGTCATTAAGACAAAAGCTGGCGAGGGCGGAAGATTGTTCGGCGCCATCACAAGCAAGCAAATCGGCGAAGCTCTTGCAGCGCAAAGCATCAAAATCGATAAACGTAAAATCGAACTGGAAGATCCGATTCGCACGCTAGGCGTTACACAGGTTGTGGTTAAGCTTCACCCTGAAGTGAAAGCTAAGCTAAGCGTTCAGGTGTCTGAGGAATAGAAGTAGGTTTTCTACGAAAACCTTGGCATATGCTTACGAAGTAGGTTTTCTACGAAAACCTTTGAGGAGGGACCCATGAGTACAGAGCTGATGTTTGACCGTGTTCCACCGCAAAACCTAGAAGCGGAACAGGCTGTCATCGGAGCGATATTGCTGCAAGCGGAAGCGCTTATTACAGCGATGGAGCGGGTGCGCAGCGAAGACTTCTACAGCGGTCCTCACCGACAAATTTATGAGGCGATGGTCGAGATCGCCGAGAACAACCAGCCGGTTGACCTCGTAACCTTGACCGCGCATTTGCAGGATCAGCATTTGCTTGAAGAAATAGGCGGCGTCAGTTATTTGGCGAAGCTGGCCAATTCGGTGCCGACCGCGGCCAACGTCGATTACTACGCGCAAATCGTAGAAGAGAAATCGATGCTGCGGCGGCTTATCCGAACAGCGACGAACATCGTATCCGATGGTTATGCCAATTCGGAGGATGTTGGGGTGCTGCTCGGCGACGCGGAGAAGAAAATTCTCGAAATATCGAATCGCCGCTCAGGCAGCGGGTTTATTTCCATCCGCGATGTGTTGATGGAAGTATTCGAGAAGGTCGAGCAGCTGTACGCCAATAAAGGCGGCACGACGGGCATACCGTCAGGCTTCACGGATCTAGACCGGATGACGGCGGGCTTCCAGCGGAGTGACCTTATTATCGTCGCAGCCCGTCCATCGGTAGGTAAAACGGCATTTGCGCTTAACATTGCCCAAAACGTAGGCGTTCGCGCCCGCGAGACCGTCGCGATCTTCAGTCTCGAGATGTCAGCGGCACAGCTTGTTCAGCGTATGATTTGCGCGGAAGCGAATGTGGATGCGCAGCGCATGCGGACAGGCCACCTCGAGGGCGACGACTGGGAGAAGCTGACGATGGCGATAGGCTCGTTATCCGAGGCGCAAATCTTTATTGATGATACGCCGGGGATTACGGTCGCCGAGATTCGCGCCAAATGCCGCCGCTTGAAGAAGGAAAAAGGGCTTGGCATGATTCTGATCGACTACTTGCAGCTTATTTCCGGCCGCGGCAAGGCGGGCGAGAACAGGCAGCAAGAGGTATCCGAAATATCGCGTACATTGAAGCAAATTGCGCGTGAGCTTGAAGTTCCGGTTATCGCGCTCTCGCAGCTCAGCCGGGGCGTTGAGCAGCGGCAGGACAAGCGTCCGATGATGTCCGACCTTCGGGAATCGGGGTCGATCGAGCAAGATGCCGATATCGTATCGTTCCTGTACCGGGATGATTACTACGATAAAGAGTCCGAGAAAAAAGACATTATCGAGATCATTATCGCCAAGCAGCGGAATGGGCCGGTAGGCACGGTAGAGCTGGTCTTTCTGAAAAAATACAATAAATTCGTAAGTATTGACCGCGCGCATCAGGATCCGATGCAAGCATCATGAATATCCGAACAATTGCAGGGGTAGCTATGCAATTGTTCGTTTTTTAGTTTGACTTCTCGATGATGGACTGCTACACTATTAATGCTGTCTTTTGACTGAAAACATGAAGCCTTCAAAAGGAGGAAATTTCGTGCTACAGCATTTTGACGGTAATTTTCGGTGTTTATAAACACCGGACGGGGGTTATAATTATGTCTACGGTTGTTGTTGTTGGTACACAGTGGGGAGACGAAGGTAAAGGCAAAATCACTGATTTCTTGGCAGAGGGAGCCGACGTCGTCGCTCGTTACCAAGGAGGAAACAATGCCGGACACACGATCCTTATTGATAACAAAAAATATAAATTGACGATGATTCCATCGGGTATTTTCAATCATAATAAAACTTGCGTTATCGGCAACGGAATGGTTATTAATCCAGAAGCGCTGATCGACGAAATTAACTATATTCATGATAATGGCTTCTCAACCGACAATTTGAAAATTAGCGATCGCGCGCATGTGATTATGCCTTACCACCTTGTGCTTGACGGCCTTGAGGAAGACCGCAAGGGCGATAACAAGATCGGTACGACACGCAAAGGGATCGGCCCTTGCTACATGGACAAAGCGGCTCGCAACGGTATCCGTATCGCTGATTTGATGGACGCTGAGGAATTCGAAGCTAGAGTTCGCAGCATAATCGTTGAGAAAAACCAACTGATCGAGCAAGTATACGGCGGCGAGCCGCTTGATGCTGACTCCATCGTTCGTGACTACCTCGGCTATGCTGAAGTACTGCGTGCATATGTATCCGACACTTCCGTTATTCTGAACGATGCAATCGATGCCGGTCAGAAGGTGCTATTTGAAGGCGCTCAAGGCGTTATGCTTGATATCGACCAAGGAACTTATCCATACGTAACATCCTCCAACCCATCGGCAGGCGGCGTTTGTATCGGTTCAGGCGTTGGTCCATCGAAAATCAAGCAAGTTATCGGCGTTGCCAAAGCGTACACGACTCGCGTAGGCGATGGCCCGTTCCCAACGGAGCAGGATAACGAGATCGGTCAATTGATTCGTGACAAAGGCCATGAATACGGTACGGTAACAGGCCGTCCTCGCCGCGTTGGCTGGTTCGATACGGTTGTTGTCCGCCACGCGCGCCGCGTTAGCGGTATTACGGGTCTGTCCCTGAACTCGCTTGACGTATTGACAGGTCTTGAAACGGTTAAGATTTGCACAGGCTACAAATTGCGCGGCGAGGTTATCGAGACTTATCCAGCAAGCCTGAAAATGGTATCCGAGTGCGAAGCGATCTATGAGGAGCACCCAGGCTGGTCTGAGGACATCTCCGGCGCAAAAACGCTCGACGATCTTCCGGTAAATACGCGCAACTACTTGAACCGCGTATCCGAGCTTACAGGCATTCCGATTGCGATCTTCTCGGTAGGCCGCAACCGCGAGCAGACAAACCCGGTTCGTCCGATCTACGAATAAATATGAGCTTAACGAAGGATGGCCCTTGAGGTCATCCTTTTTTTTGTTTGTCTTTGGAATATAGCCCGTGAGGAGGGAATGTCTCTCTCTAAACTTGACCATAATAGTATGTAACAGATTATGGGAAATAGCAGCTGATAGAAAGGGCAACCTTCGGCTGCTGATCGAGAGGATTGGTGCGAGCGTGTTAAAGAGAATCGGATGGCTCGGAAAATTAGTTGCGGCAGGATTGATTTTAAGCTTTTTGTCGATATGGACGACGGGCTATATTGTTACAAGTTATGTAGAAACGCTGCTAAAACAGTTTAATTTGCCGCTTGAGGTGCCGCCGATGGCGATGACAGGCGTTTGGGGGAAGCTCTGGGGCGCGGATCCGCTCGTAACGACGGATACGGCTGGGAAAGAAGAGACTCCGCCTATTCATGATGAAACACAAGGCTCCAAAGAGGAAACGCCTGATTCTCAAACGGGCACGAATGAGCAGAGCGAGCCTCCAGCATCGGTAGATGCGTTTAGCGAGGCTACTGATCCTCCGTTAACAGATATTGGCATTGGAGGCGGTACACAGGCGGGTGGAGGTGCTGCGGCAGGTGGCGGAGAGGTGCAGGAGGGAACAGCAGGCACGGATGATACCGAAGCGGGTATGTCGGCTGATGATACCGAAACGGCGATGACGACCGATGATTTGACCGAGGTAAAGGAGCAAATGAGCGATGACGACAAGGAGGCGCTGTTCGAACTATTGATGACCAAGCTGCCCCAGGAATCATTGCAAACGATCTCTCAATATGTTGAAAATGGGCTGACAGAACAAGAGCTGACGGCGATTCAGCAAATCATGGCACAGCATCTCGACAAGACCGAATACGGTCAGATGATGGACATTCTGAAAAAATATTAATATTTTAAGATAGGGTAAAGGTTGCCCCAATTGTTGGGCGTATGTTAAAGTATTAGGCGAGTGATCCGACAGGATAATTCGTCTTTTTTGTATTTTTTGATGTCGGAAGCCGGAAAAAAAGTAGCATTAGCGCGAAAAGGAGAAAATCATGACCGTTTTCAGGGACCAAGGTCGGATTCAGAAGGTATGGAATCAAGCGATACAGTACTTTCGGCATGACCGATCGCAACACTTGAATGGCAAGACACAGCAACAATCCGCAAGCGGCAAGGCAAACACGTCTTTATGGCGCAAGAAGCCGGTACAGCTAGCGGGCGGGGCGCTCGTACTCCTCACAGTAGCCGGATTCAGCGGAATCCAATATGTCCAAGCAAACACAGTCGAATTTTATAACGTATATATGAATGGAGCACCTGTTGGGACCGTAAGTGATCCAGATCAAGTGGAGCAGCTTGTTTTGTTAGAAACAGAGGAAGCTCAGCAAGCTAATCCTGGCATTAATATGGTGCTGGATACAGGAACGATTACATACGAGGCAGATAGCGCATTCAAAGGAACGCCTGAAACGGATGTTACGTTGGACAAGCTTGAAGGAATGTTCACTGCTCACGCGGTTGGCGTTGAGGTGAAGGTTGACGGTAAAGTAATCGGTATCGTGAAAGACCAGCAGACGGCAGATGCGATATTGCTTCGCGTACAAAGCAAGTTTGCACCTAAGCTTGTTGCTTCGAAGAAGGATTCAAAGGAAGTTAAATCGCTCTCATTCGATTCAAGAGCAGCGGCTGTACCAGAAGAAGAGACAAAAGCTGCATCCAAGGTGCCTGGCCGCGAGATAACGGAGGTCGAATTTATCGAGGCCGTCATGACGGAGTCGATTGATACCGATCCGCAGCAGATCATGGAAGCGGAAGCGATATACAAAATGCTCGTTCAGGGCAGCATTAAACCAACGAAATATACGGTGCAAGAAGGCGACTGCGTCGGCTGTATCGCGCAGAGGTTCGATATTTCACCTGAGGTTATTTATAAGAACAATGCTTGGATTAAGGACGACAAAATTACAGTCGGCGATGTTCTCGATTTGACGGTGCTCCAGCCAGAGCTAACGGTTAAGACGGTTGAGAATTTAGTAGAGGTCGAGACGATCGAGCCGCCGGTTGAAGTGAAGAAAAATGCGAGTATGCGCGTTGGCGAGTCGAAGACTCTCTCACTAGGATCAGCAGGCTCTAAGCGAATGACTTATCGCATCGTGAAGCAGAACGGTTACGTCGTGACCGAAGAGCTGCTTTCGAAGGAAGTCATTAAGGAAGCGAAGCCGAAAATCGTGGAGCGAGGCACTAAGGTTGTTTTGGGCGAAGGATCAGGAAACTTCGCGATGCCTGTATCGGGCTCCAGACTGACAAGCAAGTTCGGAAAGCGCTGGGGACGGATGCATAGCGGCATCGATCTCACAGGAAACAAGAACATTCATGCAGCAGACACAGGCGTAGTTGAGTTCGTCGGCACGAAGCCGGGTCTTGGCAAAGCGATTATTGTTAACCATAAGAACGGCTATAAGACAGTCTATGGTCACTTAAGCTCTTACAAATCGAGCGTAGGCGACATTGTCGAAAAAGGCGATACAATCGGCATTATGGGCAGCACGGGCAACTCGACTGGCGTTCATTTGCATTTTGAAGTGCATAAAAACGGCGCAATGCAAAATCCGTTAAAGTACTTATAATTTTATACCCCATTTCAACCTCGGAGAATCACTTTCGCGCACTGCGAAGCGATTCTCTTTTTTTATTAGGGCAGAGCAGAGCGCTTCAGGAAAAACCTTGCTAACATGAGGGAAGTTTCATTGTGAACTAATGGATAACGTGTGTTAAAATAGAAGGTAATCAAAAAAAGGACAAGCGACGGGCGGGTGTAGCGATGCACGGAAAAATATTAGTGGTCGATGACGAACAGCCGATAGCAGATATTATAAAGTTTAACTTGGAAAAGGAAGGGCATCAGGTGATCTGCGCGTTCGATGGCGGAGAAGCGGTGAGGCTTGCATTCGAGGAGCTGCCGGATCTGATTTTGCTAGACTTGATGCTGCCTGTGAAGGATGGCATGGATGTATGCCGCGAGGTGCGAGCCAAGCTGCAAATGCCGATTATTATGCTAACGGCCAAAGATACGGAAATTGATAAGGTGCTGGGGCTTGAGCTTGGCGCGGATGATTATGTGACGAAGCCGTTCAGCACAAGGGAGCTGCTGGCACGGGTGAAGGCTCATTTGCGCAGGCAGCAGAAGCCGGCAGGCTCCGGTGAAGACAATGCCGGCGCTGCCGAAGCGCCAGCCGAGCAAGAACAGCAAGGCTTTAAGCTGTTTAACTTATTTATTGATACGGATATGTATGTAGTTTATAAGGATGGCGAGCCGCTTGATCTGACTCATCGCGAGTATGAGCTCGTTTACTATATGGCTCGCAATAGCGGCAAGGTGATGACGCGCGAGCATTTGCTGCAAGCGGTATGGGGATTCGAATATTTCGGGGATGTGCGAACGGTCGACGTGACGATTCGCAGGCTGCGCGAGAAAATCGAGGATGATCCGAGTCGTCCCGAGTACATTATGACCCGGCGGGGTCTTGGCTACATGATGCGCAACTCCAAATCTGGAGGCCTCGGTTAAGGATGAAGGGAAAGAGCTTCTTCCGTACGATTCAGGTTAAGCTGGTCATTATTTATTTGCTGCTCATCCTGGTGGCGATGCAGCTCATCGGCGTTTATTTTATTAGCACCGTCAAAAATTCGTTAATCGACAGCTTCACGAACAATTTGAAGGAGCAGGCAGATATTTTGTCCAAATTCGCAGCTCCGAGCTTAGCGGCAAAGCCTGAAACCGAAGGCGATTCTCCGGAGAGCACGACAGAGGATCTCAGCCTTGTCGTTCAAAATCTGTTCAGTATTACCGGTGCTGAGGTACAGGTGCTGGATTCGAACGCCAAGGTGGTAGCGACCTCCGTACAGGGCAATCAGTCGTATATCGGGAAGAAGAACAAATCGCTTGCCGTGAGCAGGGCGCTTCAAAATATTACCGATAACGAGCAAGAAATTATAGATGAGGATAATACGCGCATGAAGATGATTGCGCAGCCGGTAACGATAAACGACAACAAGGTCGTTGGCGTGGTGTATGTCGTAGCGTCCATGAACGAGCTGTACAAGACGGTGAACCGGGTCAACCAAATCTTTTTCTCGGGGACGTTAATTGCGCTTGGCCTTACAGGGGTGCTTGGCGTATTGCTCGCCCACACCATCACAAGTCCGATTCAAGGTCTGACCAAGCAAGCAGAGGCGGTTGCGCAAGGAAAATTTGATCTTCAGGTGCCGGTGCTTGGCGATGATGAGATCGGCAGCCTGAGCAAGGCGTTCAACGACATGACGATTCGGCTCAAGGAAGCATTATCGGTCAATGAAGAGGAGAATGAGAAGCTTGCTTCGATCCTCTCCAACATGAGCGATGGCGTGGTTGCAGCGGATGAGAACGGCAAGGTGATCGTATGGAACCGTAGGGCGCTCGAACTGCTGGACGTACGCACCTGCGAAGGCTGCGCACTGTCCGAGCTGTTTGATTTGTCCGAGGAGAGATTGTCTGAGCTGCAGCAAGGGCGCGGTCAAACGATGCTTATTGAGCGTAATTTCGATGAGCAGGAGCTTGGCGAGGGCAACGAAGGGCTGCTGCGTGCAACTTTTACGCCTATTCATCGTCGAGATAAAGGGACAACGGGTACGATTGCGGTGCTGCAGGATGTAACAGAGCAGGAGAAGCTGGAGCAGTCGCGCCGCCAGTTCGTTGCGAACGTTTCGCATGAGCTGCGGACACCGCTTACGACAATCAAGAGCTATGCAGAGGCGCTTAACGATGGTGCGCTTGAAGAGCGTGAGCTATCCGAGCGCTTCGTCGGCGTCATCCGCAATGAGACCGAGCGCATGATTAGGCTCGTAACCGATTTGCTGCATTTGTCTCGTCTCGATTCCAACCAAGCGCCGCTTCGGCGAAGGCAGACCAACGTGCATGATATGCTCGACGAGGTGGCTGACCGCTTCTCCTTCCAGCTTCGGCAGAAGTCGATTAAAGCGGAGGTACGGGTGGACCGCGGGCTTGAGTTCGCATGGCTTGACCGCGATCAAATCGATCAAGTGCTTGATAATTTATTTTCCAATGCGATCAAATACACGCTGGACGGTGGAACGATTGAGTTAACGGCGAAGCAGCCGGCGGATTCGGCATTCATGGCGATTAGCGTGAAGGATACCGGGATCGGTATTCCAAAAAAGGATCTTACTCGTATTTTTGACCGCTTCTATCGTGTGGACAAGGCACGCTCGCGCAATATGGGCGGCACGGGGCTCGGACTTTCAATTGCCCGGGAAATTGTGAAGGCGCATGGCGGTACGATTTCTCTCTCTTCCGAGCTCAATGAAGGAACTGCGGTTACATTCACCCTCCCGCTGCTGCAGGAAGGGGGTGAGCCTTCATGAAGGAAAAAATAAAAACGACAACGCTGATCGTGCTAGTGGCACTCAGCCTCCTGCAAAGCTATCTGCTTGCCTACAGCATGCCTGGCCTAGGCGCTACGGTAAGAAGCGACCAGGAATTATTCAACGCAGAGCCGATGGGGCCGGCGACGAGCGTGGAGAGCGTTATTTTTCCAGAGGAGCTCGTCATTCATCTGGGCAGCAACAAGCATACTGTGATTTATCCGGGTACCCAGTTCTATGACATGATTCTTAATCAGCGCATTCAGGGTAGAGAATTTAAGGGCTTCCAGCGAAACCCTTCGGACGTGCTGAACTGGGAGGAGATCCGGAAGAACGATATCGGCATCGAGCTGCGGTTCGATAACGGCATTCCGGTTGAGCTGCTGCAAAAGCTGCTTAAGCTTGAGGGCGATCTGCTGTTCTTGAACGAGACGATTGATCGGATCTGGATTTTTAAGACGACAGGCTCAGAGGAAGTGCGAACCTTCTTCTTCAGTGCGGACGGCCAAATGGTCTATGAGTCGGTTCGCGCGGATCTTACGGTACGCGACGTGCAGGATTACGTAGGCTTCGGGCAATTCCAGCCCAAGTATACGATGACGGCGGACGGTCTCTATCTCCCGGCTGCACCAATTCAGTCAAAGGAAATGGTATTTGCTTATGAGACTTATTCGCCTGATTTGATGCAGCGAAGCTTGTTCGATCCAAGCACGACAAGAGCAATCGAGGATCGAAGCGGCTCACAAATCTACACCGATGGCAAGCGGGGCTTGCAGGTGGAGCAAAATGGCAAGTGGATTAGCTATACCGATCCAAGCGCGCCGCAAATTACGGAAAATCTGCTCAGCGACAACGTGTATGCTTCGGTAGATTTTGTGAACCAGCATGGCGGCTGGGATGGCGTTCACCGGTTCGTTGCGATGCCGGGAGAGGAAGGAAAGTATATCCGATTTAAACAGTACGTGGAGCAGTATCCTGTCATTGAGACGCCGCCGTTCCGCTATGGGTATATGAAGCTGACGCTGCAGCAAGGTGTCGTAACGGAATATGCAAGATCGCTTATTACGATTGGCTCGCAATCGGAATCACGTAATGTTCGGTGGCTGCAAGGCGGCGAGGAACTGCAAAACAATCTCGAAAATTACAGAAAGCGTGATGACGTAAAAGCTTTATTCCCAGCGCTGCAAGCAGCGCCTGTGGATGATAAGCGACTGCGGTTTATACCGGTGTGGGCTGTTCGTCTCAACGATGGCACAGAAGAGGTGCTGGTAGAGGCATATCCGATCGGATTTGAGCCATCTAAGCAGGTTGATGCCGAAGAGCAAGGGGCGGATGGCAGCACGAAGGATGATTTAGGTGCAACGGCAGAAGGCGGCGCGGGTGCTGTCAGCTGGGCTGCCGGAGGAACGATGCAGCTGCTCACTGGAAATGCCGGCGATATGCGATAGTATAGACGGTTGGGGGTGAAGGCGAGTGGATTGGGGTCGGGCGAAAAACGTGCTTATTATTTCGTTTTTGCTGCTCAATATTTTGTTGGGCTACCAGCTGTGGCTGGATATCCGGGAGCAGCTGAACATTAATGTAAATTCGGCAGAGCTGCCGCAGGATAAGGTGCTGCTTATGCAGCAGAAGCGTATTTCGCTTGAAGCCAATCTGCCGCTGGAAACGCCGGAGCTTGGGGACTTAACATACTTGCTTCACTCTGACAGCCGCAAAAATGCGGAGCCTGTCATACTGGACAAGCCTGTAGATAGTACGATTATTTATTCGAAGACACAGCTAGTAAAGACTTTAGGGGACAAAATTCCCGAGCTTGATCAATATGCATTCGATCTGCTGAACAGCAGCGTGGACAAATTCGTCTTATATCGCGTAGTCGATGGTCGTCCGATGTTCGATGTGAAGCTGACGCTGTATATTAGCAATCAAAAAATAACCTCCTTTTTGCAGGACCGCGTAGAGCTGCTCGGAACGGGAGAAGCAAAGCAGGTGCTGCCGGCCGCGAAGGTAATGGCGAGCTTAATTGAAACCTATTTGCCGGATGGGGCAGTCATCTCTGATATTCAGCTTGGCTATAAAGGTCAAATCTTCGATTCGGAGAAGCAAGTATCGGTGCCATCATGGCGGGTTATGCTTGAAAATGGCCATTTGCTTTATGTACACGCAATAAGCGGCGAGGTTGCAACGGATGAAGAGCAAGGGGAAGCGGCAGCGAACGGTTTACGTTAACGGGAGCGGGAGAAGGGACAGGAAAGAGCGATTATGGGACTTCGATTTACAGTACTTGGGAGCGGCTCGACCGGGAATGCAACAATTGTACAGGGGAACGAGAAGACGGTCATTGTTGATGCGGGAATGAGCGCGAAGAAGCTGGATGAGCTAATGCGCGAGCGGGGAATAACGGGCCATCAATTGGACGCGTTGTTTGTTACGCATGAGCATTCCGATCATATTAAAGGCTTGGGCGCTTTCGCAAGAAAGTATAACTTGCCCATTTATGCGAATGAGGCAACATGGGCTGCAATGGAAAGACATGTCGGTACCATTGCCGCAGAGAATCGTGTCATAATGGAGACATGCGAGGAGATCGCCTGCGGGTCGATGATGGTGCAATCCTATCCAATCTCGCATGATGCGGCGGAGCCGGTAGGCTACAGCTTCGTAGAGGATGGCGAGAAGCTTAGTCTTGCAACCGATCTTGGGTATATAAGCGAGAAGGTCAAGCGTCAGATCATTGATTCAGATGTACTTGTGCTGGAAGCGAACCACGATACCGAGATGCTTCGAATGGGACGTTACCCATGGAATACGAAGCGTCGTATTTTAAGCGATGTAGGTCACTTATCGAATGTAGCGGCAGGCGAAGCCTTGCTTGAGCTCATGACGGACCGAACGAAACGTGTCTATTTGGCTCATTTGAGTCTTGATCATAACTTAATGGATTTAGCGATGCTGACCGTGAATACAATATTAGAGGATAACGGAATATTTTATAAGAAGGAAGAGCATCCGCTGCGTGCTACATACCATGACAGGCCTACGCCATGGGATGAAGTGAAGCGGAAATAAGCGATTCCAGCTGCGCATCAAGCGCATCGGCTTTGGAGCTGAGCTCTTCTCTCGTAATGATGCCCTTCTCTATGAATATCTCTAGCATTGCGCTTAAGGTAAGAACGGTACGGTAGTGGTCATCCTTCAAATCTGCCAGCTTTGCAGCAAGCTGTACATGTTCCCAAGCTGCGGGGGTTTTCGCTTTCATATGAGCAACTCTCCTTTGGCGGGACGGTTCAACAAAATATTTTTATGATTTCGTGTACGCGTCGTCCGAATCTATTATTATTTTAGTCATTTCTTTCGAAAACATTCCTATATTGAAAAAAATAGTCTTGATGTCCGAGAGACATCGAGAGGAGCGATCGTAATGAGCTTATTCGACGACGATTTTTATTCAACCAAAGTTTCCAAGCGCGCTGCTCGCGAGAGCAGGAAAGAAAACTTTGCTTTTCCATATAAAAGCGGCGGGCGCAAGTGGTCCAATGTCCGCATTGCCTTCGTATCCTCAATAACGAGCGCGATTGCCGCAACGCTGTTGTTCGGTGTTGTTTTTGGCGGAGGCGGCGGTATTGGCAGCGGCGGAGCTTCTGTTGCGACAGCAGGCGGTGTTCAGGCCATTGATCCGCTTGAGCGTCCTATACAAGCGTCTGCAAAGGTAAGGCCAGCCGTCGTAAGCATCATTAATTTGCAAAAGTTTTCACTCGGAATCGGCAACGGTGAAGCGCTGCCGGACGACTCGAAGGATAAAGGTACGCTGCGTGAAGCGGGTGCAGGTTCTGGCGTTATTATAAGCAAGAATGATGGCAAAGCTGTCATCGTTACGAATTATCATGTCATCGATCAAGCGCAAGAGGTGAAGGTCATACTGATGAACGGTGAGGCCCGCGATGCTCGCATAGTCGGCAAGGATCAGATTACAGACCTGGCCGTGCTTGAGATCGATGCCAAAGGCATAGATGTCGTTGCGGAAATCGGCGACTCGTCGACGCTTCGCCCTGCTGAATATATTATTGCGATCGGCAATCCGTTAGGGCTCGGGGAGTCCGTTACGACGGGCAGTGTGAGCAAGACGAAACAAATCGTGCCGGTATCGCTTAATCAGGACGGCGTGTACGACTGGGAGCAAGAGGTTATTCAAATCGATGCTTCCATCAACCAGGGCAACAGCGGCGGGCCGTTGATTGATTTGAACGGACGCGTAGTTGGGATCAACAGCATGAAAATTGCGGATCTCGGCGTTGAAGGCATCGGATTTGCGATTCCGATTAACCTGGCTATGCCAATCGTGGAGAGCTTGATTAAGCAAGGACATGTGCCGCGTCCTTATCTTGGCGTCTATACAATGGACTTGGAGCAGTATTGGGAGCAGAAGGGCTTTGAGGATTCGCAAGACGATGCTGGTGAGGAAGGCTTGCTTCCTGAGGCGGACGGCACTAGTCAAGATGAAGAGACTGGCGATGGAGATGTTCTAGAGGGCGGCGGAGCGCCTCTGAAGCTGCCGGATGAGGTTTATGACGGCGTTATCGTGCTTGAAGCGGTTGGTCCCGCTAAGGATGCGGGCCTGCTGTTCAACGATGTCATCGTTAAGCTGGATCGCCAGTCGATCGGCAGCACGATGGAGCTGCGTAAATATTTGTACACTCAGAAGAATATTGGCGATGAGATTGAGATTAGTTACTACCGGGACGGGGAGCTAAAGAAGACTCATTTTAAGCTGGGTGAGAAGAAGGATGAGGAGTAGGGCGTAAAGAGTAATGAGTAAGAGTAAAGAGCAAAGAGAAAAGAGAAAAGAGAAAAGAACAAGAGCAAAGAGCAAAGCTTAAGTAGAAACCGTGATGTCGAAATGGGGAACCATTTTGGTGTTGCGGTTTTTTTGTTGGATCTTAGGGAGAAGAAGGAACAGTATGAGGGGAATAGTTTGTAGGGATTAGTGTGGTAAGGTAGTGTGAAGAGCAAAGTGTGTAGGGATTAGTGCTGTGATGGTAGTACGAAGTGCAAAATGCGGGGCCGTGCAGAATTTGTCGTCTTCACATGGAGAGGCGTTTTCTGCTATGCTGTGTATAGATATTTTGGACAGACTGTAAAGAGAAGAAGGAAAGATGATCGGGAATACAATCAACTAGGATAGGAAGCGTGTAGAGTATGTATTGTGTGTGTAAAGAGCATATGGAAACGGCATTAGACCGATTTGTAGATGAATATGAGGATGCACCGGATGTAGTGGATCTGAAGGAGACGCAGTTTGCCGATTGGGATCCTCCGCGCAAATGCGATTTCTGTGATGAGCCAGCTACTTTTTTGGTGGTTTAGCAGAGATTTTAGAGATATGTAAGAAGATAAAGGGATGTAGCGGAGATTTTAGAGATATGCAAGAAGATAAAGGGATGTAACGGAGATTTTAGAGATATGTAAGAAGATAAAGGGCGTGTAAGGCATGCATATACAAATAGCTGCCGTAGGCAAGCTGAAGGAAAAGTATTTGGTGCTTGGCATAGCGGAATATGCCAAGCGGTTAGGGCCTTACGTGAAGCTTACGCTCACGGAAGTGCCCGATGAGAAGGCGCCGGAGACGATGAGTCCGGCGGAGGAAGCGATTGTGCGCGAGCGAGAGGGCGAGAGGCTTCTGGCGCAGCTGAAGCCTGAAGCGCATGTTGTCGCGCTCGCGCTTGAAGGCGAGCTCTGGTCAAGCGAGGACCTCGCTGGCCAGCTCGATAAATTAGCCACGTATGGGCGGAGCCACGTGGCTTTTGTTATTGGCGGGAGCAATGGTCTTGCTCCCGCTGTTCTTAAGCGCGCCCAGCAGAAGCTGAGCTTTGGGCGCATGACCTTGCCGCACCAGCTAATGCGTCTGGTGCTGGTGGAGCAGATTTATCGAGCTGTGAAGATAAATCGGGGGGAACCGTATCACAAATAATCCGAAACTTTTGACCTTAACCGCACACGGGGCGCGGAAAGGTGCCCCATAGGGCAGGGTGGGGGTGAGGCTACCCATGGGAAAGATCGTTGTGCAGGCGGGCTAGTGCGGGCTGTTTTGTTGCCCTTGAGCAGACCAGTTGTGAGCAGAACTAGCCGTTTGAGTCTTTGAGCTTTCTTAGGTTCAAGGTCTTTTCAGTAGGATCACCCATTTCGGTAAAGAAAAGAAAGTCATGAGTGAGGCTCTTCTCGTTTTTCTCATAATCTTCCCATGACCGATCGTGTTCGTAGTAGACTAGTCCCACATGCGGAGCAAAATACTCCCGGCTGGTGACGAAGGTCTTATTGTGGCCTTTGTATTCCATTGTGATTTCTTTCTCCAACACTAAACATTGTTCAAAAAGCTGTCCAGAAACAGTAACGCTTGCAACCCCTTTGGCGACCATTTTAGTGGTGTCGCTAATATCAGTCAAATCAAGATCTGAGTTATCGTAGAAATATTCTTTTCTAAATTGAATAGATAAGGGGTACTCAATCCGAGGAGTGGAACGCCACTTTATCTCACCGTTGGCTTTCTTATCCCCAGAATAAACGACTTCTTCGTCTTCTAAATTTAAAGCATATATCCTGTAAGTCATCTTGTCTGATTCACCACTAGAAAAAACATTAGCGGTGCCTGTGAGAAAATAGTCATTTACATATTCGTTTTCAAGAGAGACCGTACCATCTTCGAATGAATTGATCCAGCTCTGCAGATCCGTTCCACCAGTGGTTACGTAACGAATACTGTTACCTAACGGAAAATAGTCAAGGAAATCGACGTCTTCACTTGGCACTGTGAGGGTTCCGATTTGAACAACATCTTCTTTCTGAATGGCAATTTGTTTGGCTTCGGAAGATTCATCCTGTGATTCGTTTTCTGTAGTTGGAGTATTGGAGCTAGTAGATTCTGCAAAAGCTTCGCGTGTGGATTCAGACTTTGTACTTGAATTGTCTGAACACCCAACGATGATAGTCATAATAATGATCATTACTTGCAAAGAAAATAATCGATACAATTTCTAATCAACTCCCTGGTTGAAATTAATAAGAGAACATTACAATATTCGACGGAGGTTAATAAAAACCTCCAATTACGTTAAATAATAACGATGAGCTTTTGGGTAAGCATCGGAACTTCCCCTAACAAAGGGAAAGCCCCTTCCACCGCTGTTGCGGCAGAAGGGGCTGCTCTTAAAAAATGGTGTTGCGTCATTTCGTCGAAGATCATTTCGATCTTGTCAATCTTTTTGTCGCTTGAAACAGTGACTTTGTTGATAATCAAGTGCAAAAGTGTCTTCCGTTGGTCGAAGGAAGATTCATTCAGCAAGTAATCGAAACGTGAAATTAATGATCGAACTGCTTCGTAGGAGACTGACTGAGAATGATCTCCGTCCAACTCGAACTCCAACTCTGATCTTCGAGCGTGAAGCAGATCAAGCTCCTTTTCTAGCTCACCAAGCCGTTCCGAAAAGAGCTTGCGTTCGAATTGGTCAAGCTCATACAATTCAAGGTACTTAAGCTTCTTACCCTGGATATCGTCCAATCGAACGCGTACTGCATTGAGCTCCTCCTGAAGCGGTTTAATACGGTTGATCTTTCGATCATTGATGGTTTTTACAATCGGTCGCAGAATGTGAGGCTTTAATAATACCTCTTTGATTCGGTTAAGCACATACCCCTCTGCATACTCCTGTCGGAGTCCGTTCGACTTGCAAACGGCGCTACCCTTATTCCGAAGGTTCCCACAGACGTAATACATCCACTTTTCCGGACCGTTTTTCGACTTGTTCTTCGTTGGGTTTGCGGTCATTGCAGCGCCACATTGCGGACAACGGAGTAGCCCAGTCAACAAACACTCGCCATGGAACCGTTTGGTGGAAGCATGGCCTTTTTTATTTCTAAGAAATTGAACCTTATCCCAAAGTGATTCTGAGATGATGGGTGGATGGTTACCTTCGGTGATCATCGGTGATGGGTTTTTACCCTTTCTTCGTTTTTCGCTCCAATTGAGATACCGACAATACCGCACCTTACCCACGTAGAATGGGTTCTCGATAATATCCCTGATAGCGCAGATCGCAAATGGATTTCCTCTTTTAGTAATGTGGCCATCATGATTCAACTCATTAGCAATTGACCTGAGACCACGACCTGAGGCGTATTGCTCAAAAATCCGCCTCACGATGGTCGCTTCTTCGGGTACCACGTCGATGCGTGTTTCGCGCTTTCGTCCATTATAGGAAAGAACCTCAACCTTGTATCCGATTGGTGGTTTGGCAATGTGTCCACCGGTACTCGCGCGTTGCTGTGAGCCCATCTTGGAGTTAGCAAGGATTGTATCGCGTTCCAGCTCTCCAACGGCACCCATCATCGAAAGTGCAAATTTGCCCATCGGGGTTTCCGTCTCGAAGCTTTCAGTAAAGGAACGAAAAGTGATGTTATGCTTTCGGAGATGCTCGACGATTCGGAGAAGGTCAATGTTGGAACGAGCCAATCGATTAAACCGTAGTACCAAAACCTCATCGAAGAGTCCTTTTTCAGCATCGTGCAACAACTTTTGTAGTTCGAAGCGTTTGGTGATATTTTTCCCGCTTACGCCGCGCTCTACATACTCTTTGAAGATGACCTTCCCGTAAAGGTCGCAGTAGGCTCTCAACTGATGGAGTTGGGCATCAATGGAGAAACCGTGTTCGGCTTGTTCCTCGGTGCTGACCCTTACATAGATGGCGACCCTTGCAGGAGTTAGATTTTCTTGAGCCGGGAACATCACTCAGCTCCTAGCTCAGCCTGACGCTGATTTTCGTAATCCACGAAAGCAGCCATCATTTCTAGAGAAAATCGACCCATTGCTGTTCTTGTAGTTAAAGAGTTATCGACAGTTGTGACATGTATACCCTGTGACAGAAAAGCTTCACATATTTTGACAACATCACTAATGCTTCGCGAAAGATGACTAAGGCTGACTACCAACACTTCGTCGAACGCTCGTTCCTTCGCTCTTTGAAGCATTCGTTGGAGGGAGGGACGATCAAGGTTGTTACCACTGAACGAAGCATCAACATATTCTTCAACGACTATCTTTGATGTTAAATCGCAATCCGCCCGCAATTGTGAAAGTAGGTTTTCAATTTGGATCGCCTTTTCTTTAGTATTAGTACGGACGTAAAGAGCAACTCGATTAGATGTGTTCATTTAAAATTCCTCCATTTGGTGTGTGATTTTTATGTTCAAGAGTTCAGCGGTTCCGACAATGGTTGTGCCGCTTATATCCCTGTTAGACGGGACTATAATTTTTTCGACGAGTAAACGTAGTAACTTTTTTTGACGGTCTTCCGTAGCGGAGTCCAGTACCAGACGTAACTCTTGCAATGCATCCCTGATTTTTTCAATAGGGAATGTCTGACTAGGTTGTCCTGCTAGTTCACGTTCCGTCGCATCCTTTTGATAGTAAAGCTCCAGTTGACGGCTTTTTATGGTACTCAACGATTCCAACAGTCCTTCATGAGATAAGCTGCTGTTCTCGAATGCTTGAAAGGCCTGCTTCTGATGGCTTTCCAACTGAGATAATTCCATGTTGAACTGCTGAAGGTTATCAAGAAGCGGCTTCCTAAATTTATCCTGTTTTGCGGTAGCCGCTTCGGTAATACTCTCGATGGCAGTTGAAGAATTAAGCAGTCTTTGAAGTTGATTGAAGAACCATTTTTCTATTTGGTCCGCATTAATATGATTTGCGCGGCAGACCGCTGACCCACCGGAATTGAAGCTACAACAGAAGTAGAAGTAGTTCACACGGATGGTACCGTCTTTGCGAGTGCTTTTGTTATGTCTAGGTACCATGCTTTTTCCACATTGGGGGCACTTTAGCAAGCCTGTCAGCGGGAACTTTCTATTAATTGAGCATGTGGTCACTTTAGAACGTGTACCATAGATGTCATGAACCTGCTTCCATAGCTCATTGGCTATAAGGGGCTCTTGTTCCCCTGTAGCCCACTCAATAGGAACAGCGCCCTTTGAACGCCGGTTTTCTGTTACATTAAAGCGGATCATGCCGAGGTAATTCCGGTTTTGCAGAATTCCCTTTACGGAAAGAATGTTGAAAGGCCTTCCTGTTTTCGTTTTATAGCCTTCATTGTTTAATCGGTTGGTGATAGCTTTCAGTCCGTATTGGCCAGATGCGTAGAGCGTGAAAATGCGGCGGACCAGTTCAGCTTCCTCCGGAACAATTTCAACTTTGCCAGTTCTGGCTCTAGGGCTTCTAACCCAACGGTAGCCAAGAACATTGTTGCCGCAGTTCCATTTCCCCTGCCTGCCTCGCTCTTGTGAGCTTAGCCTTACGTTTTCGGCAATGTTGTCCCTCTCAAGCTGCGCGGCGGCACCCATCATTTGTAGAACAAAGTTGCCTAGATTGGTGTTCGTATCGAACTGCTCAGTGAAGCTTCGCAGAGAAATGTCATACTGCTTAAACAACTGGACCATTTCGAGCAGGTCCGGAAGGTTACGGGATAACCGGCTAATTCGCCAAACAACAATTATGTCGAATTGGCGCGCTTTTCCGTCCTCCAGCATGCGTTTAAGCTCTAGTCGACCACTTGTCGATTTACCTGATACCCCGGCGTCAATATAAACATCGTAAACGTCGAGTTGGTTCGCCTTGCAATACTTTCGAAGAGCTTCAAGCTGTCCATCAATGCTGTAACCGTGCTTAGCTTGTTCTTCCAGGCTGACCCGCGCGTAAAGAGCGGCGCGGGTACCTTTTAGAGGCATCATGCGATGAGCCTGTAATCCATCGTTCCGAGTAGTTCGGCGGTCATTTGGTCGTCCAGTTGAGCTTCGGATTCGCAGTCCATGATGGCAAAGACAGCTTCTCGTACTGCTGACGGTACGGAACGGCTTTCTTTCTTGCCGATGAAAGATAAAATCATATCGGCAAGAATATCGAATGCAAGCAGTAGCTGAGCGTTATTTGTAGTGGCGATGTCCATTGGATTGCTCCTTTTACTTTTTCTTTTTTTGATGCTCAATGATTTCAATGACAAGCTGTGTAGCTGCGATGACTAACGCGATAATGGCTTTTTTCATGTGATCCGCCTCAGTATTCGTCCGGCAGAAGCATCGTGCAATAATTGCCGTTGTCGATAATCCAGACAGTGACACCCGAAAGTGGCGCTCTAATGCCGGAGATTTGGTACTTCTGCTTGCGTTCAGGCTGTTCTTGTTTCTGCCGGATGCATTGGTACACTTGGCCATCGGCATGGACAATCGTAAGCGAGAACACCTGCAGGTAGTCTATTACCTTACCATCGTTCTGGTCCTGGTCGAGGATGGACCAAAGGGCATTCTGGATGTCAGAGCCAATCGAATCATTTACGCCTTTTGTCACGTACCGTGAATCCCTGGATAACATCTACATCAGCCCCCGTTCCTTCATGCTTACGAACTTGCCATCGCCTAGAATGATGTGGTCCAGCAACTCAATACCAAGTAGCGTACCGCTGTCCCGTAGCCGTTCTGTCAGTTCCACGTCCTCCGGGCTTGGAGTTGGTTCACCGGATGGATGGTTGTGCGCGGCGATGATCGAAGCTGAGTTCGCGAGAATGGCCAGCTTAAAGGTTTCGCGAGGATGCACCAGCGACGCGTTCAAGGTTCCAGTCGAAACATGATGCAGTGCCGTTGGCTCGTTTTTGGTATTCAGACAGAGAATGCAAAACGTTTCTCTGTCGCACTCACCGATGAACTGATTGAACAGATTTGAGGCATCTTCAGGTGTTCGAATCGTACGGTTCGGGTAAAGAAGCGACGTTTTTTCCCTAACCATGCGTAGCGATAGAATCTCGACGCGCTTGGAGACGGTCTTATTGCTCATCGTAAGGCACCTCCGGTCACAGCTTGTTCATCCAGCCATTTTGCAGTTTCGGCATTGATCACTTCAGAAGGGATCAGGTACTGGACAAACCAGTCGTTGTCCAGTAGTCCTCCCGCACGAAAAACGATCACACCTTCAAGGTCGAGTCGTTCGATGTACTCGTAGCCAAGCGGGCTCGCCTCAAGCAAAGCGACAATTTGATCGCCCGGATCACACAAGATGACAGGGTTTCGCAGAAGGTGCGCTTCCCGGTCCTCGAGATCAACCTCCGCTTCGAGGGACTGGAGAAGCTCGCTTGTGAAGCGGCGCAGGGGCTCGAGGAGAGTGTTAGGGTCAAGCATAAGTAAATCACTAGAGGATTGTAGTATTTTCATGATCATTGCTCCCTTTGAATTGGTATCAAAATCATGATATATTTCCGAATTTTGGTTTAAAACGATTTTGCCTACCCTTTTGCGGCTTCAAAGGGACCACTGCAGGTGTGTGGACACCTTTACAGTCCTTGGCAAGTCCAAGTTGACCCCACCAGCCCCCTTCTAGCAGGCAGGAGAGTTCCTCCGCTTTCGGAGTCGATAGGTCTCCGGTAGACTCGATCTGCTTGGCGACGGGGTGAGTTCTCAATCTGCTTGTGTTGTGGTGCTTCGCTTTAGTGGGGCAGAGTGGGGGTGGGGAGCGACCTTTTTTCCCTAGTGCCTCTCTTTCAAACTCCCACCACAAAAAAACTTCTGTCCCGCAAAAGTTACGAAACGCTCCCCCACTCTCTGCCACTGACGGTGGAAAGAGGAGGACGAGACCTGCCGTTCAAGTCGGGCGGTACTTTGCTCGTCCAAGTGGAAGGGGGAATCAAACTTTGTCGTCGGGGTCGTCCTCGAACAACTGCCGCAGCGAAGGGCTCTGATCGGCGTTCATCCTACGACCTTTTTTCAAGGAGATGCCCTCGAAGTAGTCGTTGCCGTTGCTTTTTGATTCTGTGTATTCGATCCGTTCTTCATCCAAAACCTGTCGGAACGATTCCCAAAACTTTTTAGCGGTCATCTCGGCGAGCCCCGAATGTCCGTTCTCTCGACACCAGCGTATGAATTCATCTCTAAGCTGCTTGCGTAAAACCCTTCCCGCGCCAGGGGCTGGTTCAACGTAGTCGGTGACAAACGAAAGCATCGGGTTGATTGTTGCTCGGTACTCAGCCAGCATCTGTTCGGCCGCCTCTGAATGGCTGAAATCGTAGTTTTGCTCTCTCAGCCGTTTCAGGCCTTCCAAAGCGAAGTTCAGAATGCCGGGCAATTCTGCTTCTAGCTTTTCGCGTAGATGTTTGTCAGCCGTACTCTTGCTAAATCTCGCCCGAAAGGGAAGGATGATGAGTCTGCGTGGGAACGCGGGAGACTTATCCCTGCTATACGGGAGCCTGTTTGTAGCGAAGACCAGCTTACAAATCGGCTCGTACATGAAACCCTTACCGTGCTTGACATCGACATGGATGGGATCACCGGAAACGATAGCCTTAAAATACTGCGTATTCAGCCCTTTGTCGTCAACTTCATTTTCAGCTGCGAGGTTGAGTATTTTTGAGACGATTTCATGCCGGGCGAAAGGGTTCTCCAGTTCGGCGAGCGGAACGCTGCTCGTGTTCTCGCTGCCGCAAAGCGCCTTCAGCACGCTTAGGAGTACGCTTTTGCCGTTGCTGCCCACGCCGTACAAAATAAAGGCCTTTTCCGCTCGTGTCTCCGCTGTCAGACAGTAGCCAAACATCTCCTGCACGACACGGATCAGATATTGGTCCTCTTGGAAGACCTCGTTCAAGAACAGTAAAAACTTCGGGCACTCCGCATCCGGATTGAATGGAATCCGTACCTGAATGCTTGAGTGGTAGCTGCGATCGTGCGGCAGCAAATCGAAGCTGGTCAGCGACTTCATCCCGTTCTGAAGGTTAATATAGTCGCGTTGCCCGTCCAGATCGTCTAGGTACTCGGCCTCGCGCAACAGAGCGCCGACGTACTGCTGCTCCAGTAACTCCGTCCAAAAGTCAGGCACGAGATCGTGGAGGAAGTCCCGCAACCTACGCTTGATGGCAAGATCGTTCAGTTGGTTCCAGACACCCCTCTCGTAAAGGTAGAAGCGTTCTCCATCAGCCACTCCGAGATTGAGCTGGGTCAACACGTACCGAGCGTACTTGTTTTGGTTCATCCCGGTCGGCTTACCGTTTTCGTCGATGTAAAATCCTTTCTCGGCAAGCGATCCTTCACCAGCCTGTGTTTGGGCGAGAAGGATTTTTGTGTCCCTTAGCGCTTGCTGGAAGGTTCTCATCGGTACTTTGGCAGCGCGAAGCCTCTGCTCCAGACGTGCGAAATCGGCTGGAGAATGGTTTTTCAGCCTGAGAAATGCTTGCAGGACGTGCCGCTCCAGGTGGGCACCGTGGTCTCCGGATTCCAACAGTTCGACCGCTTTTTGAGCCAACTGAAGGGCTTTCTCGGTAGGATCAGTTTTCAGGAGCCTTGCGGGACTGTTTGTTGTTTCGCCATCGGCATTGCGCCGCACGATTCCGTGGCAGCGTTCGATCTGCTCTGGGCCACACCCAAAGGTCGCACAACGGGTGGGACCGGCCTTGTCTTCGCTGTTTACTAGAAGACGAATGCGTTCCTCGCTCTCCGCGTTATGCTTTACGGAAGCACTCGAGAACGCCAGCGCGGCTTCTGTCGTTTCGCTAGATCGGATAAGCAGGCTTTCCCAATGAAACCAGTCGTTGTAGCTAATGCCGTCGTTCTGTTGGACCTGCCAGTGGTCAGCAAACTTGGCACATCCCTCGGCAAGTTTGTCGATCACATTTGGTTCAACCCCAGGACTGGCTTGTTCTACATTGACTCGAGATGTCATCTCCCTGATCAACCACAGAGGCGCGTTCGCGCAGTCTCGTTCCCAGGGGGAACCGTTCTCCTTCCACTGGTACACTGTTCCGTTATGGTGTATGGAGGGAGGCATGACAGTTAGACCACCTTCCCCAAGTAAAGAGCATTCCTGATGGTCACCATTGGCTCGCTGGGTTCTTATTCGCAAAACCATGCCATGCGGTATTTTGTACAGGAGACGTCGCCCGCTGCCTGTTGAAAACTCCCAGGTCTCTGGCAAGTCTCCTTGGCTCCACTCGGCAAGTAACTGCTCTCCACCTTCCCCATCTACGTCAATGCCTACGTAACCGGATTTGGAACCAAGCAGGAGCCCGATGTTTGCGTCGGAGAATTCTGAGCACCATCTTGAGGCTTCCTCTTCGGTTGGCACGCCTCTGTTTCGCCACTTTACGAGAGGAGCCTTCCCAGGACGGGGACACGAGTCCACGTGAGTCTCGGGGATGCCACTATGGTCGTGAGAGCAGAGTGGAATAATGGGCAGGTTTAACTTTTGATAGATTTTGAAGTGACGCTGTATTGCCCCGTGCATGCGTTCATGCAAGATCAAGTTATTTGGTTCTAACATTAGCTTCACCACCTGATGATTTTCGAAATAATCAGCGAAGTTTTGCTGACCTAAATATAGAGGCAATGGGTGTAATCTGTACGCCTCTGTGATTTCAATTCGGGGGAGCTAGGCTCCCCGTGGATCATTGTACTTGTGGAGCAAAACTGAACCGACGACCATCCTGTTCCATGACGAGCGCAATCTGCACGCTATCTGGAATGCCTTCTCCAGAGAATTCTTGCAGCTTCTCCCTGATCTCGGCATAGTGGTTTAACAGATCGCTGATACTAGAAATCTCAGCTAGACCGAAAATATCATCGGGATCATCAAATGATAAGATCCGAATGCCGCTAAGGCTGTATTCACGGGCCGAATGATCAAAAGAATGTGTGAAATCCTGGATCGCCTTCAGGACTGTCTTACTTGGAATGGCTGATCCCGTAATCGTCACTTCGACGCCTATGGGAATCATTGCTGAGTCTTCGCAAAACGGGGCCGTAGGGCGTATATGTTCCTCATTGATTTTGCTACTCATTTGCTCCTTCTCCTTTCATCGTGAATTCAGAACTTTAGACATTTAGAAGCAAGGAGGAACGCAGGTGTTCTTGATTGGCTTCCCGAAGAGACAGCGGACGGATTTCCAACTGAAGCCGTTCGAAAGTGATCGGGAAGTCAAGCGGGGCCTCGGCCAGTAGTGCGTATGCGTTCCAGACCACTTCTACGAGCTGTCCGTGGCTCCGGAGTCGAACCGGAACACTTAGGTCCCAGAAGAACAAGAAGCCTGAATCTGTTTCTTCACACCGTTCTGGTTTGGGCAATTCCTTGGGCCAGTCAGACAGAGGATTGGGAGTAGAGTAGGGCGTCAGAAAATAGCTGCCGACAAGGCCCAGCAGCGATATTTCCATTTGATTAAAATCCTCCCATGATACCGAATGAAGTTGAGGTTCGTTAAACCAATTTCTCATGCTTTATGTCTCCTTTGGCGGTAATTGATGTTGAAATAGATGCTGGTTCTTTAGACTCACAAGGAAGAAGCTTGGAGAGTGAGAATCCAAGCCCCGCTGGCAAGGTGTACCTTATTCAGCTTTTTTCCTCAAAAGCTTCTTACGGAGACTGGGTAAGGCATCGGAGTCACTTGTTTCAGAGTCTGCCGGGATTTCCAGTAGATCCATCTCCGGCACCGTCGAATCATCTTCTCCAATTCGTGCTGATGGCGGCGGGAGCATTGTCTCATTTTCCTGCTCAGACGAAGTTGACTCGAGTACTGACGTCAGCTCTGTTTGTCTCAGCGGAACAAATGCAACAGGTACTCCATGTTTGGTTAGATTTTCGACCTCGTAAAATGAAATGCTGGATCGGCCCTCGAAGTTGAGATTGAACATGGCCGTCAGCATTTCTACCAATTGACCGGAATACACGCACGGTTTTTTGCCAGCCTTCCGTAGGACGAAAGATGTACCGCCTCCATCGGGAAGGAATTCACTTATGCCGATTCCTTCCGCATTGGCAGTTATTTGAATGCTTGCTGGCGATCCGATGTATTCGATCACCTGCTCACCAAAGACTGCGCGTTTACCGAATTTCGACGTGTTAACAAGCGTGAACGGACTATTCCTGGCAGATGCATGGTTGCTCTTGTATACGACATGCAGCGGTACCAAATCGTCATAGCTCCGTTTCTGTGGATCAAGCGGGTGTTCGTTGTTCTTGTCATTAATGTTGGTTTCCATAAGTACCCCTTCCTTTGGCAACAATTCATTGCCATTTCGATTTTGTTTTGCAGTTCACGACGGTCTGTAGTTGACGCTTTAAGGTAGGGGCTCGATTTTTGGTCACGAGCCTCTTTCCTCTGGATGGTTTAATAGACGTTTGTGCCCGTATTTCATGCGGTAAACGTTTCGTGGAGGTTAAAGGCTTGAATCTCCTCAATAAACGGGTGTGCTGCAAGAAATATTGATCAAACGCCTATACAGATTAGTTCAATGTTAAAATTTCAAAAAAGTGTACCACTGCAAATAGAAGCATCTTGTCGTGGTTACTTTCAATGAATTAAACTGAAATAACGATTCAATACAGTAGAGGGGTTCTAGATTTGTTAGAGGTCGAGAAGCAGCGGGAAATCGTTTATCTTAGGCTAGTTGAGGGTCTTTCCAAGCGAAGAGTAGCTGAATTGTGTCAATGTCATCGGAATCAGGTTAGTAAATACGAAAGCATATTTATGAAGCATATAAAGTTGGAGCAGGAATCTCAAAAGATGGATTTCTCCCATTCAGAATTGATTGATTACATAAATACCGGCAGGTGGGTGAGGGAACCACTTCAAAAGAGCCTAATCAGGGAGGTAAGGCAAGTTGAAGAGAAGATAGCAAAGAGGAAGCCAATTGAACGTCCTGTTAAAACAATGAAGATTTTTGAGCAGATGAGAGATCAAAAGGAATATTCAAATGATTCGGCTGACCTTGAACAGAAGGGCTTGAGTTATTCCACGATATATTTAGTCCATAAAGCAAGTAAAGAAAAAAAATAAGCAAGAGCCTTCTCCTGAGCACAGGAAGAGTATCTCTTGCTTATCTAATCATACTGAATTATTGGATCTGATTCGAAAAATCCGGGAACGGAGCGTCGGGATTATCCTCGGTGCCCATCATAAACCCGTAAACCTCAGATGTTCCTTTCCGTACGAATACATTTCCACCCATTCCTTCAGCAGCAGAATAGCTAATGTAGTAGAAGTAGGCACCGTCAACTGTCGTGATATCGTACTCTGGGAAATCATACGATGCCATGAAGTTGTCCGGATCGAGGGCTTCAACGAGCTTGATGGCATCCGCTGCAGTTTGGGCCGTATTGGCCGAAACAGGCTCTTGTTCGGTTTCCTCATTTTCAGCTGCAGCACTCTCTTTTTGACTTTGAAGGAATGTATCGACTTCCTCTTTAGTCACCCTAGTTAGTTTTAGATTGTCGTTTCCTCCAGATTCATTAATGGCAAGCGAGTCTTTGCTTAAGACTTCTAAGGTCGTCTGATTATTTGGATCATCCGAGAAAGAAATGTCTGCTGAATCTGAAGTCGAATTTATGACTTGAATAGCCTGTTCGGTAGTAACGCCTTGTGGATCGTAGCTGATAATCTTTGAGTCTTTGGTAAACTCCATATAGGCCTGTCCATCTTCTTCACTAATAGTGAGTTTCCAGAAGCCGACCAGATCGTTCAGTGTCACGAGCTTTTCGTAAAGCATAAAGTCAAGGAAATAGATGTTGTTGTAATCGGTGACTTTATCCAGTGCTTTTACAGGCTGTTCATGCCGATTTGTGCGAACAAACACCTCGCCAGAAGTCGTTTGATAAGCAAGATAGGTTAAGCTCGGATCAGCCGAGTAGGCTTCAACGCTCTCGGCCAGTTTGATTTTTTCCTTAACAGGACTTGCCGGGCGATCGGTTTCGGATTTGTCGTTTTTCTTATCCGATTTCGAGTCTAGTGTCAGGTCAATGGTGTAAAGCGCCTTATCCTTGTCCCAGAAGAGGACGGAATTATTGTATAGATGAAAGCTGGCCAGATTGCTTCCGATCTTGACCTTTTGCTCGCCGGACCGCTTAAAATATAGGTTGTCATCGGTATCGGTAAAGGCGATACTGCTACCGTCCGGAGCAACTTTGAAGCCAGTTACATTATCACCTATTTTAACTTTTTCATTAGGGTTTAGCGTTTTTAAAGTAGCAGCATCGCTGTTTTGATCATTTGCTTTACCGTCACCTTCCGCGTCACTGATATCCTTCATATATAAGCTCTTATCTACATTCAGGAAATAGATGAAGTCACTCATAGCCGGAAATTGAAATAGGGTCACGTCCGAAGCGATCTTGGCTTTTTCGTAGCCAGCCTTTAAGACCATCAGTTCACCCTTCGCGGAATTTTCCCGGTATTCATCCAGGTATGCTAGTGTCAGATTGTCGTCGGCAAAGCTCGGATTAAAGAATCCTTGGGAAGCGATCTTCTCTTTATCCGTACTGGTAACGTTTTTGATGTACACGCTGCCATCCAGATTTTCCATAGCCGTTATGTTTCCATCATTGCTGACAATGAATCTGGACACATCCGAAGCGATCTTTTCTTTATCGGCTTGGTCAGCCGCTTTACGGTAAAGGGCAGACTCGGCGTCCACAAACGTAGCGATTTTTCCATCTTCCGTCAGGCTGTAGTAAGAAGTGCTAACGTTAGAAGCAATCTTCTCCTTATCACCACTGAGCGATTTGTAGTAAAGATCACCTGTGAGGCTTGAAAAGTCACCGCTATTCAAGGATTGCAGGTACAGAATCGCCGATTCATCTTTGGAAACAACGACGGAGTTAGGAAACACATCGCCGGATACTCGCTCTTCCGTTTTCTCGGCTACTTTTACCATGAGATGAAAGTCTTTATTCAGGTATACGAGCGTTTTGGTGTTGTAGAGGTATTGGAATTGACCGGCCAAAACATCGGAGGCCACTTTTTCACGTTCGCCAGTGCTTGTTTTGATGTATAAATCGCCTTGCCCTTCAGCGGCTTCATTTTCTTGGTAAAGAAGAAGCTCGTCCTTGACGATACTGATCGAAGGGTCCTCTTGATAGCCCTGATTGTTAGCTTTATTGTCCGCGTTGGAACAGCCTGCAACCATGATTGCAATTATGAGGACGGTTAAGGTAAACCATTTTTTCATATGAGATAAATCCTTTCTATTGGGAGTACTGAAATTGAGGTGATTTATTCAATAAACATATTTCTTGCAGTGTTGCCGATGATATTCGTCGAAACGCCGTCCATGACGGCACCCGTCACGCCTCCGACCAATGGAATTGCTTTGGACAAGTTCACAACACCTTTGGAGCCGAACTTGGTGAGCAGACGGAAGCCGACCTTCTGATTAATCTTTTTAATGACCTCGCCCGATAACTTTTTCAGTCCTTGTTCTGCAACTTTCTTCCCGATCACGATGCCAACATCCTTGAGTATGTCTTTGGCGGCGTTACCACAGAGACTGGCGAATGCCATTGTACGCACTTTATCGTCCTTCACATCATGCCCGCCCATGATTGCGATTGCTGCAATCATTCGAAGCTGTATGTACAGGACAGAGGCAAGATTGGCTGGTATAGCAACTGGTAACGTGATGATGCCGCCGAGACCTGTGAGAAAACCGGACGTTGCGCTTTTCGTGTTTTGCCATCGGATGAGCGTGTTGACCTGATCTTGTAGCTCCCCTTTTCCTTTTGAAAACTCCGCCGCCAACTCGTATGCATCCTGTGTTCCAGGTATCCCTCCAATGACAGCCTTTTCGTACGCCCAATCCAAAGCTTTGGAAATCGTTTGCTGATTAATTGCCACACTAAATCCTCCCCGTTTTTTCTGAGAATATTATCGAGACTTAGCTGAATAGGTAGCTATGCCTCGAATAATTATTCACAGTCCAATCCTTAATTCCTATTTGCAGTTCTTCCAGATGATCCCTTTGATCTAGATTGATTATACTAAACTTATAAGTATAGTAACAGGATAAAATGAAGTTTTAGTATCCTTCTGATCAAAGGTTTCCTTCTCTAGCATGAATAAGAGAAGGACAGGTGATCGTGATGGCGGAATTAAAGGTTTGGGTAGGGAAGCGGCTTAGGCAAATGCGGAGGGAGAAAGGGTTAACGCAGCTTGTGGCTGCTGAGCGTGCTGAAATGGCAGATACGTACTTGGCTGGCGTTGAGCGAGGGGAACGAAACATCTCGCTCGAAAGCTTGGAGAAGATCGTCAAGGCTTTGGATGCCGAGCCCATTGATGCTTTCCGCTTCGGTGAACTGGAGCCTAGCAAGGGACTGAAGGAGAAGCGGGACGTCATCCGTTTGCTCGCGGGGTTTTTGGAGGAGAGGAGCATGGAAGAGATTGAATTGGTCCGCAAGCTCGCTAAAGACGTTATGGCAACCATCGATTCCGAGAAGCGAAAGAAGGACTAAGCGTGCCCGATCCCATCTGGGAATCGGGCCGTTTCTTTACACGCTTGGATAGTGAAGATCAAGGTACTCTTGAACGGCAGCGTTTATCAAGCTCGCGATCTTGGGGAACTCGCCTTGTTGGTGCAGCTGGTGAACTCGGTTGAACAGCGGCTTCTCCAGGTAAGTCGTCATCCGCTCGTAACGTTCGTTGAAAGGAAGATCCTTTCGTGAAAGAGGTTTGAACGGTGATGCTGGAAAAACTTCGCTGCTCGGTTTCTTAGCTGCTTCGATTTCTGTCGACAGATCGATTGGCTTTGTTGCAGGTTTGGGTATTCCTTTTGGACGAAGGACAGGCCCCGGAGTTTTCGCGATTTGTGAACTGGCGACCGGCACAGCTTTTCGCGGCTGTGGCGTTTTTGCTTCAGCTTTAATATCGCTTTCGATAAGTAGTGGAACTGGCTTGGTAGTTGGATCGTTATTGTTCAGATTTTGCGACTCTGTTGAATCTGTTGGGTTTGTCTCTGAGGAAGGCAGAAGATCGTTGTCCGGTAGCCAGAACTCCCGCTGCTCTTTTGCACGTTTTGCAACGTCCCCTAGTTTAAAAGATCTTTGTTTCATAATCGGATCACTCCCTTGTAAGTATGGGTAGCGTCAAGAACAACATCGTTGTCTACGGAAATGCAGACATCGACGTCTACGTTTACGTCTACCCTAATACTTTGTTAGGGACAATCGGTTCTTTTTTTGATAAATGAATGCTCAATTAACTCCAGCCTCACGTCAAGAAGCTCATCGTCAATACTTCTTTCAATGGCACGTATAGATGTAATGAGGCGGTGCACAGTCGGCAGATGTACGCCTTCGTCTGACGAACGAATTGATTGCCAAATTGTTGCGAGCAGCAACTGGCAAGTATCCTGCTGTTTGAGCAAATCGTCCTCTCGTTCGATCAGTGCGGTATGAATTGCAATCCGTTCATTTTCCATTAGGCTACTTCCTTGCTCGGACGTATTTTGGATTAACGGCAATTTTCTCTGCCGAATGGTGGATATAAAAACGCATATCGCGGGTGGAGTTATTGGCTTGCTCGGTAAAGGCATGACGTAATGCCGGATTCTGAACGTTCCAGTAATCTCTCAATTTTTGTCCGCCAAACAAAGCAACCATAGCATAGTTGTAACTGGCAGGATTGCAGATGCCGCCAGTTCCTAACGGAAGATGATTTATCACTTCGCCAATCGATAAGTTCTCTTGTGGGAGATCTTCTGCTTCGAGCGAAAGTAAAAAGCAGGCAAACAGGATGTCGGCATTGGCTCGGTTAGTAATCTGCTCAAGATTGAAGCGCTTCGAATTGGCGGTATCCCACGAGAAAGAACGGATCGATGCCTCTTTCGTTTTGAAGTCAGCGGGGAGATTTGCGTACGCATGACGATTGCCATATATTTTAAGGAATCGATCAAGCTTGACGTTGGATTCGTTGCCGTAGGGAAGTTTTGGGGAGACGACTCGAAAAAACGTGCTGTAGTCCTGTAGAAGGCTGAAGGAAAGATCAAGAGGGACATCTTCTCCAATGCAACCGGCTGCCCTGAGTAGTTCGAGCATGGCGTCGAGCCTGTGTCGATCGACAATCTCAAACACGCCAGGCTGTTGAAGGTGGAGCAGGAACGCCGCCGCGCCAAAGCCGTGGTGCCAGTTGGGCAGCTTGTCGTGCCAAAAAGCAAAAGCCTGTTCTGGATCATGCGCGGCGGTTTCTGTGAACTCGGGCCATGCCTGGACGATCGAGGAGATCGTTTTTCGCTGGGAGAGCGGAAGATCGCCGCGTTGCCAGTTTCCAAAGTGCCAGCTGAGCGCCTGCTTTAACGTCTCTTTGGTGACATTCTTCGGATCGCAGAAAAGCGGACGCCACTCGTCCAGAGGCTCAACTGGAAATCGGGCGAACGGAAATCTGTTAAGATGTTCATCAAGCCGCTCGGTTATGGCAGCAGAAATGGCGCGCTTTTCTTTTTCATTCAACGTTAGGGTCATAAACAAGTCTCCATTCAAATAGAGTTATGAATGATTGTAAGGGCTACGATAGGATGCTTCTTCTGCATCGGTAGATACCCAGAATGGATCAGCCAATTCGGAGACCCATCGCTTAGCCAGTTCAATTGGGCTGCCTTCCGTGATCGGCGGCCCATCGGCCCATTCTTCTTCATTGCTGAAGTAAATGTCATCCGAATCCATGGTAACGCACAGGTCCGTTCCATCAAAGTACGGATTGACTACATCATCTTCCAGGTAGGTGAGAGCGAGCCTCACCTTGAGGTCAATCGCCTGTAATGGATTCACAGGGTTCAGCTGTACTGCTGATACCGCCAAGATGTGAATGGTGCCGTCGGGATTAAACGTCGAATTCAGAAAATCCAAAAGCCTCTGTTGATGATCGTGATTCATAGAAATCCTCCATTTCTTTGTATTCCAAGTCATGATATATATCCGAATACTTAGATAATACGGAGCGAGAATATTGCAACTTTAGAGTTTTCGGGAGGGGCTCGACTTAACTATCTATGAGGCTATGTAGTTGATAAAAATAGAGCTATCGTGATTCAGCAAATAAAAAGAGGCCATAGCCATTATGACTATGCGCCTCTTTTAGGTAGTAGAATATACAGATGTTTTATCTGAGATATAATTACAGAATTCTGTAACAGTTAGCAATTTTTCTCGATATTCAATCGGATAATACGAATGGTACTTGCTAGGAACTACTAAAGTTATATTATTATCATATATCTCATCTAAAATTGATGCACTTATACCTTTTTCTAGAGTTACCAGAAATAAAGAAGAAGCATTAATTTTCAAGTAATCCTTCCAGTTGTCTTTACATGTTGTACTTGGTATCAAGGTTATGCATTCGTTATCTGTGTTTAAGAGAAAACCAGTCTGTCTTCTGGAAAACTTCTCTGGAAATTTGAATGATAAGTTAGATTTACTAAAGATATAGTCAAGATGAAATTGGAATGACAGTTCTGACCTACGAGACCTTATAAGAGCAGCAGTGCTTGCAAACTTCAATAGCGTATCAATGTCGCTGAAAGGAGTATCCAGCTTGGTTTGGTAAATTCTCTTTTCTATTGACTTAAATACTTGGTACTCTAACTCAATCCATTCTAGAAGTAAGGTATCAGCATTATTGTAGTCAATATTTTTATTTTGCTGTACTTGAGAATTATTATATATTTCCCTCGTTCTTTTCGAAATTTGTCTTGGTGTAGGTATTTCCCCTGTTATTGAATCAACATAATCATTTATATCTTTTTCCAAAGCGCTTGCATCATTTGAGATCATTTGGTCTTTGATACCGTATGTTGCTGTATTGTTTGCAGGTGAAACTGAGAATGTTTCAAGGAAGGCTTCAGAATCTTCACCAGATAACACGTAACCTAAGTACTCTTCGTTAGTTACTTTTATAATAATAAGAAGATCCCCTAAGTATTCATCAGTAAAAAAGGGAAATTTCTTACCGAATCTTGTTATCCTATATTCATTTCTTGATTTTTTCCCATACCACTTAGCCATACTATCGGTGTGAAAGTCCAGTTGCTCCCAGTATATTCGTATTGGTGACTCTTTATTTTCCTCTTTAATACCCTGCTTATCAAAGACAATAGACCAGGCATTTTTGGGAACATAGATACCTGATTGATGTGTCCCCGTTTTACCAATATCATTTCCTGAAATAAATTTACAAAAGAATTGTCCGTATTGAGATGCTCTGGCTATTGCTTCATCACGAATATCTGAGTAATGAAACTTGCTTCTATCGTATCCAGATACCTTTTTATTCTTTTTTAAGGCTTTGAACATATTTTCTGCAATTTTTTCAACGACAGGGACAGCCACTGAATTTCCGAATTGCTTGTAGGCAGCAGCATCAGAAACAACAATTTTGAAATCATCAGGAAACCCTTGTAGTTTGGCGCACTCTTTAGGCGTTAACCGTCTTGGGTTTTTTTGGGACTGAGGTATTAGAATTTCCGAGCCATCTTTGTAATACCTAGCTGAAAGGGTACGTGATGGGCCATTAAAGTCAACCATTCCGAAGCCAAATCCGTTTCCGGCTTTTTGATGTTTCTCTGCATAGTTCTGAAGGTACTTCCATAAGTTATCCGTTAAAGTGTATTTAGGGTCTACATTCGATTCAAGTATAGATTTAATCGGGGGTCCATTATCGGGAAGAACGGGAAATTCAAATTCTAAGGGTTGTTTAAACCCAACCAGATATATGCGCTCCCTGTGTTGTGGAACCAATCCTTTGGCATCTAAGACAGTGTCATATACCTTGTAACCAAGCTCTTTTTGTAGCACCCTCATTATTGTACGAAAAGTTTTGTTATTATCATGTGATCGAAGATTCTTTACATTCTCTAAAAGAAACGCTTTTGGTTTTTTATCACGAATGATACGTGCAATTTCAAAGAATAATGTTCCCTGTGTCTCGTCAGCAAAGCCATGCTTACGACCCAGTGAATTTTTTTTTGAAACACCTGCAAGACTAAATGGTTGGCAAGGAAATCCAGCTAAAAGAATGTCATGGTCTGGTATTTCATCAGAATGAACATTACAAATATCACCAACAGGCTTATACCCAAAATTGGCCTCATATGTTTCTTGGGCTTTAAGATCCCACTCGGAAGAAAAAACGCATTTTGCTCCTTGACGTTCAAATGCAATTCGAATTCCGCCGATACCAGCGAAAAGATCAATAAATTTATACATTTAATTAGTCCTCTTTACTATGAAGTGACCTTATGGAATGATATTATATTGTACCATTCGCGGTTGGTGCGAACAAGTGTTTTGTTTATGGTAATTGATCAAATTACCGAGTTATTTTTTCTTTCCATTCAATTAAATCATGTATTAATTCATTGAGATCTTTATGAAAAGGATAATTCTCAGTTACCCTCTCGAACAATAGTGGATGCTGTTGATCCCAATCGGTGCTTTCCCAATTCTTACTTAGCTCCATCATGCTGTCTATACAATTATCAATACTTTCTAATATTTTATCCAAATGGGTTACCTCATTTCATTGAAATTGTCTACTTTAATATTATCACTGAAAGCAAAAAATGGTAAGTGGAAGAAACAGGTGACGCGTCAACTTAAATGTATTATCCTATTACTATAGGCCTGTAAAAATTTTCTTATCTAGGGTGGAAGTCGTATATGGATATTGGTAGATGGTTTCTTATTGATAAGAAGTTTCTTGCTGTAAGTAATGGGGGGAGTAGTTTCGTTGTTCCCACTGCGAGTGATATATTCATGACTGAATTTAAAAACAAGCATCAAATTAACGATATTAGTGTTGTAAAACCTACAGATCAACTTGCTAACTTGAAGATGTCAAAGTTTCCTTTGAATATAAAGCTTCAGATTACATGTAATTTGAATGCAGAAATAAAAATAAATACTGTGATAGATCATAATCATTCTATAATTAATGTGCCCGAATTTTTGGATAAAAATTACGATCACATTATAATAGAGAATGTATGGTATCCTCTCGTACGAGATGCGTTGGTAGAAACACAGATGATTCTTGAGCATGCCAAGATCAATCAACTTGGCAAAATTACATTGCGACAGTACGTTGCCCTTAAATCATCAAGCAATCCTATAATTTTAGATGAATTGACATCATTACCTTTAGACAAAATAGCACTGCTTGACAATTCAGAACTAGAAATTCCTGGATTTGTTGGACAGTTATACCCTTATCAGCTTCAAGGCTACCGCTGGTTGAAAATGATCTCAGAACAGGAAGCTGGTTGTATTTTAGCAGATGAAATGGGATTAGGTAAAACAGCCCAAATCATTGCACTATTATCCAGCCAAAGCAAAGGAAATGAGAAGCAATCATTAGTAATAGCACCCGTATCATTATTAGAGAATTGGAGGAGAGAAATCTCGAAATTCGCTCCAGATCTAACCGTTCTTATTCATCAAGGGGTAAGAAGGACAGGATTCTTTTCAGAACTACAAAAATACAATGTGATTATTACATCTTATGAAACAGTACTTAGAGATCTATCTCTGTTTGAAATGATTGAGTGGAATATTGTTGTAATTGATGAAGCACAGGCTATAAAGAATCCAACGGCTAAAAGGACTCTTGCTTTAAAGCAGATACCACGTAGAATATCTATTGCAGTAACTGGTACACCTATTGAAAACAGACTTCTTGACCTATGGTCTTTAGCTGATTTTGCTTTCCCTGGCTTCTTAGGGGATATGAAACAGTTTGAAAACAATTATCCAGATATTATAGAGGGGGCAATTTCTTTAGAGCCCATTATATCTCCCATAATGCTACGTCGAAGGGTTAAAGATGTAGCCAGTGATCTACCGGAACGTATTGATATTCCACAGATAATGGAACTTTCTGATAAAGAAATCGATGGTTATGAAAAAATTAGACAACAGGTGATAGATGAATATGGGAAAAATGCTTCACTTGTATCACTTATTAAACTGAGGATGTACTGTACGCACCCTTATTTGCAAGAGGGAAATCAGGGTGACCCATCAGAGTTTATAAAGTATCAAAGAATGATCGAAATATTAGAAGAAATAGTATTAAACAAAGAAAAAGTACTTATTTTTACATCCTATAAGGAAATGACAGATATTTTGGTTCAAGATCTATCAAAACGATTTCTTATAGATTGTGATTTTATCGATGGACGTGTTGAAGTAAGCGAACGTCAAACTAAAATAGATAAGTTTGGAAGTATTGAAGGTTCAGCTATTTTGATTCTTAATCCTCGGGCTGCAGGGGCGGGATTAAATATCACAGCAGCTAACCATGTTATTCACTACAATTTAGAATGGAATCCTGCTGTAGAGGATCAAGCTTCTGCTCGCGCACACAGACGTGGGCAGACAAGACCTGTAAACGTATATAGACTTTATTTAGCAGATACTGTGGAAGAGGCTATAAATGAACGAGTAATACGAAAACGCTTGTTATCTGATTCTGCAATAGTCGGTACTGATGGAACCAGCGATAATTTAGATATAATTCAAGCACTAATGAAATCACCGATCAGAAAGGGGATTAATTGAGCCGTATGAATGAAATAAATGTAAAAGCAATAAGTAAAGTATTGAGTGCCAATGATACTGGAGAAACAGGCGGACATCAGGCAGGAATGTTAATACCTAAAGTAGAAGACGTACTTTCATTCTTTCCAAAATTAGGGTCTGATACGAAAAACCCTCGAGTGGCACTTCGTTTTGAAGACGAAGAAGGGCAAGCTTGGAAGTTTAATTTTATTTACTATAATAATCGTTTCTTTGAAGGAACAAGAAATGAATTTAGATTAACTGGTATGACAACATATATTAGACAAAACAATCTTACAGCAGGGGATACTATTATCCTAAAGAGAACATTAAATAACCAATTAGAAATCTATTATGAACGTTTTGAAAACATTGAAGAAGTTCCGGATGATGTTTTACGTCTAGGATCTACATGGAAGGTGGTCAAAATATGAGAACAAAGAAATTGCCGCCACGTGCAACAAGAATGATAGAAGGTTTAAGGGATACAGGTTACGAGTTTAATACAGCAATGGCTGATATTATTGATAACTCTGTCGCTGCAGATGCCTCATTAATTGAGGTAGAAGTGAAAATGGATTATACCGGGGAAATAAGCATATACATAGCGGATAATGGGCGCGGTATGCATGAACAAGGTTTAGAAGATGCTATGACCTATGGCTCACTTGAGAGACCGGACCCTAGTAGTCTAGGAAAATTTGGATTGGGATTAAAAACGGCATCCACAGCATTTTGTAGATGTTTATCTGTTACCACCCGTCCTGGAGTGAATGAGCAAACAATTAAAGCACGTTGGGATTTAGATTACATTAGTGATGTCGCCAAGGACTGGGTATTGCAATATCCTGACGTTGACCCCTTCGAGCAAGAATTGCTAGAAAGAGTGTCAGGAGGAAAATCGGGTACCGTTGTTACTTGGCAAAATGTGGATAGGTTAATGAAAACTTACGCAGATCAAGCCGGTACACATGCTCGAAAGGCACTAGAGAAGATTACTAAGAACCTACAAGAACATGTTTCAATGGTTTTTCAGCGGTTTCTAGATGTAGATTCTACCACAGCTCCAAATGTAAAGATTAAAATTAATGGAGATGATGTTGTACCGTGGGATCCTTTTTGCAAAAAAGAAGAAGAGACAATTCTTTTGGCACATAAAGTTCAAACCGTACAAATTGATGAAAATGGTACGACGACATCATTCGAAATCAAAGCATATGTAATACCACGAAAAGAGGAATTCTCTAATGAAGATGCTTGGAGAACCGCTAACTTAAACAATGACATGCAAGGGTTTTATATATATAGGGAAAACCGACTAATTCATTTCGGAGATTGGCTTGGAATGTTTCAAAATGAACCTCACGGAACTTTACTAAGAGTTGAATTTTCGTTTGATCATACTTTAGATGAGGCTTTCAATGTTGATATTAAAAAGTCGAGAATACTTTTGAACGGTGAGTTGTACAATTGGCTCAAAGGAACATTTTTACCAGCCCCAAGAAGAGCGGCGGATGAACGTTATAGAAAAGGTGTCAGTAGCAGTGTAACAAAGGTATCCAAAGGTGCACATGATAGTTCAAATGCAGGAATCGGATCACGTGAAAATGAAGTGCAGATCTCAAAAGTGGAAGTGAAAAATCCTGCTACTAACGAAGTTGAGGTCACTAATAAAAAGGGTCGGTTTACAATAAAAATACCGGTTGTGGAGCCAACTAAGGAAGGTGAACTATTTGTTCAACCTGTAGAATCTATTAATGAGGGATTGTTATGGGAACCATGCATTATTGGTCAACATCATGCCGTCCGTATCAATACAAAACATGAGTACTATCATAAAGTTTATGTACCAAACTTAGCTTCTGGTGTAACAATTCAAGGGATGGACTCTTTGCTTTGGGCGCTCAGTGAGGCGGAGTTAGGAACTTTTAATGAATCTACTATGTATCACTTTAAAGAACTTCGTTACGAGGTTTCCAAAATACTTAGAAGATTAGTCGAGGACCTTCCAGAGCCGGAGATTAATAATGAATAGAATAGATTTATATAAGTTTAATAATTTATTGATGGACAGATTTGACATTGCTTTGCAATCATCACTTAATAATGAAGTGTTAGATATCCGTCCAATTGATCTTCAACGTGGTAGTGGGTTTGTCATTAGGGTTACAAAAGGATGGAGAAATCTTAGCGTTGAATTTATTGCGGATAATTTTTCTGCAAATCTTATTCGAGCTATAGGATTAGCAGATGCTCAGAAGAGACAATTGTTTCGTTCCATAGCTTTTACAGCTGGGCATGATGAACTAATATTTAAAGTTAATGGCAGTGACGTTAATTTAGATGAGTTGGCATCATGGCCAGCACAATGGAACCAGCTATTTTTAAAGTTGACTCGAATGCCGGTTATTAGTGAAGACTTAAATCCTTCTGAAATTCATGACTTAGTCGTAGAAATTGCAGGGAAAGTGCTTGGGATGATTGTTTGTTTACTTCCTCTGGAGGAATCTTATGAGGAGGTTAGATTGGGTTTACCTGAAGGTGCGGTATCAAAAATTGAAGTTAACCGCTATGAGAGAAGTACGTTAAATAGGGAAGCTTGTATAATCATACATGGATGTTGCTGTAAAGTGTGTAACTTTAACTTTTTGGAGTATTATGGAGCAATAGGACGGGGTTTTATTCATATTCACCATGTAACTCCAGTTTCGCAAATAGGCCCTAATTACGTTGTTAATCCAGAGACGGACTTAGTTCCGGTTTGTCCAAATTGTCATGCAATGATTCATAAGAGAAATCCACCAATTTCTGTTGAAGAACTCAAAAGTATAATAGCTTCAGGAGTAAATATTGCAAATTAATTAAAGATGGGCAGAGTACCTGCTCATCTTTATTTTAATAGTTGTTACTTTCTAAAAAATAGGGGGCTTAATATGAAAATTTATAGCCTTGAGGAAGTTTTTAATGAGGCATCGTTTCCAGAGGTTACCTTTGTTAAATCTAAATATTATCGTGAAATTAGATCGTCTATCAGGGCAGAAGGCAAACATATTACTATATCCGGACCTTCTGGATCAGGAAAGTCAACCCTCCTCAAGGGGTTGCTAAAAGATCTAAATTAATAAACCAGAGTACCATGAGTTTAACGGTAGGTCATACACCGAATACCAGTCAATAGTTGAGATACTCGCCATTGAGTTAAAGCAGCCTAATGATTTTGAATCGGTTACGGTTGAATTAGAAAAATATAAATTTATAGTTATTGAAGATTTTCATCACTTGTCAACCATTGTAAAACATCAACTGGCTGATACGCTTAAACTTTGGCATGAGAAGAATGTCAGATTCATTCTTATAGGAATTGCAAGCTCAGCCGCCGAACTAACTGGAGTGGATCCAGAATTGGCAATTAGAAATGATCCTTACGAGCTTAAGCAGGAAAGTGATGAGTTTATTGGTGAATTAATTAAATTAGGTGAAGAAGCTTTAAACATAAATCTCAGTAAAGAACTTAGAGAACAAATAATAATGGCATCAAAGGGAGTTCCATCAATAACACAAGTCATATGTAGAATCACTTGTATTACATGTGATATTGAGGGAACCGTTGAGGGTGAGACACAGGTTATTGATTTACGATTAAAAGATATCAGGGAATCAGTTTTGAGAATCTTTAATGCTAAATATTTTGATAGAATTGTTGGTCTTGCAAAAGGAAAAGAGCATGCGAGATCAGTGCATAATACGTACTATGACATTATTGTAAATATTGCCGCTGAGGACAAATCAGAAATTGCAGTTGAGACATTGCGATCTAAAATTGTAGGGAGCATTTCTGATGCTGGTGAAAGAAATAGGAAGGGAACGTCTTTTGCAAACTGTTTGAAATATCTAGCGGATGTTATTGAATCTAGAGGACTAAGTGATGCACTTTACTATAGAAAAGGTGCATCGTATATTTCAATAGAAGATCCTTCTTTTAGATTTTATTTAAATCTTGTTGATATGGAGTTAGTTAAATCAAGGTTACATATTCGTAATAATGGATATGCCTATGACGTTGCGGTTTCATTTGCGGGTGAAGTCCGTGAGACAGTAAAAGAATTTGTTGACAGTTGCAGGGAGATGGGAATTAATATTTTTTATGATTTTGATGTACAACATATTCTCTGGGGGACAGATTTACAGCCTAAGTTACTTGAAGTATATACAAATGAAGCATTATACATGGTAATCTTTATTTCTAAGGAATATCCGATTAAAGATTGGACAAGTTTTGAATCCGAAATTGGTAGGAATGCATCTCAGAAGAGAATAACTGAATACTTACTCCCAATTAAGCTGGATGATACTCCTATTGTAGGTTTGAAAAGTTCTGTGGGTCATTTAGATTTACGTCAGTTAACTGTAACACAAGTGGTTGATATTTTAGATCGTAAACTTACTGAATTTGGAGAGCAGTGAATAATAATAATTGAGAAAAATGCAGCTGACGAAGCTGCATTTTTTGAGTCCTTTCTATTTACAGTGTTAAGGGAAATTAAAAACCGCTCATACTGGTGTCCAAAAAATTTCGCCTTAGCGATGATATGCTGAACCGTATCATAAATAAAGCGAAATTCAATTTGTCAAGGAAAGATTGAAAAAAGAGTCACAATAAAGAAACTGAATCGAGTATAATGTAAATAATAAGGAAATTAACCAGTTAAGCTTGGATACGATTATAGAAAGGAGCGATAAAATTGTGAATGCCTCGTTAATGAAACGGCTGTTCAAAGCAATTAATGAAAATGGAAGCGAAAGCTTGGAAAAGCTGGCTTATGTCATAATTGAAGATGAGAAAAAGAAAGGTCATGAAGTTCTCGCTCAACAATTAGATAAAATAATTAATAATAAAGTATCTTCCCAAAGATTAATTGAAACAGTACCTCCTAATAAACATACTAACATAGGGGAAAAAAGAGCTTTAGTAAATTTACCAACGGATAGGCGTTATAACCAACCATTAGCTACATTAATTCAAAGAAATGATCTTGAGCATCACATGGTTTTACCATCAGACATTGAGAATCGATTTGCCGTTATAGAAAAAGAGTTTACAGCTAGGGAGAGGCTAGCGAAGTATGGTTTAAAACATAGAAAAAAAATACTTCTTTATGGTTCTCCAGGTTGTGGGAAAACATTAGGTGCCCAAAGAATTGCTTGGAACACGGGCTTACCTTTGTTAAAGGTAAGATTTGATTCAATACTTTCTTCTTACCTAGGAGAATCAGCAGTAAATTTAAGAAACCTTTTTGAAAGTACAGCAAGTAATCCCTGCGTTCTGTTGTTAGATGAGTGTGATTTTATCGCTAGATCAAGAGAAGGCGGTCAAGATGTAGGGGAGATACCTCGAATTGTAAATACTTTATTGCAACTTTTAGATGAGTATAACGGTAATGGCTTGATTATAGCTACAACAAATTTGCAAGGTGCGTTGGATAAAGCATTATTCAGAAGGTTTGATGATGCTTTTGAAATTCCCAAACCAGGAAATGAACAGATCGAGAAACTAATAAAAGTTACACTTTCATTACTTCACTTTTCTAATGATATTCAGTGGATAGAAATTGTCGAGCGACTGAAAGGTTTTTCTGCTGCTGAAATTGTAAAAATCGCGGAGAATTCTGCAAAAGAAGCTATTCTAAGCGGATATGATTTTGTCTCAAATAAGAATTTAATGAATGTTATTAGTCAGACAAAAAATTACGAAAATATGGGGTAATATCGAATGGTTCATCAAGGTAATTATAAGCACTTACCTTTACCCTTAATCATCAAAGACCGAGCATATCTTACCGGGGGCGGGCAAACTTCTCAAACTACGAAAGCTAATAGGAACAACAGAGTAGGACACGGTGGGAACCTTAGAAATAAAGCTACAAGTATCAATCAAGCATGGCATCAAAAAATTATTCTTAGGCAAGAAGAAGGCCTTCCTGAATTACCTAGATCAATTCCTATACTATTGGAAATAGATCCGAACGTAGATACAGATTTTCTACGTTCTTTTGGTTTTGAAGTTATATCTGAGCAAGAGGATGGATTTATTGTTATAGCTACTGAAGACATAGACATGGTGCGTTTCTTTAACAATGTTGATAAATTCATTCAAAATCTACCAAGGTCTGGGAGCTCTGCACAAATCCATCAACTGCATGGTGATGAAAACATTGATGTGCGACTACAAAGAATATTATCTGAAAAAATATATCTGGAATGGCCTGGAATCAGTGATGATGAGCACTACACAGTAGATATCGGTATTGAGTGTCTGGGCAGTTTTGTTATTCCTGATCCAGTTCAACGAAATGTTGGAGAAAATGAAGATAGATTTCAATTAAGACATTCTAAATGGGAAGGAAAAGTTCAAGAAGTATATTTACAACTTGATGAACTTAAAATGGAAAGAGAAATACTATTAGAAACCTTTATTAATGCTTATGGCGGTAATATTATTAGCATTTTTGAAGAAGGTGATGCAATTACGTCACTGTCTGATAGTTTTACTGCTAGGGTTGAGATAAATGGTAAAGGTTTAAAGGATATCACTCTAAACTTCCCATACGTTTTTGAGATAGTTGAACCTGAGGAAATGGTTTTTTTAAGGGCTCAAGATGAATTTGGCAATACTTTTACTGATGAAGTCGAAGTAATTCCTCCTGAAGAGAATGCACCCAGGATTTGTATTATTGATAGTGGAATACAAGAAGGACATAGGTTATTGAATCCAGCGGTGGATTCAAATATGTCTCATTGCTACTTACCAGATGAGACTGATATTTCAGACAGGGTAAATGGTGGTGGGCATGGAACAAGAGTGGCAGGTGCTGTCTTGTATCCAAATGAAATCCCTAAGACTGGTTTAGTGACGGCAGAGTTTTGGATTCAAAATGCTAGAGTATTAAATGAGAGGAACTTAATGCCTAGCAGATTATTTCCTCCCAAACTGTTACGTGAAATAGTTGAAAAATACTTAGAAGAGACAAATACAAGACTGTATAATCATTCAATTACTGGATTTTTCCCATTTAGACTTAAACATATGTCTTCGTGGCCTGCGGAAATGGATAACCTATCTTATCAGAATGATATTTTATTTGTACAAGCTGCAGGTAATGTACCTCCGGATTATAATGGACCGTTTAGATATGGAATAGGGCAACATCTTGATTCAGGTAGGACCTATCCTGATTACTTGTTAGAACAATCTTGCAGAATACCAAGTCCTGCTCAAAGTTTACAGGCGATAACTGTTGGTTCAATTAGTCATGGAGAGCTAGTTGATGTTGATAGAAGAACACTTGGGGGAGATGGGTGGCCATCCGCCTTTTCTGCAACTGGTCTAGGTATTTGGGATACATTGAAACCTGATGTTGCAGAATACGGTGGAACATATGTAATTGATAACGGTACGCCGAGGAGTTTTACTAATCCGTCAGAAGTTTGCCCCGAACTGATTCGCTCATCTCCACCGGCGTATGCAAAAGATAGTATTGGTACTTCGTATGCTACACCTAAGGTAACTCATGTACTAGCACACATACAAAAAACGTTACCTGATGAATCGGCATTGTTGTATAGGGCATTACTAGCACAATCAGCTAGATGGCCTAATTGGGCCTCAACAGTTCCACAAAACGAGAAAGTAAATGTCTTAAGGCACATGGGATATGGCGTGCCTAATGTAGAAAGAGCGACCTTAAATAATCCATATCGAGTAACTCTAATGACCACAGGGCGAACAGAAATCATTTCAAAAGAAGCCCATGTTTACGAAATTCCTATTCCAGATTCAATCAGAACAGCTGGGTAGGAGCATGATATCTTAATTGAAATAACTTTATCCTATGTAGCTAAACCGAGAAGAACAAGGAAGAAATTGAGGGGTTATTTAGCGACATGGCTTGATTGGAAAAGTAGTAATATTGGTGAAAGTCCTACTTCATTTACTAATCGTGTTCTCCATGGAAGAAATCATCAGCAAAGGGATGATGAATCTAATATTCCTTGGACTATCGGCAATCGTATTAATACAGGAATTGACGGTGTTTCAAGAAATTCGGGCACACTTCAAAAAGATTGGGCCGTTATAAAATCTCATGAGTTAACAAATGGGTTCAATATAGCTGTTATTGGACATCCTGGATGGAATAAAGATCCAAACATTAAAGCCTTTTACTCATTAGTAGTGAGTTTTGAAGCAATAGATGGTCATCTTGAGATTTATGATTTGATTAGGGCAGAGGTAGAAGCTGTAGTTGAAACAGAAACTGAAGTTACGGTTATCTGAAAACATCTCATTTTGTAGGGTGCCTTGTTAGGTACCCTTTATTTACATCTATTTTTATTTAAAAATAAATTGATAAATTCTTAATTAATAGCTCTATGGTTTTCTAAACTGTGCATCGCGGGTTCGAATTATCTATCCGATAAATACTACAATGATTAAATTTCCCATACTAGGGGGCGTATATGTATGTGGGACAAGTACTGTTGCGAAAATTGTTTCCAATCTACAGGCATTGTTAAGTTCATTCAGGACAAATATCAAGTGGGTAACTGTGACTATTGTCAAAGTAATGGAATATATGTTTGTCCTATAGAAGATGTCGGATGCTACGTTAGAGAATGTATTGGCAAAGCATATGAACATCTCAACGATGGAACTGGTGCCTTTTATGACTCCGAAGATGGTTGCTATTCAACCAGTGGAAAATCAGTTGTTGATATTCTCACCGAGGAAGAAGCAATATTTGACGATACCTACGTTAATACTATTGTTATAAACAAAATAATAAAGGATATGATTCGTGCTAGCGGACCAACTGATCGGGATATTATGCAAGGTGCAGAGGACGATTATAGAGATGTCCATGATCCGTGTTTAGTCTTAACAAATGAACTATACGGTAGTGAGAGCACCACTGCCTATACTGCTTGGGAGCAATTTAAATTCGCTTGCATGCATTTCAATCGATACTTTGATATTGGGGGACCACAATCAGACCGTGGAAAATTACTTAACCAGCTAGAAATTGTATTCAACTCAATGCAAGCCACACTCAATTCTCAAAACACATTGATTCGAGCAAGATCATTTGAGTTAGAAGATAGCAAAACGCTTAGTGATATTAATGCTTATAAGGAAACATCACCTGCGCCAATTAAGTATGCACCTAATAATCGAATGAGCCCTGCAGGAATTTCATACATGTATCTAGCTAATTCATTATCCACATGCCTACAGGAAATTCGCGCGATAGTAGGAGGTAAAGTAATTGTCGGCGCTTTTTATCCTAAGAAAGATATTAAAGTACTCGACTTATCAATAAAGCCACAGATACCCAAGCTCAGCATTTTTGATGAGAACTATGATCATGATCTTATTTGGATTGATGAGTTTATCACACAGTTTAAATGGGAGATTAGCAAACCCATCTTAGATAAAGAAAAAGACTTAGAATACGTTCCAACACAAGTTTTAGCCGAGTACATTCGTCAATTAGGATACCAAGGAATAGTTTATGAGAGTAGTTTGATCAAAGGAACTTATAATTATGTCCTATTCTTTGGACCAGATCCAGAATTATTTGATGATACCTACACTTCTTTCGGTTTGTGGTTCAGTCCAGCAAACGAGCTTCCTTATTTCCATAAGGAGCTGGTTTTAGGGGAGGTTCATTATTATGAAGTTCTTCACTCCAATAAACCAGGGAACCCAATAGAAATTATTACTGATATTCCAGAGATAAAGGAAAAGACTTATCATTCTCCAATGATCTCTGATGAGGATTTCCACAGCCTAATATTTCACCCGGATGAACTCTGAATTTCCAAGTACGAGGGATTCTATCGTCAGTGTCTTGCCGATTCGATGCCGATGTTGCTCGTTGGTTGGGGCATATATCGGGCCATGGACATATTATGAAACAGTGCTTTAATAAAGGAGTTGTGTCAAATGAATAAGAATAAAAGTACTGAAATGAAACGCTCTTCAAAAGCAGAAAACATTCTACCACAGATCAATAGTAAAACTAAGCTAGGCGACTTACGAAAAATCGCGAAGGACATTAAAATAGATCACGAACTAGCTATGGAACTTTGGTCAACCGAAGGGTTTTTGCCCAGACTATTGGCAATCTTAATTATGGACAAAAAACTTCTTTCAGAAGATGTGCTAAATAAGCTTGATAAGGATATGCAGATTCACACATTTGAAGAGCGAAATAACTTAATGGATTGGTTAATGGCTAATCAGCTCACCAAAGACAAGAAGAAAATTGCATTGATGGAGTTATGGGAAAATAGTCCTTCTGCTCTTCAAAGGCGAGCCTTCTGGTATTATAAAGGGCGATTGAGATGGACTGGACAAACACCTCCTGATAACACCGAAGACTTACTATCTGCAATTGAAGCTAATATGGCGAAGGAAGAACCGGAAGTTCAATGGGCTATGAATTTCACAGCAGGCTGGATAGGCGTTTATGATCAAAAGAATCGAGCACGTTGTATTGAACTTGGTGAGAAAACGGGTCTTTATAAAGATGAAATGGTATCAAAGGGCTGTACTCCCAATTATTTGCCGGAGTTCATTGCGATTGAAGTTAACAAACGAAATAATAATTAGTTACCCCTGAAAAATTTATTAGTGTTTGATGTGAAAATAAAGGAATTCAAAGCCTCAATATGGAAAAAGGATCTGAAAGTAAGCTTCCAGATCCTTTTTGCTTAAAGAATTTCGCCTTTAGAATGATATGCTGAACCTTATCACAAATAGGGCGAATTTTTGGCATTAATCTCTTTCAGGGTGCGGAAAATTGCTTCCGAAGCGACGAGGTGTCTATCTTATGGAATTATTTAAAGAGCCAATTCTTTATAACGACCCGCTACTTCGTATTCAAGTGCGCAGCTTTCACAGTAGGATCATCTGTCAGCATGGGTGGCATTTCCATCCGCAGATAGAGATTATTGCTGTACGATCTGGAAGAATGGAAATCCACACACCAGCTGAAGTTTATCACTTGCGAGCGGGGGATGTGTTGATTTTGGGTTCTTGCGAACCCCATCTTGATCAGAGAAAACAAAACGAAGTGGTTGATTATGTTGTGCTCCAATTCGAGCTGGAGGCATTCTTTGATTCTAACATGCTTCCTTTCCTTTATTTGTTCCAGGAATCAATGCTGCCTTTAGTAAAGTTAAACACATTATTTAGGGAGAATTCGGAATTGCGGCAACAATTCTACAGCACGGTAATAGAATTGCAACAGGAACATGAACAGAGGCAGAGAGGCTATGAGATGGCCATTAACTATTTGGTAAAGAAATGTCTTTTTTTATTATTACGTCATGACAATGAGGGAATGTTAGAACACAACCGATCGATGAACTATGCCAAGCTAAAGTTAGTTTTCGATTATGTGGAAGCTCATTTATCCGATAAAATAACGGTTGAGCAGGCTTGTCTTCTCGTCAGTTTCAGCTATACCTATTTCCTTAAATATTTTAAACAGACTATGGGCATTACTTTCACTGACTATGTCATTCATCGCAGAATCAAATATGCAGAACGCCTGCTTCTAACCGAAGATCTTAGCATTGCACAGATTGCTGAGCAGGTTGGCTTGCCGAACATATCACACTTCTACAAGTTGTTTAAACGAGTCCATCATTGTTCCCCTAAAAGCTTTAAAGACACCATCATAGCCAGAGCTAACGAAACCATTCATGGTATGGGCCGGATGATCACAACAGAATAGCATCATTATGGAGTGGTATCGGATATTGGAAGCCTGTTTCAATACAGATACGATAGGAGAAGAGAATAAATAATCTTCGAGGTGATTTCATACCATGCTGACTAAATTTCCAACAAAGGGATCTAAGGGTGTACGATTTGTTTATTATACGGATACTCCTGTCAATAGCGTTGCTCTAGCAGGGACCTTTAATAATTGGAATGGCGATAGAAACTACATGAACAGAATGGAGGATGCGACAGGTTGGGAGATTGAATTACCTATTCTTAAGGGAAGACATCTCTATAAGTTTGTGGTGAATGGGGAAGCGTGGATTTTAGACCCGTTGAATCCGAGTGTATCGGAAGATGGGCAGAATAACTCTGCGATTACTGTAACTGAATATGGTGATGTACTGATCAGAACAAATGAGATTTCAAAAAATCACCCAGGATACATGTATGAGAACTTTACAGCCCTTTCTAGTCCTGAATGGATTAAAAAATCGGTCATTTATGAGCTTCATCTCCGTGCGTATACAGAAACCGGTTTCCGAGGACTGGCTGATAAGATCGGCTATTTTAAAGAAATGGGAATCAATACGCTGTGGCTGATGCCGTTTAACGAAGTGGGACATGAACGTAGGATTGGTAAATACGGTGACCCTTATGCGGTAAAAGATTTTTATTCGATAGATCCAGAATTCGGAACCAAAGATGATTTATTGTTATTTATGCGCAAAGCTCATGCAAACGGGATCAGGGTCATATTGGATTGGGTCTTGAACCGCACCAGTGTGGATCATATTCTGACAGGAAGTCATCCAGAATATTTTACACATAATGAACAAGATGAGATCTACTATGATGTGCCCCATCGAGAGTATTTTGCTGGTTTAGATTTTAGCAGCTGCGACATGAGGAAATATGTAATTGAGGCTATGAAATACTGGATTACCGAGTTTGATTTTGACGGAATTCGATTGGATGATTCGGACATTACTCCCTATGATTTCCTCACAGAGATCAAGCAAGCCCTGCTGGAAGTAAAAGGGGATCTCATCCTGATCTCTCAGTCATACGATGAATATCATCATATTGAAGCCTGTGATTTAACCTATAACGGGAATCCTCGAATTCTTATTCGTCAGATGATTGACAGAACGATTACACAGACTGATTTTATAACGATTTATAACTCTTACAAGTACAGCTTTCCTAAAAATTCTCTGAGGATGAATTGGCTTGAGGAGAAAGAACAGTCCAGAGTCAGGGAGTATTTGGGTGTGGAGCATGCAGGACCTGCTGCTTCAATCTTACTGACGCTCGAAGGCGTTCCCCTCATCATGATGGGACAGGAATTTAATGAGAATACGATGGAAACATGGACGTCCTTATTCGATGAGTATAAACTCAACTGGGATTCGTTTGATACAAGGATATTCGAGCACTATAAATTCCTGATCCATCTTCGAACAAATCAGCCGGCATTTTGGGCGGGCGAATTAGAGTTCATACGGAACTCGGAAAAAATGGTGTTATCCTACATAAGGCAGCACAATGGCATCAAGTTTTTGATTATCGTTAATTTGTCAGAGGCTCCTGTGCTCGTTCAGTTTGACAAGGAAACCCAAGCAGACGAATTTCTCAAAGATAGGAAAAATATGCTCTATCGCACTGGAAGGGACGATCTTCACATCGAGAAAGAGTCTTCAGCATTATGGGCGAATAGCTATGAAACAATCATATATAAAATGGATGATTGCATGGAAGAGGGAGGCCGCCAAGATGTACCCTCAATTTGATTTGACTAACAAGATTGCCATGGATAACAAGAGCTAGTAAAGGTATCGGGTTTGGGCTTGCAAAAGCAATGGCTCACGCTATTAATAGACCCTTCTGCCACAACACAGAAGGGTCTATTCTTAATATGCTAGGCTTATTCCTTCACCATTCCAAGTCTAACGGCATTCCTTCACTCTAAAAATATCCCGAAAGTCGTTCATATGAAAATGACGTTGATAGACGAAATGATCGACGTCTAGAACGATATCCAAGTCCAGCACCTTGCACATAAGTTCGAGTGTATCATATAACAAGGCGATTTCTTTCTGTTCAAGCTTCTTCAGTTTGAAGTAACCAAGCGATACGTGGGGCACATAGGGCTTGCGTTCAGGAAAGATCTTCTCCATCCGGTTGTATAAATCGATTAATATGTTGTAATCACACTCGGATGCTGGAACATATTTAATACTGACGGCATCTTTGCCGCTGGTGCTTGCTCCAAGTGCACGCATTCGAATGCACTGCCCTCTGTATTGTGCGGCTATGCTCCGATATTCCGACTCGATAGCTTCTTCAAGCTGCGCCAAATTTTCCTGAATGACCTGTATGCCAATAGGTGTGTTATTGACATTGTTGAAAGTATGGATCGTCAAATGGAACGTCTCGGGTACGAGTTTTACTATTCGATGCTCCAACACTTCAAGCAGCCGCTCTTGAGCAATCCGGCACTTTTGGCGATCAGAGTCGGACAATGGGATAACAGAGGTAGCACCGTAAAAGTCATTCATTTGCCCGTCCTGCGTTATTTTGCTCGCTAGACTCTTCGAAACGACCCATTCCTCCGGTCTATTGCTCATATCTTGATTCCATCGTCTTTCTAGATCGGAAACGAATGTTTCAAAGCTCATAAAAATTCTCCTTGTCTGCGTGATTAATCATTATTTCACAGCTCCGTCCGTTAAACCGGATATGAAAAACCTCTGTAAGAACACAAACACCAAAATGACCGGAATAACAGCTAGAAGTGCGGCAGCCGAAGCGGCATTCATATTGTACATAAATTCCGAGAAAAACTTGGAGATGGCCAGTGTTATCGTCTGCTTCTCCTCGTCTTGAAGGAAAAACAGGGCATACCCGTAGTTATTCCAAGCGCCGAGCCCTTTCAATATAATGACCGTTGCTGTTACTGGTTTGAGTTGGGGCAGGATTACGCGATAGAAGGCGCTGTATCGGTTGCATCCATCGACGACTGCGGCTTCGTCCAGCTCCTTAGGGATGGTATTAATGAAATTCGCGTAAAGGAAAATACCCATCGGCAAATTGTTTGTCGTTAATACAAGAATCATGCCCCAGTATGAATTGATCCCGCCCATGCTGTGCAATACGCTGTACAAGGGTACGATAATACTGAGCGAAGGAATCATCATGACCGCCAAGATCACGTTCATAATTATTCTGCTCGCCTTGGATTTGATGCGTGACAACGGATACCCGGCCATGGAGCTGAAGAGCACGACGAGTACGACGGTCGCCACGGTCATGATCATCGTATTCGAGAATGCTCGAAGCAAGCTCGCTTCCTCAATCGCCCTTAGGAAGTTATCAAACGATAAATAATTAGGCAAAACCCATCGGGAACTTAAATCCGATTTATGCTTGAGCGCTACAGTGACAGTGATATACAACGGAACGAGATGGACCGCCATAATAAGCAAGCCAATGAACGGGAAAATTCGATTTTTCATAGCTTAAAACTCCACTTCTTTTTTGTATAGGAACCGATTCGTTACCAAAGTCAGAACGATAACCAACACGAATAGTCCTACGCCGAGAGCTGCCGCATAACCGGCATTCTGATTGCCATGATACAAATAACTGATCATAGTTGAGATAGAATGAGTGCTGAAGCCGGGTCCCCCGCTAGTTAGCGCCATGATTTTATCGAATAGCTGCAAGCCCGCGATCAGCTTGAGTGTCACACTCGTAATGATGGCTGGCATTAATAACGGTAACGTAATTCGGAAAAAGCGGCTCAACACACTAGCACCGTCGATTTCGGCCGCTTCGTAGTACATGTGGGGAATAATCTTTAATCCGGCTAGATAGATAATCATCGCTTGACCGACATACTGAAGGCTGGTCACCCACACGATAATATGAACGGCACGGTCGCCGTCTGCAAGCCAGTCGATGGGCTCGGCACCTACCAGCAGCAGCAATTCGTTCAAAGCGCCGCCGTCGTACTGAACGAGAAAATACCAAATATATCCCATAATGAGGCCAGAAATAAGCACAGGCATATAGACGACAGTCCGAACCAGATTCCGTCCAGCGAAGTTTAAGTTAAGCAGCAGTGCGTATAACAGCCCCCAGACGTTCTGAATAATCGTTGTGCCGAACCCATAAATGAAGGTGTTCATTAGGGCTTTCTTGATTTTTTCATCTGTGAACAGGTGGGTATAGTTGTCTAATCCAACGAAATGATACTTCGGAGAATAGCCGTTCCAATCGGTCAACGAAATTTTTATGCCGTGAATGAGCGGATAAAACTGAAACACAGCAAATAAAACAAGTGCGGGAATACAAAGGAGGAATAAGTTGTTACTGACAAACCTCCGATAGTATCGCTTCAACATCATTTAGGCATCCTCCCTGAAGTCAGGCGCGTGGGGTTTCGCTAATATGATTTGCAAAACCCCATTGCACCCTGGTGTGCTAGTTACTTCGCGGCGTTGCGGAGGCGATCGTAATCATCCTTCATTGCTTTCGACACTTGATCCGGATTCATTTCTCCAGCCAACAAGGAAGGACCAACCGATTTCAACGTATTCCACATTCCATTAGGCAAATAGTCGCGGTCGAAATGGTTTAAAACTTGAACATTGGAGTATTTGGAAAATACAGCTTGCAGTGGTCCTAGGTCCACCTCCACACCTTTGATACCTGCAGGTAAGGAGTAGCTTTGGGCGACGGTGCGAACATTTTCCGGATTAGCCAAGTACTCGAGGAATTGTAACGCTTCTTTTTGATGCTTGGAGTCTTTCCATACCCCTACGGCATCGCGTTCACCGCTAATTAGAAAAGGCTGATCCTGCGTACGGGCAACGGGCAAACGCATCAAGGAGATTTTCGCTTCTGGATTCAGCTTCAAGATCTCAACGATGGACAGATTGGATTGGAAGGCAAAAGCTACTTTATTTTGTGCCATTCCTGTAAATGTACCTTGCTTGTCTGCTGTCAAATGATCAACGTTCAAATAGCCTTTATTTTTGAGATTAAGAATAAATTCCGAAACCTTACGGAAGTTGCTCCAGTCGAAATTTCCGCTGGTCAGTTCTTCTCCATACTTGTATTCACTATTTCCGATTAATAACGACAAGGAGACCCGATTGATGAATCCAGCTACATCACCGGCTTCTTTGCCACCGATATGAATGGGCGTTAAATGGGCTTGTTTGATCTTCTCGCATGCGGCCAGGAATTGATCCCACGTTTCCGGCACGGGTATGTTTAAGTCAGCCAATACCTGCTCGTTATATAGCATGCCGCTCAAGTCGACATTCAAGGGCAAAACGAAGAAGTTGCCTTGCTCGTCCGTAATCGTTGGCTTAATTTCGTCTACTAGTTCAGAAGCCCATGGCTGATCGTTGAGCGGAAGCAGATATTCACTGTATTTGCGAACCGACCAACCGTGCGTCGACCATAAATCCGGCAAATCGTTGTTTGCCATTTTGACATTGAGCAAATTTTCGTACCCGTCACTGACGCTCGTTAATTTAACGGAGACGCCGTTTTGTTCGGTATTAAACTTATCGACAATGGATTTATAAGCTTCCAACGTTCCGCCCGACGCATTAGACATAAATTCCACTTCGACAGGAGCTTGATTACTAGTGTCGCTTGGTTGGGTTTTGTTCGCGTTATCGGATTCGGCCGGCTTACCACAAGCTGTCAGTAAACATACAATCGTCATTGCAATCATCGTGCTTTTGAACCAAAATTTTATGCTCATCATTATCGCTCCCCATTTTATGACACCGTTGTCAATATTGCTTAATATTTAAACGTGTGTAAAAACACACGGAATGTTCCTTCGGTCCATCTAGGTTAGATTCGGACGCTTTCTCGGATGATCAGCTGGGGATCTACTTCAATGGATTGAATGTTTTCTTCGCCATTAAATATTTTGGCAATAACCACAAACATTTCATGAGCCAACCTCTCAAAGTCTTGTCCCATCGTGGTTAGCGGCGGTGAATAGTAGCTGGACATTGGAATGTTATCAAATCCGATGACGGAAACATCTGCTGGAATGGATATGCCGTGGCGGTTAAGAGCGTGATAAACCGCTATTGCTTTCTCATCGCCGGAAACAAAAAATACTTGAGGAAGTTCATGCTCTTGGATTTTATATTCGACAAGTTGCTTGATTTTCTCCAAAGCATTCATATGGTATACGATTTCTAGGTCGGCAAGAGGGATTTGATGACGGGTATACGCATCCGATAAGGCGTCTGCCCGTTCAATATTCACCTCGAATTCACCTCCCAGCAGAAAACAAATCCGCGTTAACTGTTTCTCGAATAAATATTCGGCGACATCTTCGACACCTTTTCGGTTGTTATTTGAGATTGAAATTGGGATTTCGTTATTTTTCTCAAAAGAGATAAAAGGAATTTGATTACGCCTCGCGATCTCAATTCGTTTGTCGTGCTTCTCGACATAAAATAAAACCAGTACATCGATAAAACCGCCGAACTGCTCCAGCATGGATCCGCTTAACTCATTGTCGTCGTAAATGACTTCTTGAATGATCGTATATTGATGACTTCTAGCGATCTGATTCGCGTGCGCCATGAAAATATCAAACCACTGTGTCGTGTTCTGTCCTGGTGTTTTACGTACCGAGACAAGTATGTTTTTCACGGTTTTACTGTTTAAATTTTTGGCAAAGAGGTTTGGTTTAAAATTAGTTTCGTCGATCACTTTCATAACCTTCTGCTTCGTAGCCGATTTCACATTGGGTTCATTATTAATGACACGAGATACCGTTTTAAAAGAAAATCCTGAAAGATTGGCGATATCTCGGATCGTATATTTTTTATCCATCATCTATCTCCTTAAACAATCTGAAGTTCAAATTCATTTGACACCGGTGTCAAAACTTGTTGTATTTTTTCTGCATCTGTAGATTACCATAGATTGATTTCTCTTAGTGTAAGCTTTTTGTAAAGGGAGATGAATTGAAGCCGTCTAAGTCCAATGCAATAGAAAGGGCACCCAAAGAGGTATCCAAATCATTTCGCCCTAGAGTTGATACGGTGAGCCTCAATAAAATATAAAGGAGCACCCAGACGGGTGCTCCTCAATTTCGTTCTACAGATATTTTGCTGCATATGGCTCCTCAAGCGGAATTTTGGAACAACATCTTATTGTTCTCGCACCTAATCTGCCATTCGGCCAGGGGGTTATTTTGAGGGTCTTTCTGCATAGGGAGCGGTTGCTGCAGCTTAATGCAATGCTGATTCTGCCTACTCGGCAAGACGGCCACCGTTTGTTTCCCCATCATATGCACTTCAAACGAATAGATTAAAACGGGACATGTTGTTTGCTTATGAAGCTGTTTGATATGGACTCGTTTGACTCCCATTATAAGATTCCAGAAAAAGAACAAAATTGGTTTCATTTTTTTTCATTCCTTTCAATTGTAAATGGGTTAACCAAGGCACACCACTGGAAATTCACAGTCTATGTGGTATTATGCAACAATTAGAGCGATCTAACTTTACGTTAACGCTAAGCGGTGCTCTGGAACAACATTTTATTATTTTCGCACCAAATCTGCCAATCGGTACGCGGGTTGCGTTGCGGGCTTTTTTGTATAGGGATGAATGGCTGCAGAGGCTCATTATTCTTTTGCCAATCCGGCAGGACGGTTATGGATTGCTTATCAATCAAGTACGCTTCAAACGAATAGATTATGCCAAGACAGGCTGGATTACCTTTATCGTTCTGATTTGCATTTTCCCGTTTGATTACCATCATTAGATTCCAGATGAACAATAAAATAGCTTCCATTCTTCCATTCCCCCCAACCTAGTATTAAGAGTTAACTAGATTATATCAAGCTTGCAATAGAACTTCTGTCGAGTTGTAAACCAGATTCATAAAAATATTTAGACAAAAATCTTTGCTCGAATGTCAACCCTGAAGCAAGGTTGTTTCATTCGAAAAGGTGACAAAGTAAGAAGAGGAAAAGGCTTGATCGTGCTGACTTTCTAGCGTTTCACGAACGATAAACGATGACGTGCTGGAAGCTAAATAGCTTGGAATGATTTGAAGTATTTAAAACAAAAATCGAGATCTTCATGTAGTAACGTGTTGTAACATTATGTTGGAAAAAGAGTGATGGTATTTTAACGATTTCGCTTGCACCTTACGTAACGTAATGTTTTACAATAGAGCTACCGGTACATAAGCTAGCGCCAAAGAGTGGAGATGGTTCATGAAGAAACATTGGAAGGTCGGAGATCTCGCCAAGCTGACGGGAATTACCGTACGAACCTTGCGGTTTTATGATCAAATCGGGTTGTTCTCTCCGTCGGGACAAACGGAATCCGGCCACAGGCTGTACAATGAATTGGACTTGTCGCGATTGCACCAGATATTATCGCTTAAAGAGCTGGGGTTATCTCTCGAGGAGATTAAGTCGGCGTTAATTGGCGGGAGGATCACTCCGCTTGAGATCGTCACCCTTCAAATAAACCAAATCAAAGAACAGATCCAACTGCAGCAGAAACTATTGGAGCAGCTCAGTCATGTATCCAAGCTTATGCAGGGCAAGGCGGATTTAACGGTTGAAGATTTCACGAGCCTTCTGCAAGCGATGAAGATGAGATTTGAGAAACCAATCATTGAGCGGCAAACGAGTTGGGAGCGGCATTTGGACCTGTTGGGAGACTTTCTTGCCGAGGAGAACGGAATACCGAAACATAAGGAGGAAAATCAATGAACGAACGATTCGTCAAGCATGGAACCTTCGTCGTCGAGCGGACTTATGCCGCTTCACCGGAGCGGGTTTATCACGCATGGGCCAACCCGATTGCCAAAGCCAAGTGGTTTTCGAAGCCAGACATCTTCGATTTCCAGGTTGGCGGGCGCGAGTATAGCAGAGGAGGGCCGCCGGAAGGGCCGATCTTTACCTTCGACGCCAGCTACCAGGAGCTTGTTCCAGAGCAGCGCATTGTCTATACGTACACCCTGGATTCGGGCGACATACGCATCTCCGTCTCGATCACAACGGTCGAGCTTATCAAGGTGGAGGGCGGTACGAAGCTGATTTTCACGGAACAAGGTGCATTCTTTGATGGACATGATACGCCAGAAATACGAGAACACGGTACAAACATCATGTTGGACACACTGGGCAAGGTAGTAGAAGGGGAGATAGGAGCATGACTATAGGTGAAAATGAACTTATTGCTTCGCGCGAGTACGATGTCCCGCGGGAGCTTGTGTTTCGGGCCTGGACAACTCCCGATTTGTTAGCAAGGTGGTGGGGGCCTGAAGGCTTTACGAACACGTTTCACGAGTGCGATATGAGACCGGGAGGCATGTGGTTATTCACCATGCATGGACCGGATGGCGTGGATTATCCTAACCATAATGTCTTTGTTGAGATCGTGCCGACGGAGCGGGTCGTGATTGATCATCTAAACGTTCACGAATTTCGGGTAACGGCTACCTTCGAGGGCTTCGATGGCCGCACCAGGGTCACCTTCCGTCAACTTTTTAAGGAGAAAGAGGAGTTTGAACAAGCCAAGCCGATCTGCATAGAAGCTAATGAACAGAACCTTGACCGGCTTGGCAAGCTGCTGGTGGAATTGGCCGACTAGCCTTGCAAAGTGATATCGGCTTTTACCCGAAAGAAATGCCACTTAAGTGATGACTCTAAAACTGTCGCCGTTCAAGATTCCTATCGGGAATCGGACGGTGATTTTTATTTTAAATAAAAATTTTATAGTTGATTAGGATGCATCTCGAAAGAGGTGCCTTTTTTTTTTTATTAAAGAAATTTTAATCCGAAAAGAGCGAAATTTTCATAAAAATTACTTTGCGATGAATTAGCGATAATGAAAACGTGTTACTTTGGGGATAGATCTGAAAAAGGGAGTGAATTGATGAGGATTGCTGTTTTTTCAGACACGTTTGTCCCCCAAGTCAATGGCGTCGCGCTTACCTTGGAGCGCTGGACCGACTATCTGTCCATGCATGGTGTTGACTGCAAGCTGTTCGTACCCACAGAGCCAGAGCCTGTCTATGAGGATCTGGTGTGCCGGCTGGCCAGTGTCCCCTTCTGGGCTTATCCGGAACATCGATTCGTTATTCCAAACTTGCTGCGTATACGCAATGAACTTGCTCAATTCAAACCCGACATTGTTCATATTGCCACTCCATTTAATGTAGGTCTTGCCGGTGCATATGCCGCCCAGAAGCTTCATATCCCCATAGTTGCCTCGTATCATACCCATTTCGACCAGTATCTCGCGTCTTATTGGTTTCCGTTTGCGCATTCCTGGTACTGGTCGTATATGAAATGGTTTCATCGTAACTGCCGTGCCATCTTCGCTCCTTCGCAGGAGACGATTAATCTATTGCAATCCAAGGGATTGAGTAATCTGGAGCTATGGTCACGGGGGGTTGACTGCGACAGGTTCACGCCCGCGAAGCGCTCCGATCGTGTTCGCGAGTTTTACGGGATCAAGGAACGTTATCTTTTGCTATTCGTTGGTCGACTGGCTCCGGAGAAAGATTTGGATGTTTTGCTACAATTAATGCATCGGTTACCGGACCGAATACGAGGTCAAGTGCATTGGCTTGTCGTTGGCGATGGTCCGATGATGGAACAAGCTCGAATGGAAGCCCCGCAGAATGTCACCTTTACCGGCTACCGGAGCGGGGAAGAGCTTGCCGAATTGTATGCATCCTCCGATTTATTTGTTTTTCCCTCTGCCACGGAAACCTTCGGCAACGTTGTGTTGGAGGCGGCGGCCTCCGGTCTCCCTGCTATAGTAGCCGACAAAGGAGGAGTGACGGAGATCGTCCAGCATGGAATAACCGGCTTGCACGCTCAAGCGGGAAATGTGGAGAGCTTTCTTGCGGCTTTGGTCGATTGGTTCGACGAACAAGGCAAATGGCAATTGTTCCGTACGGAGGCGAGGGAACATGCTCAATCCCGCACTTGGGATCATGCAATGGCGTCGATTTACACTCGCTGTCAGCAGATTGTGAAAGCGGAGCAAAATCCGGAGACGGCAGGAAGCCAACGCATTCAGGGAGAAGGTGAATCCGCTTGAAAATTGCAGTCATTGGAACGGGAATATGTCGGGTTGGTCACCGGGGCAGCCTTGGCTAGTTTTGGACACCAGGTGGTGTGCATAGATGTAAATGATGATAAAATCATGCTGCTAAAATCCGGCTTTATGCCGATCTGGGAGCCGGGGCTTGAGGACATGATCCGTGATGCAGAGCTTGAGGGATTGCTGAATTACTCGATAGTCACAGATATGTATGCGGCAGCTGCCAGTAGCGATTGCGTGGTGATTGCAACCGATTGGCATCAGTTCGGCCACTTGGACTGGGTCAGATTGAGGAAGACGATGAGGTCGCCGTACGTTTTTGATGCTAGAAATATGTTAGACACTGCGGCGATGGCCGTAAACTGTAACGATCTGGCTTGCACTATATTTCCATGGGCCGTCCTTCTATAACACCGGATTTCCCATTAACGGGTAGAGCTGAACAGAAGCTTATGACCTAAATTTCAGTGATGAGGTGATTGATATGGATACCGCAAGCCATCTTCTTCTCGGCGTGACTTTAGGCGGACTGGCAATGGTTTTATCCGATCCTGCCATCGGCAGCCATTCATCAGTTGTTTACGGATTATTTGCGGCAGCTATCGTCGGCTCGAATGCTCCCGATTTCGATTCTGTCATTCGTATACGCGGATATGAGTCATACTTATTGCATCATAGGGGGTTCAGCCATTCATTGCCGATGCTAGTCGGTTGGCCGGTTTTACTTACTCCTTTGATTGCGTATCTTTTTCATGCTTGGGATTATATGCTCCTGCTGTTCCTCTGGACAATGGCCGGTGTCGTGCTTCATGTTTTCCTCGATTTATTCAATGCGTACGGCGTGCAATGTTTCCGGCCGATCTCAAGGAAATGGTTTCATGGCGATGCCATCCCCATTTTTGACCCTGTCATTTTTGGGCTTCATTTAGCGGGTTTGTTGTTATGGCTGTTTGGCGTCATGGCGGCACAGGTTGTATTCCCTCTTTTATTTGTTCTAACTTTTCTCTTTATTGGATACCGTATTGTGCTTCAACGCTTGATGCTGCAAGTTGTTCGAGGGCGTTATGGAGTCGAAGGGCATTCCTTCTTAATTCCCAGGTGGCTGCCCCATAAATGGGGATACGTTCACGAAACCGATCAAACGTATATTGCAGGCTCAATCAGCGGAACCCTTCTAAGGGAAGAAACGATATTCCAAAAGGGGGAGCGGAACGATGTCGTTCAAGCGGTCATGGGCAGTGACGGCGTCCGCAGCTTTCTTGCATTTGCGCATCGTGTGCATATTTCATGTCAAAAAATTCAGAACGGTTACAAGGTAGAACTGCGAGACGTCCGTTTTCGGCATGGTGAAAAGCTTCCTTTCGGTATAGATATAACCTTGGATGACCATTTGCAAGTGACCGGGAACAACTTCGGATGGAAAAAGAAGCTGTGGGAACCTCCATTTTCCTAAGGGGTTTCAATTTGCTTAACCCGTGGGCACTCAGTAGAGTGCCCCTGTTTTATTTTTTAGCATATGGTTAGACTGCAAAAATACCGTCTTACCTTGAATTTTAACCGCTTAGAATAAAAGCGTTTCTAAATCTTAAGCCACCGATTTTTGTAACATCCAGTGGTCTAAAATGGAAATGAAATATCTTTCGACTAACGTATCTAATAATTCGTAATAGAATGCATTTACATAAGAACATACGTGCGATATGATGGGTTGGAATATTTGGTTATATTTAGTTAATCTTATTTTGGGAGGACGACGGCATGGACAAGAGTTCTGTTCATAGAACTAACATGATAGGCGGTGGTGAGGTTAGCGCCATCTCGGTCGACATGGATCAGCGTAGTATTCATGAAACAAATAGCGTATTTTGGGATACAAAAGGAAATGATGTTTTAGGAGCAACCGCACTTCCGTTCTATGGAGCATTTGTCTCGGAAGAAAAGTGCCAGCTTTTTGGCGATGTCTCGGGAAAAAAGATACTAGAAATAGGCTGTGGAAGCGGTCAATCCTTGCAATATCTGGGGGAACGCAAAGCATCTGAACTATGGGGGACGGATTTATCGGAAAACCAAATCGAAAAGACAAAGCAGCATTTGACGGCGAGCGGTCTTTCAGCGACATTAATCTGTTCTCCCATGGAAGAAGAATGTGGCATACCAGAGGATTATTTTGACTTTGTTTATTCGATTTATGCCATAGGCTGGACAACCGACCTTGAGGGGACTTTTCGCCGCATTGCTTGTTACCTAAAAAAAGACGGGGTATTTATTTTCAGCTGGTCTCACCCGATACACAAATGTGTTGCTGCAGACAATGATAGGCTTGTTTTTAAAAAATGTTATTTCGATGAATCTTGGTATTCGGTAACTCTTGGCGAAAGTACGCTAACATTATCGGACCGCAAACTATCAACCTATGTGAATGCGTTGGCGAAAGAGGGATTTGTCATTGAGCAAATGATTGAAGAATCTGATGATGAAATTATGCTATCGAGTAACGGCGATTTTGCAAAAAAAGCAAAGATGCTTCCTGTAACCTTTGTAATCAAGGCACGAAAACTATAGAATACGATAGTGAAATAAAGTGAAGCTCTAATTAATGAAACCACTCCATTGTCAGGATTGGTTTTTCTTTATACGCTGATGTATATTTTGTGGTCAAGCAGCACTTTGTGTTTAGATACATTACGGTGAACCGTACCACAAGTAACGGCAAGTTTTTTCGGAAAATCCCGCAGCGGGCTTGGAAAGGCGCTTTGCTGGGCATGTGTTTGGGATGGGCCACGTTAGGCGGCAAAGATGGCGCAAACGGGCATCTGTGAGATTTTTGTGGTCACAAAACGATGCGGTATCTGGAGGGGGACTTTTGCTTGCGGAAAGCACAAAGTCCTGTTGTGATTTGATGATTCGCATTCTACGTCCCTCCTGAAAACGAAAATGACCCCTCGAAAAAGGGGTCTTGGTACTGGATCATGGATATGATATAACTTTGAAAATGGCTTCGTTTCGTTTTTAAGGTAGGAAAAAAACAGAGGCCTTGGCTTAAAACCAAGAACCCCTGTGGTCTATTTACTGTCGTATCGCTTCATAAACAAATTTCTGCTTCCCATTTGTTGGTGCTTTGCCGTATTCGAAATCAGCTGATACAACCACATCCGAAAAGCCGATGCTTTCTAATACGAGTTTAAATTCTTCGATACCATACCAACGTAATGCAAAACGTTGTAATTCGGTCTGGATAAGTGTACCGTTACGCCATTTTTCGTATTTTAGATATGAAACTTTGTATTGATTGTATAAATCTGCTTCAACAAGCTTGCCTTCCATTGTGATGATGTCTCCATTCGGTAAGTTGAATGTTGACGTTCCACCAAACTGACCACACTCAAAGTTATTGTCAGGTAGGAAAAGATCAAGAATTAGACGCCCACCTGGCTGAAGATGGTTGTAAAGGCACTTCAAAGCGTTTAGTGACTCCTCTCGTTTTTCAATTAACAAGAAAGAACCACCTGGAATAATAATAGCTTCATATTTATCGGGCAAAGAAAGTTCTTGGAGATTTGATTCATACAAATTGACGACTAAGTTTCGTTCCTCACAACGTTGACGGCAAGAAGCCAACATTTCAGGAGAATAGTCAATTCCATCTACATTAAGACCTGATTCGAGAAGCGGAATGATTACACGTCCAGACCCTACCATTGCTTCAAGAATACGACCCTTACAATGTTTAAGTCTGTCACGGTAATATTCTATATCACCGCCAAAAGATTGACCGATTTTCTTAGTAAGGTCATAGACCTCTGTACATAGTTCTCCATAGTAACTAAAAGACATTTACTTTCCCTCCGTGAATTAGATTTACCACGGAAGGGATCAAATCATTTAGATTTATCCCTTCCGCACCGTATTGATGGACGTATTGGAGTTAAGCATTTGCATGAGAATCACTCACCTTCATGTATAATTATCACAATTATAGGTTCCAGGTAAAATTTGGTCAACGGGACAAGACAATTAAAACAAAACTTGCCGTTACAGACAGCGCGGTGAACCGTATCATAAATAGGGCGAAAATTCTTGATTGCGAGATTTTGCGGGGCTTGGAGTTTTCTAAATATTCGTCTCCGTATCGAAGGAAAGCACATGCTCGGGATGGAACCGTAGTTTGGCTTCCCCAAGAGCCTTAATATATCCTTTCATTCGGGTTGCGAGATAGCTGGATTGCACGTCATCCAGACAGAAGGAAGGAACCTCCAACTCTTCATAGTAGGCATTGATCATCGCGAAAGGAACGTCCTGCTCCTTGAACGACAGGTAGTAAGCGATATTGGGGTTGTATACATTGCTTCGGGTAGGCTCGATAATGAGTCCATCCACGCCGTAGGACAGCATCATTTCGAGCGCTTTTTTTCCTGCGCGATATCATTATTGGTACTGGATAACAGCAAGGAATAGTTATCTTCGTTTAATCGGCGTTCAATGCCGCGGATAATGGAAGGGAAGATGTAATCGGAGATATAGGTCGTAATGACGCCGATCGTTTTATTCATGGGCTTCCGGGTGAGAAAGCGGGTAAATTAAAGAGATTTTGGAAATAAAAAAGCTAGCAGCGTGAACAGTAGTTTGTTTAAGGCACCTAAAAGGTGCCTTTTAAATGTGTCGTTACAGAAGCTTGGAGATCCTTTTTAAAGATGCAGATGCCGATGCATGAGGGATAGAGGAGGAGATTTATTACCGAACAACCAAGCCGTATCGGCGGATGACGTCGACTTTCTTATTGGCTACAACCACGTTGCGGCGCAAGCCGTGGAGGAGTGCAAGCAACTTAATGCCATGCGTCCGATACTGGACCTTGGCGACGAGCAGCCAAATGCGAGGCTGCTTGCCCGCCGTATTATAGTCCGGCCGCAAGGAAGCGCCGACACGGACCCAGCTCGCGAAGTCGCCTTCCGCTTGTTCTTCCGCAAAGTGTCCAAGCATATCCTGCATAAACCTCTTGGTTTCGATTGCATCTACAAGAGGAATTCCATCTCCCGGCTCGGTCCCGAAATACAGTGCGCATACCCGTAGCAATAGGCTGCCGAAGGGAAGAAAGCCTGTCGTGTCCAGCATACGGACAATATAAGGCCAGTCCATCTCGGGATGCGACTTCATAATAAGCGCCATCTCGAACAGGTGCCGGAGCTTGATGCCATGATAGATGAAGTGCGAGGCGAAATGCATTACCTGGTTGATAAGCTCGTCCTCAGCCGAAAGGGCCGTGAAGGTTATGCCTTTCAGATCGACGCGGCGCGTCCGCTCCCAGACGGCTCTGTACCAGACATGCTGGTTGCGATCGCCGAAGTAATCGGTATGAATTAGATTACGATGAAGCTCAACGGTCAAGCCATCGGGCTTCTGGTATTCAATATGCAGCGCATTATAGTCGTCCGGTTCGGTCTGGACGTAGCCTTCTCGAGCCAGGATTGCTCTAGCGAGGTCCCAATGCTCCGGCCGTACGAAAATATCGAGGTCGGCCATCAACCGATGCTCCGGCTGGGGGTAGAGCCTGCCAATCGCAATTCCTTTGAGGACAATGGGGTCAAGCATCTCCTGCTCGAGCAAGTCGAGCAAAACCTTAGCTTGTCGCAGCATCCACAGATTGCGGAGAGTTTCGTTGACGAAGCGTTTCTTGAGATGGTTCCAGCTCTCTTGATTACCGCCGGATTGCACCTGCCGAAGCCGATTCAGCTGTTGGAATAAGACTGCCCCCACGCCTTGGCGAATGGCAGAGTCCATCGTCGCGTCAAGCTCGTCGGCAGACTGAAAATCCGGGGTATCGACGGGATCTGACTCGAGATTGGGAGTCAGTAGCCGGCCGAGGAGCTGAATGACGGATTCTTGGTGGCGGTTCATCATGCGCGGATGCCTCCTGAAGTCAAATAATAGAACGTCAGAGGCAGATAGACCCAGTGTAGTCATGGACCTATCTGCCCCAGTTTAAATTTTACCGCCAGCCGTTCCCCAGCCGTTGCCCGGTCTAGCTGTCCTGTAACATAATGGTCAAGCACGGATTGTCGCCCGGCGAGTCGGTGTCCAAATCCGGGAAGGTCAAGCTAAACAATGCGGCGGCAGAATCCGATTGACAATCCACGACCCAAATAAATTCGCCAATCGTTGCAGTCAGCCTTGTCGTCATAGTAGGATCTCCATATTAGTTCTTTAATACTATCATTATAAAAATATGGTAAAATAGTAGCAGTTCTAACATTCATTATAGCTTTCTTATAAAGAAGTGGCAATAATTTTCGACAAGCTACGAGTCGCCGTAGTCGTCTCGTACTGGGAATGGTATACTAGTAGAATAATTGAGTAATAGTATGATTCGGATGGTGGTGGGGGTAATACCGCAGATCGGTAAATTATTGAACAGAGGCCTGTGGCACCGTCTTCGAGTGGTTGCCAGGCTGCCATGGAAGATGAAGCTGTTGGTCGTTGCTTCCTACATCCTGATGGGCACGTTCCGGTTTGCAATTCTCGTCGTACCCTTTCGCCGATTGGCGCAAATCATGGGACGTAAGAGCGGGAGTACGCCCGAGGATGTAGAGCGCGCGCAGATGTCGCAGGCGGCCAAGGTCGGCTGGATCGTCGAGCGGGTGAGCCGGTTTACGCCTTGGGAAAGCAAGTGTCTGGTCAAGGCGCTCACGGCGCAGCTGCTGCTTCGAATTCTGCGTGTGCCGACGACGCTGTACTTGGGAGTCGGCAAGGACGATGCCAATCAAATGATCGCGCATGCCTGGCTGCGCTGCGGCAGGTTGATTTTGACAGGGGGCGACGAGAGCCCTAATTTCCGTCCGGTCGCACAGTTTGCCAGCCTGAGCGGCCGGGAGTAGACGGTCGTATAGATACTGGATAGGAGGGCAAGCGCAGTGGGAGCCATATTTGGAGTAGTGGCGTGGGAGGACATTTCCGCATTGGAGGATATAGGAGCGGCCGCGATGGCAAAGCTCAAAGTCTATCCTTTTGATCGAGTCGAGACAGAGACGGAGGTGCATGCGTTTTTTGGCTGCGGCCACACGTATCATTCACCGGAGTCGGTCAGAGAGGTGCTCCCGCGACGCGTGAAGGATCGATATCTGATTACGGCGGATGCCATTATCGACAATCGCAGCGAGCTGTTCTGCGAATTCGGCGTACCGGACGAGCGGCAAGCGGAGATGACGGACAGCGAGCTTGTTATGCTTGCGTACGAGCGGTGGGGGCATGATTGTCCCAAGCGGCTTCTCGGCGATTATGCGTTCGCGATCTGGGATCGTGAGCGGCAGGAGCTATACTTCGCGCGCGATGCCGTAGGCACGCGAGCCTTGTACTATTATGTGCAGGGACCGCTAATCGGTTTTTGTACCGTCGAGCAGCCGCTGCTCGGGACCGTCTGCCCCGAGGTGGAGCTCAATGAGAAATGGCTGGCAGACTTTCTTGCGATAGACAGCATTCATCATGAGACCGAGGCCGGCGAGACGATCTATCGGGATATCCGGCAGATGCTTCCTGCACACTACGGTGTATGGGGAGCGAGCGGCTTCCGCACGGTCAGGTATTGGGATCCGCTCGCGCATCCACCTATTCGTTTTCGAACGGACGAGGAGTATGTTGCGGCTTTTCTCGACCTGTTCCGCGAGGCCGTCAACTGTCGGCTGCGCAGCGCAGGCGAGGTCGGCATCATGCTGAGCGGCGGTATGGATTCGGGATCGATCGGGTGCGTGGCGGCAGGGCAGTTGGCGACCGACGAGAAGCGGCTGCAGGCATACAGCTCGATTCCGGTTCGGGATTTCCGGGACGAGCCCGAGAGCCGGGCCGATATTTATGACGAGTCCGGAGAGATTCGGTTGATCGGGGAGGCTTACCCCAATATAAATATTACATATTGCGACTATGCCGAGCACAATGCCTGGGTCGATATGGATAATCTGCTTCAGGTGTTCGGATCGCCGTACAAGGTGTTTCGTAATATGTCCTGGTACCGCCCTATCCTGCACAAGGCGGCCGCGGACGGATGCCGTATCATGCTGAATGGACAGGTGGGCAACGGCACCATATCTTACGGTGAATTTGTCGCGCATTTCCTGTCTCTTTTTCGTTCGGGCCGATGGATCGCTGGATATCGGGAGATTCACGGGCTAGCTCGGTTGTTCCGGCGTCCGGTGCGGCAGGCATTTAAATTTGCCATTCGCACGGCAATTCCGTATCGTCTGCGGGACCTGCGAGCACGGCGGCGTCAGCCGGCATTCGATCGATTCGACAATGTCATTGTGAATCGAACGCTAATCGACAAATGGGGCGTAGAGGAACGGTTGGACCGCATGGGAGCCAATCTGTTGACGACGCAGTTCCGGAGCTATGAGGAAGAGAAGCTGATCCGGGTGAGCCCGCTGAATCTCAGCCATATCGGGGCGATCGAGACGAAGCTGTCGCTCGAGACCGGCATAATAATCCGGGATGCTTCGCGGGATCGGCGCATCGTGGAGTTCTGTCTCTCAATCCCCTCGGATCAATACGTCCGTCATGGCAACGAGCGCTACTTGCTCCGTCGGGCGATGGCAGGAATACTGCCTGACCCGATTCGCAACAATATGAAGACCAAAGGCGTACAAAGCGCGGATTGGCTGTATCGTCTCCAAGCGGAATGGCCTGAAATTCGGCAGGAGTTGGAGCGTGTGGTCGAGTTGGAACATGCGGACCGCTATCTGGACATGGACAAGGTCCGCCGCGTGCTGGGGGAAATCCCGTACGAGGGAGCGGTTAAGGATGTACAGGTGGCTCATCACGTGCTGCTTGCTGTCATTGTCGGTAAGTTTCTACGCACTTTTCATCAGAAATTTCCAATAAAGCCGCGCTGAAGAGCCAGCGGCGCAAGTCAGGAAAGAGGAGAGCTTGTGTCAGTTATGGAAACCTATCGTTACCATGCATTCGGCATGCAGATCGAGTCTAGTTTTCCGCTTGGCGGTTACTTGCCTGGAACCGGCCGTGCCGATGTTATCGTCCGAGAGGGTCACGTTCCGGTGACATTTCCGGGTCCGTCCGGGGAGAATTCATTCGTTGTCGATCGACCAGGCTCATTCGCCTATCGAATTAAAGAAATCGCTTCTTACTTAATACAGGACGGGAGAGAAGTTGTCGTAGAGAAAGATGAGCGCAGCACGGATTATGCGTTTAGCAGCTTCTTCTCAGGGACGTGCATCGGTGCGCTGTTGCTGCAGCGGGGCAAGCTGCCGATTCATGGAAGCGCCCTGCTGGTCGATGGCAAGGGAATCATCGTGACCGGTCAGTCCGGCGCAGGCAAGTCAACGGTGACGGCTACGCTCAATAAGCATGGTTATGCCTTCCTCGCGGACGATATCGCGGCGTTGGAGCTGGAGAATGCGGAGGGCGCGACAATTTACCCGGGCTTCCCGATCCAGCGGCTATGGCGGGATACGGCCACTCGAATTTTCGGAGGTGTCGAGGCATTCGAGCGTATACCGGGCGTGCGGGACAAGTTCAATATCCCGATACCGCCGGAGCAATTCGTGACCAGCAATCGCAAGCTTCACGCTTTATTCGAGCTGGTGCCGGAAGATTGCTCAGTGGTCGAGGTAGAGGAGCTGCGAGGGGCGGATAAGATTAGCCGCCTCATCAACAATACGTATTGGTATGATCTGGTTGATGTAATGGGCTTAAGAGAGTGGCATTTTGTCCAATGCGTCCGGCTGGCTGCGCAGATTCGTGTGTTCCGTATTCGGCGCCCGCTACAAGGGTTTACGACCGATGAACAAATTCGCCAAATGCTAGAGGTATTATGAAAAAACAAAAGGACTGTCCAGCCACAACATGATGGCTGGACAGTCCTTTTATTCGTGTTGGCTAAGCTGGAGCAGCCGCTGCTCCCGGATCCGGTAGACACGATCGCAAATGTCAATGACGGATAGACGATGCGTAATCGCGATGCAAGTCCGCTGCGGTGACAGCCGCTTGATCCGCTGAAGCACTTCCATCTCCGTGTCGAGGTCGAGCGCCGATGTCGCTTCGTCCAGCAGAAGGATGGGAGCCGGTCGCAGTAGGGCACGAGCGATGGCGATGCGCTGCGCTTGGCCTTCGGATAAGCCGATGCCGTTCTCCCCGATGACGGTGTCGAAGCCGAGCGGCAACTTCTCGATGAAGTCGAGCGCGCATGCATTGAAGGTGGCCTCGCGCAACTCGTCCTCGGTGGCTGTTGGGTGGCCGATTAGGAGGTTGTCCCGGATACTGCCAGAGAAGAGAGTGTTTCCTTGTGGCACATAGGAGAAATAAGAGCGCGAATCGGCGCGAATCGGCAACACTTCGCCGTCCGTGGTCCGAATATATGCCCGACCCTCCTGCGGTTGAAGCAGTGCGAGCAACAGCCGCAGCAGCGTCGTCTTGCCTTCTCCAGAGGTGCCGACAATTGAGATGATCTCACCCGATTGGACGGTGAATGAGATATCCTGCAGCACCGGTTGATCAGTATCATAGCCGTACGAGACGCGGTCAAAGATGACCGATGCAATGGGAGCAATTGTCCTAGCCGGAGAGCGGCCTTCCGACAAACGGACGTCTTCGTCAGGCAACTGCTCTATCTCGCGCAGGCGCTCGGCTGATGCCAGTGTCGAGATGATCATTGGCAGAGTTCGTGACAGCCCCTCTAGCGGTCCTTGGACATAGGCAACCAACTGAAGGAACGCGGTAAATGTGCCGAAGGTGACGGTGCCGAGTGCAAGCCGAGAGGCACCGATGATAAAGGCAATGAAAAATCCGGCGCGATAACCGAGGGTGATGACCGTATTGACCAAGGCATTGAACAAATTGCGCTTCAGAACCCAGAACAGCTTCTGCTGCTGGAGCGATTGGACCTGCTCGAGGTTTTGCCGCTGATTCTCGAAGGTCTTAATAATGAGAATATGGCGGACGCTCTCGGTCAGGTAAGAGCGATAGCGGCTCTCGGCCGCCTGGACCTGGAGCTGCATGCGCTTCAGCTTGCGTCCGATTAGCCAGCTGAATAGGATGGACACCGGTCCGAGCAAGAACGCATAGACGGCCAGCGCGGGATCGAAGTACCATAAGGTGGCGAATGCCGCGACGAGCTGAAAAATCATGGCGATAATGGTTGGGACGGTATTGGTCCATCCATCCACAATGCTGCCGACATCACTGATGAGTCGGGTCTGGATGTCACCGTTGGGGTAGCCGTTCAGCGCCTTCCAATCGGTACGGTAATACCGCTCCATGAATCGCAGCTGAATCCCGTGGCTCAGCGTCTCACGTAGCTTGCCGGTCTGATACGTCAGATAGGGATTTGTCACGGTCTGAGCAATAAGCAGTAGCGCGAAGAGGGCGGTCAGCCATGCCGTCAGCGACTTATCATGTACCATGAAAGCGTCGATGAGCAACTTCGACACCGCCGCGACGGCGACGCCGCTCAGCGAAACCAAGACATGGAGCAAAATAACGAGAAGCAGGGGACCCTTGTGGCGATCGACCTGCTTCGCGAGCCAGCTGTAATTATGCCAAGAGGCGAGTTGTTTCAGTTTGGTTAACATAGCTCCCCCCTAATGCTCGGTGTTAGTGAGGTTACTTTACCAGCAACCGGTCGAGATGTTTCTGCATTGCTTCAAGAAGTGGTTCGCGCAGGTCCGGTGTGTTAAGCGCAAAATCAAGCGTTGTTAGAACGAATCCGATCCGCTCGCCTACGTCGTAGCGTGTGCCTTGGAAGTCGTAGGCATAAACATTCTCGAGCTCATTCAGCTTCTGAATAGCATCTGTCAGTTGAATCTCACCGCCGGCGCCGATTTCCTGCTTCTCCAGGAAGTCAAAGATTTGCGGTGTGAATACATAACGCCCCATAATGGCCAGGTTAGAAGGAGCCATACCAATCGGAGGCTTCTCGACAAAGCGGTTAACCTTATATAGCCGCCCGTTTTGCTCGGATGGGTCAATAATGCCGTAGCGATTCGTTTGATTGTGGGGGACGCTTTGTACGCCGATGACCGAGCTGCCGCTTTTCTCGTATTCATCGATGAGTTGGCGCGTGCAAGGGACATCACTGCTTACAATATCATCACCAAGAAGTACGGCGAAAGGTTCGTTACCGATGAAGCGTCTTGCACACCAGACTGCATGGCCTAGCCCACGGGCTTCCTTCTGACGGATATAGTGAATATCTACTTGGGACGAACGCTGTACTTCCTCTAGCAACTTAAGTTTACCGGACTCTAGCAGTTTCCCTTCAAGCTCGAATGAGTTGTCGAAATGGTCCTCAATGGCTCGCTTACCTCTGCCCGTCACGATAATGATGTCTTCAATGCCGGCCTCAATGGCTTCTTCTACAATGTACTGAATGGTCGGCTTGTTAATAATGGGCAGCATTTCCTTGGGCATTGCCTTGGTAGCTGGTAGGAAGCGCGTACCAAGTCCGGCGGCCGGGATAATCGCTTTTTTTACTTTCTTCATCGCATGTCTCTCCACTCTATTATCTATTTAATGAACTGCCATACTGCGCAACTCGCTAAGCAACGATCCGAATGAGCTTAAGATGAGCCAGGGTGTTGACGAACTCGATCGTCTGCGCGATGCACGTCGGCTCATCCACGTCGTACATCTCGAGCAGGCGATACACGATGGATTGCACGGAGATCTGGCTCTTTGCCAGGTGCCAGATATCGGAACTCACGCCGTCAAGCGTGAAGTAGTTGCCGGAGTCGATATGGAGCATGCTGATTTCACCGTCAATTTCGGTAGCAAGGATGTCTTCATCGACGGCGATGGTATCGGTTAGTCTTACGGATTGTAGCTGCATTTCACTGATCTCCACCTTAGGATTTATACCAAACAAAAAAGAAATCGCAAATTCGCGAACGAAGTTTGGATTTCTTTTTTGCTTGATTCTTGAACTGTCAATTAAGATTACGAGAAGGAATAGAACGTGTACTTACCGACCGTGATGACGGCGTCAGGGTTGATTTTAAGATCGTTGCCATATGCAGTCTTTGCGACTTCCAGAGCTTTAACTTCTGGTTTTTCCCATGTTTTCTTGGACATTTGTTTTCACCTCCTATTCAATTAAATGACCTGTATCCTAGATAGGTCTTGATGACTATAGTCTTGGTGATATTATAATAGAGCTGGCAAGAATAAACAAGAATAGTTTCCAAAAAATATTAGATTATGAGGAAGAAGTGTCTAGTGCTGAAGGATTACCGAATTAGCAAAAAAATAGTAGATACATGACGAGGCATATGGTACATTAGACTTATTCAAAAAGAATGGGTAGGTAGGACAAGATGCACAGATCGAATTTGCTTGCTTCAGTAAATTTGCGTCAGTTTTTTACAGACGTGCCAACTTTAGTCATTTCGTTTTTGATTTCTTATGTCATTGCAGGTCAATTTACCAAGTTGATGGCAATGGGCGAATACGTGTGGATATTATACATCTTTGCCACTGTATGGCTATTCTCTATGCATGTACAGCGAATGTATGATAGTACGACCTTTACGTATTCAGATCGTATCGTTAGAAGCGTTATTTTTTCTTCTATTGCATCAGTAATGCTACTAGGGGCTTTATTCTTTTTTATTAAAGAAACTCATATCAGCAGGCTTCTAATCACTATTTTTGTATGTTTGTCTACTGTACTGTTAGGTGCTGTGAGGTTGATCAATACTAGGCTCGCTAAGAGTTATGGTACTCAAAACAGACCAAGAGTTCTAATTGTCAGCACGCCAGGACTTTCCAAAAAACTAAGAAGGTTTCTAACCAAAACGAATGTCCAACTAGATGTTATTGGCTACATACAAGCATACCCAGAAAAGCAGCTTAAGCGCGGCTATCACCTTGGTTACTTGTCAGAGCTAGAAGAGATTGTGAAGAGTAAAGTCATCGATGAAGTGATCTTCGCTTTACCGAGAAATCATGTTGGGAAAATCGAACCATACATACTGAAATGCGAGCAAATGGGAATCACGGTTAGAATGGTTATAGACTTCTATAACCTCCAAATATCGCGTACTCATCTGTCAAGCATCGGAACCTTCCCCGTTCTGACCTTCCATTCCGTCACTATTAATCGTGTCAACTTATTCATTAAACGCTTGATCGATATTGCAGGGGCAATTGTTGGTCTCCTCATTACAGGAGTTATATCTACTATAATTATTCCACTCATTAAGCTTGAGTCGAAGGGACCAGCGGTGTTCTCTCAAGTACGAGTGGGGCTGAACGGTAGAAAGTTTAAAATCTATAAGTTCAGATCCATGTACGCAGATGCTGAGGAGCGCAAACAAAAGCTAATGAAAGAGAACCAAGTGGACGGCGGCTTTATGTTCAAAATGAAAGATGATCCAAGGATTACACGCGTGGGGCGCATCCTTCGCAAAACAAGTCTCGATGAGTTGCCGCAATTCCTCAACGTGCTAAAAGGTGATATGAGTCTGGTGGGTACAAGACCACCAACGGAAGACGAGGTAGGCAAATACGAAACATATCATCGCCGTCGGCTTAGTTTTAAACCGGGTCTTACAGGAATGTGGCAAGTAAGCGGTCGAAGCAACATAACGGATTTTGATCAAGTAGTCAAACTAGATACGGACTATATCGATAAGTGGTCATTGTGGTTGGATGTTCTGATTATTCTTAAGACAATCCGTATGGTTGTGAATCATAGAAGCGGCGCAATGTGAGTGTAAGCCCGATACTATTTTTTTAGAGAGGTGTTATTTGCTTGATTAGTAGAGTGGATAAAAAAAGGCGGAAGCGTGAAAAGAAAAGTAGGCATTTATTGGTGATTATTTCCGTTGTACTGCCCCTTGTGTTGTCCTCCTGTACGTTAGATTTAAATCAACCGGTTGTAACCACAGTGGATTCAGTTGAATTTGCTGCTACGTTTAATGGTGTGGTTGGGAAGGGAAGTATTAAAACGGAGTTGATAGGAATTGGGCAAATTGTTCCAACAAAAACGACTAGTCTTTATTTCACTAATATATCCGGGCCTCTCTCGCAACTAAATTTTAAGTTGAATGACGTGGTTAAGAAGGGCGATTTATTTGCTGAAATAACGCCTGCCGAAATCGAGAATCAAATTGTGTTTCAACAAATCGTCGTGGAGAAAGTCAATCTCAGGCTATCTCTTCTCAACGATTCGAGTGAAGCAGGTATTCAGAAGAGCATCGAGCTAGTACAAATGGAACTGATTTCTTTGCTACAGGCACAAGGGAATCAATCGGTAAAGAACCAGATGGCACTTAAGAAAGCACAGCTCGCGCATGAACAGTTAATCGCACAGAAAGAATTGACCGAGAAAACCAGGGAGACAAACGTACAAAAGCTACAGCTCCGACTCGAGCAGATTGATAACAATATTGCTTCAGCCAAAGCGACTATTCAATCGCAGCAGGAAACACTGGACCAGCTCATTGCCAACAAGAAGGCGGTAGAGGAAGCGGAAGCGATCGTTTCTGCAAGAACTAGATTGGAGCAATCCAAGCTGAATTTAAGCAATCTCGAAAAAGATAAACAGCTGGCTAAAGTGGACTTGGAAGTCGCGCAGTTTCCCTATACCCAGTTAGGATCCGAAGCAGAGGTCATGGACAGCGTGCAAATTTCTATCGATGCAGCACAGCTGTCGCTTGATGAAATTGAAAAGTCGAATGTGGAAAAGCTGGATCAGTTCGGCGAGGAAATCTCTCAGGCTAAGGTAAGATTGGAGCAGCTTAAGCTTCAGTTGGATGCGGCAAACAAGAACAGCTTCTTCGAGAGAAGGATGGCGGAGCTGGATAAGAAGAGCGCGGAGCTCTCGCTTGCTCAGTTAGAGAAAAGTTTAGCTAACAGTAAGCTATACTCACCGGTAGACGGGGTTGTCTCTCAAATAGAAAATGTGTCCATTACGGAGTTAGTGAACGGGGGGCAATTGCTAGCGAAGATTGCCGATCCGAAAATGCTTGTATTGCAGCTTACGGCGGTAGATGCTAAGTATGTAACTAGCGCTACGAGTGCCGTACTCACAATCGGTAACACGAAATATGATGTTGAAGTGCATACGCCGAAGCCTGGTGAGCAGCTTGAAGTAATTGCTAACATTCCCGGAAACAACGCAGCAAATGCAAGTAATGTATTCCTTTCTTTTAAGGGTAAGATGCCAAATCTTAAATTCGGAGAGACAGAGCAAGCCAAGTTGGAGCTAGAGAAGAAAGATACAATCGTTATTCCGAAAAGCTATATTAAAGTTGAGAATGGAAAAACATTCGTAGATATTATGAATGGCAATGAAGTGAGTACGGTAGAGGTAGTTAGAGGATTAGAGACAAAAGAAGTTATAGAAATTTTGAGCGGCATAAAAATAAACGATAAAATAGTGCGGAAATAGCGAGAAGAGGAGTTAAACAAATGAGTATATATCGACTCTATCAGGCTATAAAACGGAAAATGTGGTGGATTGTCCTTGCGGCTATTCTTAGTTCCTCATTGACAGCTGTGTTCAGCTTTATGACTGCAACGACTGTATATCATACGGAAACTTCCTTGTATATCATGAACCGGAGTCAATCGGTGTTGACGGGCGAATCGATTAATCTTCAAGATATTGCGGTTAGCCGTCAGCTCATAACCGACTACAGCCACATTTTACTGACTCGAAAAGTGCTTGAACCTGCTATGGAAGAACTTAATGCTAATGGGATTAATGCTCAGGGGATTGAAAGTGTGCTTTCTGTTGACTTAAAAGATGAATCTAACATCCTGTCGATCGGTGTTACATGGCCAGATGCCGTCCAAGCAACAAAAATTGCAAATGCAGTCAGCCGTTCTTTTACGAACGAAATTAGCAGCTTGATGAATGCAAGCTCGGTAGGCATACTTGATGAGGCAACAATTGCATACCCAATAGTACCAAATCATTTGAAGCTGATAATTAGCAGTTTCTTTGCGGGAATTTTCGCAGTGATTGGAATCATATATGTGCGCGAACTATTCGATAACACGATTCGATCAGCTGACGATATCCAAGGCCATATGGATTTAAAAGTAATTGGCATTATTCCTGACCATAACATTAGTTGAGAGGGTAGGGATGTTCGTGCAGACTAAAACATTCAATGTCTATAATCTAGAGAATAGAGCCGTTCAGGATGCGTTCGCCATGCTCTCGGCGAATATTCACTTGAGTGGTGGTAAGGATGACCAAACTAAAACGCTTGCCATTACGAGTTGCAAACCAAAGGTTGGTAAAACCTCTATTGCAATCAGCTTGGCAATTACAATGGCGGGTTCAGGTTGGAAGGTACTCCTTATTGATGGAGATACTCGCAAACCGAGTGTCGGTAAAAGATTGGGTGATAATTCTTTGCTGGGACTTTCGGATTATTTAACCGGGAACGCAAATCTTGAAGATGCTCAGTGTATGACGAATATCAATAATTTAATGTATCTGCATAGCGGTGAATCAAGATCGAATCCGATAGCTACTCTGTGCAGTGCTCGCTTCGAGGATCTTATCCGAACAACCCGGAGTCAATATGATTTTGTTATCTTTGATACGCCGGCATTGAACTCTGTTGTTGATGCGTCATTAATTGCATCACGGGTAGATGCCACACTATTGGTAGTTGAGATGGGAGAAACGTCTTTAGATTCTTTGCGACCGGCTAAGGAGCAATTGGAAAAAGTAAACGCCAATATTATGGGCGTGGTACTGAACAAGGTCAGAAAGAATGATTATAAAAAGTATTTTGCTGCGTTCGATTATTTTCTTGATGGTAAGAAATTTGTCAACCAGCGTGGCGCTAAGTTGAAGCGTAAAGCAGATTAATTGCCGTAAGGAAAATACTATGAAACCGTTGGTTAGTGTGATAGTTCCTATCTATAACGTACAACCGTATTTAACCCGCTGCGTGGAATCATTACTGAGACAAACCCTCGAGAATATTGAGATTCTGCTGATAAATGATGGATCCACGGATCAAAGCGGCATGTTTGCAGATGAGTATGGAAGAATGGACAATCGTGTAAAAGTGCTCCATCAAGAAAACGCGGGGCTATCTAGCGCAAGAAATACAGGATTGCAGCACGCAACGGGGGACTATATAGGATTTGTCGACTCGGATGATTGGGTCCGAGCTGAAATGTTCGAAACACTATATAAAAGTGCTGTTACGCATGATTCCGATATTGTGATGTCAGGTTTTTACCGAGTAACGGAGAATGGGCGTACAGAAGAACACCCTATCATTCTCCGTAAACTGTTGTATGAAGGTAAAGCGGTTATCGATGAGATATTGGTCAGCATGCTGGGGTCCCAGGCAGAGGATAAATCGGATATATGTTTAGAAATGTGCGTCTGGAAGAATCTGTACAGGCGCTCATTGCTCGTACAAAACGGAATCCAATTTCTATCTGAAAGAGAATATATCTCGGAAGATATTGTCTTCCATTTGGACATCCTATTGCTTGCTGGGAGAGTGAGCGTAGTCAATCAATCATTCTACTACTATTATTTTAATAGAGTCTCCCTAACGCAGTCGTTTAGGAAAGATCGTTTTGAGAAAGAGTGTGTACTCTTTCTCTATTTAAACAATAGGCTCAATGAATTAGATATGGGAAATTCTAAGGATAGGCTAATAAGAACATTTATTGGCAGAACTCGCGTTTGCATCATTAAAGAATCCAGGGATAATTCTGCTGATGGACTTCTTATACGTGTAAAACGAATAATTGGGATTACGACTAACTCTGTTGTAGTTGAAGCGTTAACCCAGTACCCTATTCGTTTTTTACCTTTCCGATTAAAATTTGCATCCTACTGCATGAAATATCACCTAATTATCTTTTTGCCGCTGGTTTATGTGTTGCGAAGAAGAAGTCATATAAGTGGATGGTGATTCTGAATGTGAAGTACGCGATTTGTATATTAGCACATAAGAAACCTATGTTGCTGTACAAGATTGTTAAACGTTTAAGAAGTCCCATTACGGAGATATTTATTCATTTAGATGCAAAATGCAATGTGGAAGAATACTGGTTCATTGAAGGTGTAACATTTATTACCGATAGAGTGCGCATACATTGGGGCGGGCGTACGATGGTTCAGGCGATGTATCGGCTTATCAAGCATGTCGTACACGTAACCGATTGCGACTACATAATGTTCGTTAGCGGAGAAGATGTCCCTACTATTTTGCCTCGTAGGTACATGGAGATCTTGGACCCATCAAAAAATTATTTGGAATACAACCAACTTCCATGGGAAGGATGGCCAACGGGCGGGATTAATCGAATCAATCGATATTATCTGTTTAATTCGGCCGATTCTCTGTTATCAAGGGGCTCTTTGTATGTTCAGAAGTTACTAGGCATCTACAGGCGTTATGTGAATAGACCGTTTGTCGTACATGGCGGCAGTCAATGGATCAACATTAACCGTGAGGCCGCAGAATATATACTTGACCAATGGGATGAATATTATTCTTTTTTTAAATATTCTTATATCCCGGACGAGATGATCTTTCAAACGATATTGATTAATTCACCGATCGCAAGTAAGGTTGTCAATCACAATCTAAGGTATCTCCATTTCGAGCCAAATAACCGACATCCTATATATCTGAGTGAAGAACGCTTTAAATCAATATTGGGTACTTCCGCATTGTTTGCTAGAAAAGTAGAGAATGAGGATATTTTTGAAAAGCTTGCTAGAATGGCAGATCAATTCTATGGATAAGGAGAGAAGTAAGATATGAGAATAGCAGTTGCGGGGACCGGATATGTAGGTCTTGTCACCGCTGTTTGTTTGGCGGAAAAAGGACATGAAGTCATTTGCGTAGACATCGATTCGAAAAAAATGGCCTTGCTGGAATCGGGAATCTCCCCGATCTATGAGCAAGATTTGGAAGAGTTAATGCGGAAAAATGCATCAAGGATTCAATATACGACGCAATATCAGAATGCGTATGTAAACGCGGACGTGATTTTTATAGGAGTAGGAACGCCAGAGAAGAAGGACGGCTCCGCAAACTTATCATATTTGTACGCAGTTGCAAAGGAGATTGCGCAATCTGTTGTGCATGATTGTGTTGTGGTTCTCAAATCAACGGTCCCTATCGGTACGAATGATAAAATCGAAAGAATGATGAACGAGCACAAAAATACAGATGCCAAAATTGAAGTTGTCTCGAATCCGGAGTTTCTGGCGCAAGGAACAGCGGTTCGAGATACATTGTTTCCAAGCAGAATTGTAATTGGTGCAGACAGTCAAAGGACTGAACAGGTTATGAGAGAGTTGTACCAAAACTTTAACGCTCCCCTCTTGGTAACCGACCGAAGAAGCGCCGAAATGGTTAAGTATGCTTCAAACGATTTTTTGGCCCTTAAAATATCATACATCAATGAAATTGCTAACCTATGCGAAATTGTTGGTGCTAATGTCACGGATGTAGCACAAGGGATGGGATTTGATCCTCGAATAGGTGATAAATTTCTAAATGCGGGTATCGGCTACGGAGGTAGCTGCTTCCCGAAAGATACGAAAGCTTTACATTGGCTGGCGAGCATGAATGATTATGAGCTAAAGACGATAAAAGCGGCAATCGAAGTAAATGAACAACAGAAGTTAAGATTGGTGAAAAAGACTAGGAAGTACTACGACAACTATGAAGGACTGACAGTTGCCGTACTGGGGCTTACCTTTAAACCGGGTACTGACGATTTGCGCGAAGCACCCTCGCTGGTTAATATTCCAATATTTTTGGAAGATGGGGCTAACGTAAAGGTTTACGACCCGGTTGGGGTAGAAAACTTTAAAAAAGCTATGGACCAAATGGGTGTTAGCAATGTGGACAATTTAACGTATTGTAACACGATTGACGAGACGGTCACCGATGCGGATGTTTGTTATATTTTCACGGAGTGGAAGGAAATCAAAGAGTATAAGGTTGAGAGGTTTGCGGAGCTTATGCGAAAGGCCATCGTCTTAGATGGCAGGAACTGCTATGTCAATCAGTCACTTAAAAATATTATTTATGAGTGTATTGGCAGATAGTATAGATATGAAATAGCGCAAATGAGGTGTCATATGAAAGTACTTGTAGTTGGAAATGCCAAGTCTGTTAAAGGGGGGATAAACTCGGTCATAATCTCGCTTCAGAATGGGGTCGAGCGCTGGTGTCCGCAGATTGTGACAGCCCGGTATCCCTCTTATATTGATAAGGTTAGTCCGCTGCTAAGAATCTTATTTTCGGTATTTGCGATGATCTATTTTATTGGCAAAGCGGCCCCCTATCCAATAATCCATCTCCATTCGGCGGCACACGGAAGCTTTTATCGAAAGACAGTTTACACATATTTGGCCAAGCTCTCTAGGAAGAAGTTGGTATTTCACATTCACGGCTCCAGCTTTGAACGGTTTAGAGAAAAAAATAAAATTAACGCATGGATTGTAAGAAAAACACTTAACCGAGCCGACGCTATCATAGTTTTGTCTGAACAGATGAAGGATCTAGTTCACCGTTATTCAGATAATGTATCGGTGCATGTATTGCCCAATCCGATTGAAATTCCAGATTCTTCAGGGGCAGATACAACCGGGACGACTCGGGAAAAAGTAAACGTTTTGTTTCTTGGCGAGATTGGCCAGAGAAAAGGAATTTACGATCTAGTGGAGGCTATATCGCGATTGCCCCAATTTACGCAAGATCGGCTGATGTTACATGTTTGCGGTAATAACGAAATCGAAAAGCTGCGTTCTATCGTGATCGAGCGGAGGCTAAATCATTGTATATTCGTGCACGGCTGGATTGATGGAGAACAGAAGAAACAGTTTCTAAGAGATGCCGATATCTACGTATTGCCCTCATATGCTGAGGGATTACCAATTTCCATCCTGGAAGCTATGGCATACTCCTTGCCAATAATCAGCACCAATGTCGGAGGTATTCCAGAAATTGTTCAACCAGGTACAAATGGTTACATTATGGAGCCGGGAGATGTTGATGCGTTAGCGAATTCGCTCGAGCAACTGGCAAACAACGCAGAATTGAGAAGCAACTTAGGTCAGAATAGCAGACGTTTAGTAGCAAAGCATGATCTTGAACTTGTTGTCGATCAACTACAAAAGTTGTATCTCGAATTATAGGGGAGGCATCGTAGAATTGAAAATTGCACTTGCATGTTCCGTCGGGGGACACTTAACGCAAATGAGACAGCTGGAGAAGTTGTACAAGGGGCACGACTACTTCTTCATTACTGAGAATACTTTGATGACTCGGGAATTGTTGAAAAAGGAAAAGGGCTACCTATTGCATCTAAATAATAGAAAGAAGCTCAGTTTCTTACCGTTATTCGTCATCAATACCTTTAAATCGCTCAGTTTCATGATCAAAGAAAAGCCGGATGTTGTGATTTCAACCGGCGCGCTATGCTCGATCCCTGTATGCTTAATCGCTAAATTGATGAGAAAAAAGTTAATCTTCATTGAAAGTTTCGCTAAGATGCACAGCCCGACAATCACCGGACGAGCTCTATATAGATTTTCGGATATGTTTATTGTGCAATGGGAGAGTATGAAGAAGTTCTATCCAAAAGCGATTTATGGGGGGAGTATTTATTGATACTCGTAAGTCTAGGGACACAGGATTTCCAATTTAACCGGTTGTTGCAGGAAATTGATCGACTCATTGAAGACGGTGTAATCGCAGATGAAGTATTTGCTCAAGTTGGTTACTCCGACTACAAACCAAAGCATCTTAAAACGGAACAATTTACGGACTTTGATTACTTCGAGGAGCTTTTGGATAAGTGCGATCTGTTAATTACGCACGGCGGTACGGGAACGATTGTGGGCGGATTGAAGAAGGGTAAGAAGATAATAGCTGTTCCAAGATTAAAGCAGCACAAGGAGCATGTAGATGACCATCAAACAGAAATTATCGGGCTGTTTGCTGAGCAAAATCTAATTATCGGGTTAAATGTTGTAGAGGAGCTTGAGAATGCCATTAGAAACATTAATTCTCGAGTTTTTAAAACGTTTATAAGTGGAAATGATAATATCGTTAATTTAATTCATAATTTTATAACCATTAATGATAAAGGTTTTGAAAATAAGAAGAGATATTAAACTCCAGAGGTATTATGAAGAAACTATTAACTGCAAGTCTTGCGCTATTTATCATTAGTATGTTTAGTAAAATATTGGGTTTTATTAAAGAGACACAGATTGCGTACTTTTTTGGAACATCGTTTGAAGCTGATGCGTTTTACGTTGCACTAACACCTAGTACTTTGAGTATTACCTTTGCTTTAAGTTTTGCGGGAGTTTTTATTCCCATTTACGTTTCAAAGTTAGAATTAAACAGAGCAGATGCGCAAGCATTTGCCAACAGAGTAATCTCTATATGTTTAGTGGTAACGATGCTTATCTGTCTAGTTAGTTTTATCAGAGGGGATCTGCTGGTTAACCTAATAGCCCCTGGAATTGACCCGTACGCCAAAGAACTGTCCATTACAATGATAAAGATAATGACTCCCTTAGTATTTGTTTGTATCGTCATTCAGTTATACACTTCTATGCTTAATAGCTTTAATAGTTTTGTTTTACCAGCTATCAGTATATTACCAACCAACATATTAGTCATCGTATATATGTTGTTTTTTGCAGATAGTCTCGGCATTATTGGAGTAGCGTATATCACGTTAACTTCCTTTTTTGTCCAATTGGCACTGTTACTTTTTATGTTAAAAAAGTTTGAGTATAATCTACGACCAACCATTAAAGTATTCGATGTCTCAACGAAAGAATTCTTGTTGCTACTTATCCCCCTACTCATAAGTACTGGATTTAGTCAACTAAATGCAATTGTTGATCGAGCGATGGCCTCAACATTGGAAGATGGGAGTATCTCGGCATTAATGTATGCTTTTAGACTTAGGGGATTGGCAACAGGTATCTTTATAGCTGTGGTTATTACTATTACTTTCCCTAAGGTAGCAAGGCTGGTAAACCAGGAAAATCATTTTGAACTGATAAAAATCACCCAAAAAAGCATCATTGTTCTTTGCATTGTTCTTGCACCTATGACAGTTTTCTTCCTGTCATACAGTACGGAAATCATCGAAGTGTTATTCGAGAGAGGAAAGTTTAATAATCGTGCTACTTTTATGACAGCAGGAGTATTTGGAATGTACGCATTAGGATTAATCGGAATTGCAATTAGAGATATACTGACTCGTACTTTCTACTGTTTTAAAGATACCAAAACTCCGACAATAATAATGATTGTTGGTATGATACTAAATATGATACTCTCTGTCGTACTCGTAAGATGGATAGGGCTTTCTGGGATTGGGATTGCTTCAAGCTTATCATTATCATTGGTTTCAATTGTCATGTTTTATAAATTGCAGAAAAAAATGAATGGTTTTTGGTCAGCTAATATAAGGACTAGCTTCTTAAAGATACTAGCTGCCACATTTATTACATCTATAATTATGGCTGGAAAGTTGCTTGTTCCCCATTGGTACTGGAATGACGATTACTCTAATATGGGTAAAATGGGATTACTTGGTTTAGGGTTTTCAATAAGTGCTATTGTCTTCCTTTTAGTTCTGATCGTTCTGAGAGAGCATGTTACTATACGGGTTATTCATACGGGAAAAAAGATGATTGAAAGACGGTGATGGATTTGAACATCCTGATTATTAATGCTCATTCCTCAAGAAATAAGGGTGATGCAGGTATATTGCTTTCTATGATAGATTCAATAAGAAAGCAAAATCCTAATATAGAAATTAGAATTAAAAGCAGGTTTCCAGCTGAAGATCAAAAAGCTTATGATGTTATAGTAAATGAGGCTGTTTATAATGTTTCTATTGATCCTAAGGTATCGAAAATCTCAAAGCTTAGTTCAGCATTAAAGCTATTAAAATTATTGTCTAAACAGGCCACTATAGTTGACAAAGACTATGAGTGGGCGGATATGGTTGTTAGTTGTGGCGGGGGATTCTTATTATCTCATGGTTTTAGTGTTGCACTGTTGCAACACCTTGTTCAAATTAAGGCGGCAGCTGATAATAACAAGCCACTGATAATCTACGCTCAATCCATTGGGCCTTTTTATAACAAAGCAATGCAGGTATTCACGAAGAATGTATTGAATGGTGTGCAGCGTATATTTATACGTGAAACTATATCTCAAAAATGGCTGGACAAGATAGGTGTTAAGAAGGATATTGTGGAGTTAGTACCGGATTCAGCCTTTTGTATGGCGATGAAAGAAACTTCGCTTATTGGTGATATTGTTAGTCGACTGAGAGCTAACCATGACGGACCGCTCATAGGAATTACTGCACGGGATTGGAATTTTCCGGAGGTAGTGGATAAACAATTATATCGGATGAAATATATTCGAAGCTTGCAGTCTGTCTCAGAGTATTTACATAAGCAATATAATGCAAAGGTAGTTTTTTTGCCACAGGTCCTGGGACCAAACTCCTTTAATGATGATCGAATTATTAGCAGAGAGATTTTGGATGAAATAAACGCTGACTTTGCAGAGTTAATTGACTATGACTTTCATCCGAGAGAACTGAAGTATCTGTACTCAAAGTTAGATATGTTTATCGGTACTCGCATGCATTCGAATATTTTTGCATTGTCCGCTGGAATTCCTACAGTAGCGATTAACTACGAACACAAAACCAGAGGTATAATGGAAATGCTTAATTTGAGCGACTATGTAGTAGATATAAACGAAATCACGCCTGAAGTTATCATTGAAATGAGCCAACGTTGCTGGGAAAAGAGAGATAAATTAAATGAGTACCTACAAGGGAAGATTCCAAGTGTAGTGCGAGATGCTGAAATACCCGCAATGTATATCAAAAAAACGCTTGGAATATAGGGGAAAAGTGAAAGTTGAGTAAGTGTCAAACTCCCCCCCGCTTTCGAATTGAGCAATCGCTATGAGATAATCCTCCTCAGTATCCAATCAGAGGAGGATTTTTCTATGGGCAGAGAGGAGATTTGAATGAAATGGGAAGCGCGTATCAAGGCGTTTCATGCATGTGACGTCAAGGCTACCCATTGATGCAAAGCCAGTCAAATCGATCTTCGTCAGCTTTACGCTTAAATGAAGAAGCTAGTTGTGTCATCTCTAGCTCCTCCAGTTAAATGGACGACCTTCATTCTTGTTCAGATGTCTGCATCGCACAGATATGCCGATCGTTCTCTACGACTACCGGCCGACGTGCGGCGATGAGCATCCGAGGAATTTCCTCCAAGGAATCAGTGGCTACTTGCACGTGGATGGCTATCTCGGCTACCACAAGGTCAAGGACATAACCCAAGTCGGATGCTGGGTCTATGCACACCGTAAGTTCGACGAGGTATTAAAAGCATTACCACCTGTGCAGGACAAGACGGCGTCCGCTGCCCAGCAAGGACTTGCTTTCTGCAACCAGCTATTCGCGATTGAGCGCGACCTGACCAAGGCGACAGCAGATGAGCGCAACACCATCCGTCAGGAGCGGAGTCTCCCAGTCTTGGATGCTTATTTGGCTTGGCTGAAGCAGCAGCGCTCGCGCATACTGCCGAAGAGCAAGCTCGGAGAGGCGATCAAATACAGTATAAATCAGTAGGAGAAGCTGACGGCATTCTTGAATGATGACCGGCTTGAAATAGACAACAATCGGAACGAACACACAATTAATCCGTTCGTCATAGGACGAAAGAATTGGTTGTTTGCTAATAAGCCACGCGGTGCCAAGGCAAGCGCGACTATCTACAGCATCATTGAAACGGCGAAAGAGAATGGTTTGAACCCGTTCAAGTTTCTTCAGTATCTCTTCGAACAGCTACCCCAGCTAGCCGATCCTAAAGATTCGGATACGCTGAACAAGTTGTTTCCATGGTCGTCGTCATCGCTGTTGCTAACTTGACGCGTATTTAAAAAAGAATAAACATCCAAAGCAATAGCCTTCATCTTGTTTTCAAGATGAGGGCTATTTGACGCTTACATATTAGAAAATATGTCACAGAAATACGTAGACAGCCAGCCGCTATACCGGCAGGAGTAGCAACTCACTCTCTCGGGTCAGAGCCAGTCGTGTTAAGCTATGGAAAACTGGATATTGTATGGGCGCAGACACTGAGAGCGGTTATGTGCGTATTTGTGTCTAAGATAATATGAAAATACTCCGAATGATCATCGTGCATTCCAGTGAGAAGTCTATTAAGTCGTTCATCGTTGGATGTTCGAAACTAAGCCCTGTGGGCGTCAAAGCCAGCTCGACTATAACAGCGTAGTTGAAACTGCTGTAACTTTCTCTCCTGGCCGCTCTCAAACTCGCTGATCTGGTGTATATTGTATGACGAGAATTTCTTCTTTAGATTTGTGCAGTACCGAAAGTGCGATCCCTGTTGTAATAAATATAAAAACATTTTGTGGTGCACTATTAAAGATAGGTTCACCAAGGGATTCAAGAATTGCATGTACAAAAATTAATCCTGAAAAAAGGATGAAAGTTTTAAAAATCGGAGACTTTTGACTTCTGTATCCAATGAAGAGCTCTTTGGTTATTATGACAAAGAGTGATGCCATAATAATCAGACCAAGGAATCCGGTTTCTCCTATAACACTAGGCCAGTAAGTATCAGTTGCAAAGACAGGGTTTTCCGGGCGAAGCCCCCATATCTTATCCATACCATACTCATAGTAAACCGGAGAATAGTCTGAACGAGCAATAAAGCTCCCATATCTGCCAAAACCAACCCCAATAGGAAATTCAGTTTGTCCGATCATAAAGGATACTTTATATAATGCTGCTCTAGCTGATTCGTACATGTCGACTGCGATGTATCTTTCAATTGTTAGTTTAGTTAATTCGACGACATATTGACCGCCTATAAGCCATCCGATAATGAAAAGTATAGTTAAAGGAATTGAGAAACCGAGTGCCTTTTTTACACCATCAAGTAAATAAATAATAAGCCAAATGACTAGAATGGCTAACATAGCTTTAAATCGAAAGGACAACAATGCAAATAACATAAAAAGACCTGAGACATAATAATATTTATTTTCTTTCATAATCTTTCCAGCAGCGACGCAGTATGCTGCAATGAAGACGGTAAACCAACCGAAGATTCCGGGATGAATAAATAGCGATTGAACCGACAAAATTCCGATTCTAAATTCATGCTCAAGACTCCTGTGCACCAGTTGCCTGAAACTTTGCCAAAACAATAGGTCCACTACAGCAAAAATCAATACGGTAAAGGCCAAGAGCTTGACAACTCTAATTAGCCGTTTTATATCATTCTCCGAATACTGAAGATTTGCAAATACGAACAAATACATAAGTCCTTTCATAAACAGAAACGCGCCAAATAAAGCGGTTTTTAGAGGGACATCCTGAATCATACATGATATAAAGCCTAGCGCAAGTAGCCCGAGTAAGGTATACAATATGCTTTTGCAACGTATTATTTTACCGCGAAGAGAATTAAGGATAAGGGAGGTAAACCATATGAGCAAAAAAAGTTCATCAACATATGACACTAAAGAGCCAAGAAGGGTTGAAAACATGTTAATTGTTCTTAAGAGTGTATCCTGAAAAAGAATAATAACCAAAAACCCTGGAATTATCGCTTTAATCTTCGACTCGTCAGTGAAGTACTCCGCAGAGAGGAGGTAGATCACGAAAAGTATGATTAAAAGAGATAAAAAGGGTTGTTTAAGAGACAAATAACTAATGACTACAGAAGAAATCAACGTAATAAAAGTTAAAATAATCTTACTTTTAATCATTATCATAAAAGTGTCCTTTCAAGTGGCTAAAGACTAACAGAAACAATCATGTACTTCTTCAAGAATAGTACATTTTTATGGAAATAGCTATAAAAATTAACTTCAATTTTCGGGGCAATAAGCACTTTGGATCAACTCTGGAGAAAACGGGATATAATTTTCGATTAAACTCTGGTACTATTATACTAGATCATGTCGAATTCTGAAAGTGTATATTGACGAGGATTGAGAGGAGTGGAAGAGTTGAGTGAATCGAAAAAAGTTCGGTGGATTGTTATAAGTGTTGTGTTTATCGTGCTAATTGGATTCATAGGTATAACACGTTATTTTACTGAACAAAGCGGCAAGGAATCTCAGGATAAGAGTTCAGCAATTGCGACGTATATTGAAGAGGCCGTGTCGACACATTTCGTTGTGAATCGGGAGGATACCTTTTGGAGACTTACGATTAATCACTTAGTCCGAAAAGCAGCCCATTTTATTCTCTTTTTATTCGTTGGCTTGTTCCTCTGCGGATTGTTGAATGTTATTACCCGAAAGGTATGGCTTTCGTTTTTAATATCAACCCCAGTATGTGTCGTGCTTGCTTATTTGGATGAGTTTAGGCAAAAGTTTGTAGATGGGCGTGCCGCGCAATGGTTTGACGTTCGAATTGACTCATACGGAGCGATGCTTGGCATCATTATCACATCGTTATTCTTTATTGCTCTCTTTAAGGTTCAGGATCTAAAGAAACAGGTAGAGCGACTGGAGGATAAGCTATATGGATTTAAATAGTATTTACAAAGAATAGAGCCGCAGCTAAGTCTGCTGCGGCTTCATTTCAAGGTCATGAGAATTGTATTAGTTTCGTATGAGCACGTCGTCTACATATACGGTACCGATGGTTTCCCATCCGCCGGCAATCTCAAAGCTGGATAAAGATGAGACGCGGCTTTTGAACGGGATTTTACTTGCAACCTGGGCATCATCCACATATACATCGAATTTATTAGTTGCGCTATAAGCGATAACTTTTATTTTGTGCCACTTCTTGGGGGAATGGGTCGTCAGCAAAATATCCTTTCCTTCGCTGCTTCTGTAGCAAAGGCCATTAGAAGTCAGTACAAGCTGAATCGCCTTAATAGAATTTCCCGAAATAATGAAACTTGTAAAGTCGAAGGATTTCGTATACATCATACTCCAATGCAGTTCGACTTTATTGTATTGGTTTAAAAAGTTAAGTCCGACTCTGCTATTGCCTTTTGAATTTGCGTCCGAAATCGCAATGCTTTTGTTTGCTTTATCGATCACATCGGTTACGGTCACACTGGCATTCCAGTTTTTTTTGACGGTCCACCCTTCCGGTGCTTTGCCAAGCTGATCATGATTGAAGTGGTGCTGCTTCAAGACGTTATTGCCGGTAGTGGCGGATATAAGCGTGGGAAAGGACCATGCAATATGTCCCAATACTTTTATCGGTCTCTTTTGTTCGGCAAACTTTTCGTAACTTGCATTTGAATATTTAACGGACATGGCTTCGAATAAATTATGTGGCCACCGATCATTCTTAGCAGGTGTACTCGGATTCTTGTGGTGCGGCCACTTCGAAGGGTTTTTCGTGTAATATAGCAAGTAGTCCAGGGCGCTCTTAATGGTTTTGCCACTAGGGGATTTCCAATTGTAGAGGTCCAAGCCCGTTGCGTTCTGTACGATATGAGCAGAAGCGGTCATCGGCGCCAGAGCAAAATAAGTATACCAGATCCCGTTTTCCCCTCGCTTTGTTTCTTCTGGCATCGAACCATTTGGCGCGATAGATGAATCGATCTTCTGTTTGAGTCGCTCAATCTCTTTTATGAAGTTAGCTTCATCGTCGAGGTAGTGATACCCCAGCAAAGCACCATAGATACCCCAATCCCCCCAGTTATTTTTAGCGGTTTTTATCTTATTAGCACCTTCATTGAGATAAGCGTTTAATACCCACGCCCTGAACTTTTTCTTGGAAGAAGCAGTCCATCCGGGATATCCTTCAATTAACTCTGCAGCCAGAACGAAGGAAGCTCCACCATTTACCATCACCAGTTCGCCGTCTACCCCGCTGGCACTAACATTCACGGACGCCCAGTTGTTGAGGATGGATATTGTTTTTTCTGCATACTTTTTATTTCCTGTATATTTGTATGCCAATGCTGACGAGTAGGCTGCATTTCCGTCGTTTCTCAAGATAGCTGCGGCTTTAGACTGTCTCACCGGATCGACGTAAAATCCGGGAACGTTAAAGTCCTCAATCGCGCTGGGCATTTCCTGTTGTTTGGAATCTGCATAGTGGATTAAGTCTTTGTATGCAGCCAGAATAATAGGATCTTTGTTTTCCAATTTAGCTATTGAGTCGGAGATTTGTTGCTCTGAATAGTAGCCGCCGGGGTGCGGAAGTGCCGTGGCTAAATTATTCGTAGACAATAGTATGCTGATTGACAACGCTATGAAGTTGATGAACCGCTTTCTTGCAACATTCATGCCATACCCTCCTGAAAATAAACAATTTTAATCGTTTAGAATTGGCAGCTCGCATGGAGCCTGTATCATCTCAATCGCCAGTTCATTCTTGCTCGTAAAGGATAGTCCCTTCTTCTTGCAATGTTTTCGCGAAAGTACGGACGGTAATCCAAGCATACGCCTGTCCATTTGACATAACATGCGTTGATCGGCAAGTAAAATTGAGGAAATGTAGCGCAATTCTACAAGTCTCAACATGACAATTTTTTGCAAGGATTAAGTTATTATATTCATAATAACGTTTTGGCGCTAGGAACTCGACTAAAATTAAATTTCCGACTTGCCACGGATAAAGGACGCTGTGAGACCATCGATAGGTATCGCGAATACCTATGGAATAAAAGCAGTGGAAACAAGGATACACTCGATTAGGGGAACTCTGAGCAATAAGCGTCTCCAAAATAGGTGTGCCTTGCCAGGGCCAACTATAATGCTACATATAATCTAGACAGCAAAAAAGGAGTTTCTTAGTTGTATGACGACAAGCAGAAGAAAGTTCAGCCCTGAAGAGAAAGCACGCTTAGTGCTGGAAATTCTGAAGGAAGAAAAGACGGTATCGCAGATCGCAACTGAGGAGGGTATCCATACAAATGTCCTCAACCGGTGGAAATCAGAAGCCGTCCAAAACCTATCGCAATTGTTTGTCGATGATCGTAAAGGCATCACGAAAATGAAACAGGAGTACGAGCAGCAAATCGACGAACTCAACGGGGAGGTTGGCAGATTGACCACCCAATTGTCGTGGCTCAAAAAAAAATCTGGCCTCTAACCTGTCTCGCGACGAACGAATAGACTTATGGGAATGGGACTGCCCTGAACATTCCATTCTCATACAAGCGGATCTTCTAAGCCTAAACCGCTCCAGTCTGTATTACAAGCCGCTACCTCCATTTCCAGAGGAATACGCCTCAAACACCGGATTGATGAGCTTTATACGAAGCATCCGTTCATGGGCTATCGAACGATCGCTTCCATTATGAATCGTGAGAACGATTCGATTCATGAGAACACCGTGCGGCGATATATGCGCGAAATGGGAGAACAATGTTCGCATCAGTATGGATGGAAAAGGTCGTGCAACAGACAACATCGCAATCGAGCGTTTTTGGCGTAGTCTGAAGTATAATGAAATCTATTTGAGCGAGTATAACAGCCCGCGTGAGACTCGAAAAGGCGTCAGCAGCTATATTCATCTCCACAACCACTACTTGCCGCATCATTCTCTACAGAAGCATACGCCAGCTGCTGTGTATAACCGTGAAGTTCATTTGCGCCATAGTAACTTTACTCAGGATCTTTTTTCGTACAGTTGATGTTCGACTCTAAAAAAATTTATACCTATTTATATCTCTAAACTGCTATAATTGTAAGATTATGAAAAGTTTTCATTTTCAGCAATAACAAAAATATCTAGCTGGAATGATTTTGTTTTGAGTTTATTCAACTATAGATTATTTAAAAGTTTAAATGAATATAACGAGATTCTTTTTTACTTGGATGATTTAAAAGTTCAAAATATACGCAAAAAAGGGATGGTTCCTGGTTTTGATGCGACAATGGAAATAAGATTTCTTGTAAAAAGTGAAGGGAATATGAAACGGGCATTGTATGTTACTACCCGATTAGAATCAACTATATTGGAGGCAGTGATTGTGAAGCGAATATTAGTTAATATTGTGGTTTTGATTTCTTGCTTTTGTTTGTTAATTGCATGTAGTAATAAAAATGAACCAAAAAAAAATATTGAAGATATCATTATTACAGTTTTATATTTTGATGAATCTTCGTTCTTTCAATTTTATGGTGATTATATTCGATCTCAGTTTCCTGGTTTGAATATTGTGGTGTTACCAACAAAAGGATTGAATATTAATGAAACAGAGGAGCTTATAAACCAAAAACAACCTGATATAATGGTTATTGATAATTTGAGTTTATTTAGCAAACTGATTGAAGACGGAAAACTTGCTACGTTAGATTTAGAGTCTGATGAGGATTTTAAATTCTCGGAGATAAATCCCATTATAGTGGAATCATTGAAGGAAATAGGGAATGGGAACTTATACGGACTAGCTCCTTTTTTGAACTCAAGGGCACTCTTCTATAATAAAAAGTTATTTGAGGACAAAGGAATAGATTATCCGAGAGATGGCATGACATGGCAAGAGGTTTTGCAGCTTTCTTCTGGATTTTCTGAATCAAGAGACATATATGGTTTAGATCCTTGGTTGAGCGAGTCCGATTTTATATTTAATGTTGTGGGCCGAGCCTCCAATCTTTCTATAATGCAAGCAAAAAAATTAGAAATTAGTTTAAATACAAAAGAATGGAAATCTACTTTTGAATTTGCAACAAAACCATTTAAAGATGGAGTAATATATCAAGTTAATAGTGACGACAATAAGCTGGAAATGTCTCGAAACGAATTAGTTAATGGAGATATATTCTTATCAGGCAAGGCGGCGATTGCATATAGGAGCCCTAATTTCATGACTCAGCTGAAGCAGACCGACATTGAATGGGGATTGGTTTCAGAACCTATCTCTACATCTAATCCTAATCAAGCAAGCGGGATGAGTTTTAACGAAATTTTCGCCGTTAATAATAGTACAGAAAATAAAGAAATGGTTATGCAGGTATTCAAATATTTAAACGGATCAGAAATAAGTAAAATAAGATCTAGACAGCTCCTGGGTCTCCCTGCGAGGACATTAGAAACCTTTAATGGTCATGATATTTCTTCATTGTATAAGTTAAAGCCTAAACTTGATATTGTAGATCAGAGCAACATTCCAGTCGAATTTTGGGCTGAATTTTATATGAAAGCTGATGAACTATTGAAGCTAGTGAACCAAAATAAAACGAGTGTTGATGAAATGTTAGTGGAATTGCAAAGCTGGTCAGAACAAACAATCAGAATATATATAGATCAGGGTAAGATTATTAAATAGCTGTATGGAAATATGACGCTATAAGCTGTGAAGATGGTTTAAAGATGTCCTCGGGTGGCGGATAAAACTATCTTATTGGATGATTTGCATTGATCGTTGGATCAAGAAAGCAACACCGACACTAACACCAACAGCAACAGCAACAGCAACAGAACCACCGACAACAACAGCGCCACCAGCATCAACAATAGGACTACCACCAATTACAATAGAACCGACACCGCAACCATCATCAGCTACTGTAAAAGAATTGAAACCGGAAGAGCTGAAACCAGCTAATGGTGAAGTGTCGATTACTGTTGAAAATAACAATGATCAAGTACTGTTGCCGGCTGCGGCTGCGGCTTTGACTGGAAACACAGTAAAAGTCTCAAATAACGAATTATCCGCAGAAATCCCTAACACGCTTATTGATCAGCTGAAAAATCTGATACCAGCCGATCAATTGAAAGATGCAAAGATCTCTTTCTCTTTTGAGAAGAAATCTAGCGAAGACGCCAATAAGAATCTGAATGACTCCCAAGCGAAGCTGAACAACACTACATTAAAAGCTGCTGGAGAAGTTTATGAGTTCACTCTTGCGATCGCAACAAAGGATGGCAAGGAATCAAAACTAAGCGCATTCGACAAGCCGATAACGTTAAAATTCAAATTAGCTGAAGGTGCGAAAACAGATTTGGTTGGCGTATATTATATGGGTAGTGACGGGCAATTAGAATACATCGGTGGCCAATTAACGGACGATGGCTACATTATTGCAGAAGTTAGTCACTTCAGTACCTACGCGGTTCTTGAATTCCAGAAGGAGTTCAAAGACGTAGCTGCGAATTATTGGGCTGCTAAAGCTATTAGCAAATTAACAGCTAATCACGTTATTAACGGAACAACGGACGCTACATTTTCACCTGAGAAAAAGATTTCTCGTGCTGAATTCACAGCATACCTCGTCCGCAAATTGAATTTGAAGGCTGATGGACCTTCTTCATTTAAAGATGTTGCAGCCGGAAAATGGTATGCGGAAGCTGTTGCCGCCGCAGAGAAAGCAGGAATTGTTAGCGGGAAAACAGCAACAACGTTTGCACCCGAAGCTAGCATTACACGGCAAGAGATGACGGTAATACTGATGAAAGCATATATGTACTCAAAAGGAATAAAAATAGATTCTTCTGCAGTGACGACTACGTTTGCGGACCATGCAGAAATTGACAAGTGGGCTGTTCCTTATATTCAAGAAGCGTTTAAGCTTGGATTGATCAACGGACGCGGAAATAACCATTTCGTTCCGGATGGAAACGCCACTCGCGCTGAAGCCGCTCAAGTCGTTTCTATGTTGGAATAAGTCAAATTACATGAAGAGGCTGTCCCCAGTTTATTTGTGGGGCAGCCTTCTTTTTATTATAATTTAGGTCCTTTTTTTCCTTAAATGTCGTATTCATATGACACTGTCATATGAAAAGGCTGACTGCTGTGAATATCTCCTGTTTCCTTTCAGAGCTAAAATAAAGATAAGAACAGAGCGGAAGGGATGATGGACGTTATGAAAGAGAATGTCGGCAGATTGCGTTTGTTGGATATTTTACGAGGCTTTGCTATTTTGGGGACACTTGGAACGAATATTTGGATCTTTGCTCATATGGGGGACTTGAATTATGTATTCACGTTTAACGGTATGGAGTGGTGGACATCCTTCCATGAATTTGTAAGAGTTTTTGTCCTGTTCTTGGTAAATGGAAAGCTGCTTGGCTTGCTCACGATTATGTTCGGGATTGGACTCGAGATGAAGTACCAGCAGGCATTAAGAAGGGGGAACGCATGGCCTGGGGTATATATATGGACGTCGATTATTCTTATGGCAGAGGGATTTATCCATTTCACTCTTGTGATGGAATATGATATTTTGATGAGCTATGGGACCACGGCAATCCTTGCTGCTTTTATTATAAAAGGCGGAGACCGCGCCATTCGCAGAGCGATGATGATCATCGGCGGCGTGCATGGGGCTATTATGCTGCTAATTCTGTGTTTAGGAATCTATCTCGGCGCAATCGGCGCTCATATGTCCTTAGGCGATATGAAAGAAACGGTGTTATTATATAAGGATGGCAGCTGGCTTCATCAGGCAGCTTTCCGGCTAACTCATTTTTTCGCGCTGCGGTTAGAGGCATTTTTTGTAATCCCCATGAACATTTTTCTATTCCTGCTAGGCATACGAATGATGAGGTCTGGATTTTTTGCTTCTGAGGAGAGTGGTAAGAAGAAACGGAAGAAGCTTCTCTACATCGGACTATGCGTGGGCATTCCGCTTAATTTGCTTATTTTTGTACCCGGCGGCTACTTTGATTTGCCAGTACGCTATTTATTTGCGCCAATTCTATCTCTCGGATATATCGGGTTAATCGCTAAGCTGGTAGAAGCAAATGAGAGGCTATGGCTGTGGAACAAGCTTGAACAGGTAGGCAAAATGTCACTCAGCTGCTATGTGATGCAGAATGTCATTTCTTCTGTCATTTTTTATGGATGGGGCTTCGGTTTAGGCGGCAAGGTGAATTCGGTAACCATTGTATTGATTTGGATGTCGATTTGTTCTATTCAAATCATTTTTGCTTCCATATGGCTGAAGCGATTCAAGTACGGTCCTATGGAATCAGCGCGAAGATTCACTTCAGGTCTCATAGGAAAATCATAGTCTGATTGATAAACGGATAAGGTGTCTATGAAAGATGCTAAAAAAATGGTATCCCGCAGATCAGATCGAAAAATACCTTATTATTGATGCTTTTGCGGTTTCCTTTTTAATTTATCAAGTCTTTATCGAAAATGGCTCCGTCAATCTAGCCTTGAAGGCTATACTCTTCCCGTTGTTGCTCGTTTCCCATTATGCAGGATTGTGGTATCGGGACTGGCGTCTGCTCATGGCCAGTCTCTTTGGGTGCGCACTGCTTGTGGCACTTGCCATTAACGTCGACATTTGGCTGCTGATGTACGGATTTGTGTTTGCTGATTTGCTTGGAAGAGCCAATCGGAAGACGATTATGATCATGGGCATGGCAGGAATCGCAGCTATGTTTGTTCTATACGGTTGGATAAATGAGGGCAGTCCATTTGCTGTTTTTACAACGATGTATTTTCCCATTATGATTGCTCAGGTGGCAACGCCGATCGTTGTTTATTCGAGAGAAAAGTCGAAAATTTTGAAAGAAAAGCTCGCTATCGCCAATGCCCAGCTTGAAAGGTATATTCAAGAGGAGGAACGAAACCGGATTGCCAGGGATCTTCATGACACGCTTGGTCAGACGCTAACCATGATAAAGCTGAAAAGCGAGCTAACGATGCGATTGGTGGAAAATAACCCGGACAAGGCGAAGCATGAGCTGCAGGATATTTTGGACACTTCGAGGTATGCGTTAAAGCAGGTGAGGGAGCTTGTCACCGACATGAAATTTGTTTCTCTAAAGAAGGAAATGGAACTATCCAAAGCTATTTTACAAAAGGCCGGCATTGCATTGGTTGCGAAGGATGATGGGTCAATGAACCCCTTATCCAACGTTGCCGAAACGATGGTTGCACTTTCTGTTAGAGAAGCGATTACCAATATTATTAAACATAGCGAAGCCAATCAGTGTACGATTACACCATACATAGAGTCTGAATATTACTGTATTCAAGTGAGCGATAACGGGAATGGCAGCCTGAGGCAGGGTGAAGGGAACGGTTTGCAGTCGATGAAGGAAAGAATGGCTATGCTGCAGGGAGATATTCATATATCGGCAAGTCAAGGCAAAGGAACGGTCATAACGTTTAAGGTTCCACTAACGAGCAGCGGAAGGGGGTAGCAAGGTGATACGTGTAGTCATTGCAGAAGATCAAAAATTGCTTCGTGGGACGTTATCGGCTTTGTTATCCATGGAGGAGGACATTGAAGTTGTAGCGGAAGCAGAGAATGGACTGGCGGCATGGGAGGCTATTGCGCAATATGGGCCGGACGTGTGCTTGCTCGACATCGAGATCCCGTTCCTTTCCGGACTTGAAATTGCAGAGAGACTCAGGCAAGAAGGACGTTCCTCGAAAATCATCATCGTAACGACATTTGCACGCCCCGGTTTTTTGCAAAAAGCAATGGATGTAAAGGTAGAGGGCTACTTGTTAAAAGATGAACCGATTGAGTTTTTAATCCATTCCATACGCAAGGTAATGGCTGGTGAGCGAGTGATTAGCACTGACCTGGAAGCGGTTCTTTTCCTGAAGGAAGAAAACCCGCTGACCGAACGGGAAACGGCTGTATTGCGCTTGTCTAAGCTGGGACTGTCGACCAGGGAAATCGCTAAGCAATTATTTCTAACGGATGGAACCGTTCGGAATTATTTGTCTATTGCCATTCAAAAGCTGGGGGTAGAGACCAGGCAGCAAGCGACTGAAAAAGCGCAAGAGCATGGATGGATTTCATAAGTCTGATTCGGATGGTTTCTGTTCCTTGGAGAGGAACCAGCCGCCAACTGCGATAGCGATCATGACGCTCCAGAATATCGTTTTCCAGATTCCGCTCTTCGGGAAATATTCAGACAGTACCCCGACGTCGGGATGAGAGAGCGTATAGACGGCCAGCTTCACGCCTACCCAGCCTACAATCATAAACGCAGCCGTTTCAAGGCCAGGCTTCTTCGTAAGTAACTTGCCGAAGTAGGATGCGGCAAAACGCATGATGACCAGACCTATTATGCCCCCTGCGAGAATGAGGAGAAATTGTCCTCCGTCAAGCCCGCCGATCTGAGGCAAGCCGGTTGGCGGCAATGCGACGGCCAAAGCCACCGCAGCCAATATGGCATCAATTGCGAATGCCAAGTCAGCCAACTCCACCTTCAAGACCGTCACCCAGAAATTTTCCGGCTTCTTCTCCGTTCTTTTCTTATGCTCCTTTTGCTTGGCGAACAAACGCTTTAATATATGGTTTAGCGATATAAATATGAGGTAAACGGCACCGATGGCCTGCACGTACCATACATCTGCCAAATATGAAATAATAAATAATGATCCGAACCGAAACAAGAAAGCTCCCGCGAGACCGTAAAAGAGTGCTTTTTTTCTTTCTACTGGCGGTAAGTGCTTGACCATAATCGAAATGACCAATGCATTATCGGCTGCGAGGATCCCCTCAAGTGCAATCAACACGAATAAAACCCAGCCATACTCCAACCATAAACCTGCATCCATACATCAAACCCCTTTTCAACAATAGGTCTTCTTGAGATAATATTCCATGATAGGAAGTAAAAATACACATGCCGATTAAATGCTAATAACAGAAGGCGCGATTGTAATGTTGTATTCTACAATTTTTCAGCAATCATGTAGAATAGATAAAAAGGATATTAAAGAAGGGGGCTATTAAAATGAAGCAATGGACCAGAGAAATCGAGATAAACGCTCCCATTGAACAGGTGTGGTCGTATCTAGATGGTTCGTTAGAGCAGATGCAAAAAATTATTCCTCAAGTGGTGGAGAATAAACCAGTCAGCCTTACTAAGGAGGTTGTCGGCAGTATATATCGTCAAAAGTATAAACAAGGCAAACGCATCGAGGAATATGATGTCCATACTTTAGAATATTCAAATCATCCAAGCGATAAGAAAGTGAAGATTGGATTCACGCTGGCAAACTGCTTTGAGATTACAGCTTTATATGAATTGCAGCGAGTAAATGATCAGAGAACCAAGCTTAGATACACAGCAACTAATAACGCATTGAAGTGGTATGCGAAATTATTTATGATATTTGCAAATGAGAAGGTAGTTGTTAATTTTTTGGAAAATGTAAAAAAGGTAGCAGAATCAGAGGCTTCAGGAAACTGAAGCTACTTGAAAGGAATATTTTATGAAAAAGATACTGTTGCTAGCTACAGGTGGAACCATCGCTTCTGTGCATGGAGAGGATGGATTGGCTCCGGGGATGACCGCTGATGATTTGATCAGCTATTTGCCAGAACAAAATCACATGTATAAGGTCGACAATAAAGTGCTTATGGATATAGACAGCACCAACATGCAGCCTGAATCTTGGGTCATCATCGCGAAAGCTGTGTATAACCATTATTACGACTACGATGGATTTGTTATTACACACGGAACGGATACGATGAGTTATACATCGGCGGCGCTTTCCTATATGCTGCAGAATATAAGTAAACCAGTTGTTATTACAGGCTCGCAGGTTCCTATCCACAATGCGCATACGGATGCCATCGATAATATGCGTAACGCCGCCCAGTTTGCGTGTGAGGACATTGGTGGCGTGTTTGTTGTTTTTGATGGCAAGGTGATTAACGGGACAAGAGCGGTGAAAGTGAAAACGCGAAGCTACGATGCCTTCGAAAGTATTAATCATCCATATGTTGCTGTCTTTGAAGGCGATGAAATCAAGTACCATGCATCTGTTTCACCTGTGCCCAATAAAGAGATACAGCTGGACACATCGCTATGTCCGGATGTTTTTTTGTTAAAGCTGCACCCAGGCACGAAGCCCGAGCTCTTCGACTATCTAAAGCAGCACTATAAAGGCGTCATTGTCGAAGGCTTTGGTTTAGGCGGGGTTCCTACCGAAGGGCGGAGTCTGCTTCCGAAAATCATTGAGCTTGTAGAAGCTGGAGTCGCTGTAGTCATTACGACACAATGTCTGAAAGAGGGCGGCGATCTGACGCTTTATGAAGTTGGGCGAAAAGTTGCCAAAGAACAGATTATTTCGTCAAAGGATATGAATACAGAAGCGATTGTACCGAAGCTGATGTGGGTGCTAGGCAAGACCCATGACCTCAAAGAGGTTAAGGGAATAATGGAAACGCCGATCGCTGATGATATCACGCATTAATCAGCCAGTCTGAAATACAATACCTTAGATACCCCTGCCATTGCCTCGGCAGGGGCTTTTTTTACGTTAAGGACAACCAGCGAATAAAAATCTGAAAATCTTGTCAATTACGTATTGCGCTATAGCGTATTTTTTTTATATTATAACATACATACACTATCGTGTACTTTTGTACACTATGATGACAACGGCATAATATAAACTTAAACCTAAACTTTTACGAGGTGGAATACGGATGAGAAACCAAAGATTATCTTCAGTTTTACGTCAGGAACTTGACGTGCTTCATCACCAAGGGTTATATCCGACAATCGACACGCTGGAAGGCCCGAACGGTCCCATTATTCAGTTGAAAGGCAAGGAGCTTGTGAATCTCTCGTCCAACAATTATTTGGGACTTGCGACTGACGGGAGATTGGTGGACGCTGCGGTCAAGGCCACGATACAGTACGGGGTCGGAAGCGGAGCCGTACGGACGATTAACGGGACATTATCGCTGCATGACGAACTGGAGGAAAAGCTGGCCGCGTTTAAGGGAACTGAAGCTGCTGTTGCTTATCAGTCTGGCTTCAACTGCAATATGGCAGCGATTTCAGCGATCATGGGCGCAGGGGATGCCATTCTGTCAGATGAGCTCAACCACGCTTCCATTATTGACGGCTGCCGGTTAACGAAAGCGAAGGTAATCCGGTACGGTCATTCCGATATGAACGATTTGCGGAGCAAGGCACAGGAAGCAAGGGAGTCGGGTGTATTTGATAAAATTATGGTCATTACGGATGGCGTGTTCTCAATGGATGGCGATATTGCGAACCTGCCTGAAATCGTAAAGATTGCAGAAGCCTACGATCTGATCACCTACGTGGACGATGCGCATGGTACGGGAGTGCTCGGCGGCGGAGCGGGTACCGTGAAGCATTTCGGTCTTTCCGACCACATCGATTTTCAAATCGGCACCTTGTCGAAAGCAGTTGGAGTGGTAGGCGGTTACGTGGCGGGAACGCAGGAAGTCGTCGATTGGCTTAAAGCGCGCAGCCGTCCATTCCTCTTCTCAACGTCGCAGCCGCCGGGCACGATTGCGGCATGCATTGCGGCGATCGGTATTATCCAAGACAGCAAAGAGCTGCAGGAGAAGCTTTGGAACAACGCGGTATATTTGCAAAATGGCCTGAAGAAGCTTAGGTTTACCGTTGGCCATACGGTGACGCCAATCACGCCTTGCATGATCGGCGACGAGCAGCTGACCCAGCGCTTCAGCGCGAAGCTGTATGAAGAAGGCGTATACGCCAAAGCAGTCGTATTCCCGACCGTACCAAAGGGAGCGGGACGCATTCGCAATATGCCTACTGCCGATCATACGAAAGAAATGTTGGACCGTGCGTTGTCTATATATGAATCGGCGGGCCGCGAGTTCGGCATCATTCTTTAGGAGGAAACGATATGAGGCGTATTCTTATTACCGGCGCGTTTGGACAGATTGGCAGCGAATTAGCGGTTCGGCTGCGTCAGATCTATGGCCATGATGCGGTAATGACGACGGACATCCGGGAGTGTTCCAGTGAAGCGGCGCAGTCCGGACCGTTCCAGACTTTGGACGTAACCGATGGCAAGGCCTTTTACAATACGGTGAAATCGCATCAGGCCGATACGGTTATCCATCTAGCGGCTTTGCTGTCCGCGACGGCAGAAGCATTGCCGATGCATGCGTGGCAGTTGAATATGGGAGGGCTGCTGAACGCGCTGGAGGCGGCAAGAGAGCTTAATTGCCGGCTATTCACGCCGAGCTCAATCGCGGCCTTCGGCATGGAGACGCCGAGATTCGGTACGCCGCAAGATACGATGCAGCGCCCTGCGACGATGTACGGCATCAACAAAGTGGCCGGCGAGCTGCTGTGCGATTACTATTTCCACAAATATAAGGTGGATACGAGGGGGCTTCGCTTTCCCGGACTGATCTCCCACGCCGCTCCTCCGGGAGGCGGGACGACCGATTATGCGGTCGACATGTACGTAAGCGCGGTGAAGACCGGCCGCTTCACTTCGTATATCGATAAAGGGACTTTCCTAGACCTCATGTATATGCCAGATGCAATCAATGCGGTGATTAAGCTGATGGAGGCGGATGCATCCCGGCTTAAGCATCGAAACGCCTTTAACGTGACGGCAATGAGTGTTGATCCCGAAGGGATTGCAGCCAGCATCCGCAGGCATCTGCCAGCCTTCGAGCTGGATTACGACATTGACCCTCTGCGGCAATCTATCGCCGACGGTTGGCCGGATGCAATAGACGCATCGGCTGCGCGCGAAGAATGGGATTTCCGTGCTGATTACGATTTGGATCGGATGACCGACGATATGCTCTCTAATCTCAAAGAAAAGTCGACTTATAGCGAGATAAGTTCGAATCTGTTATAATACGCTTAACTTTGGCTGGATGACGGTTTAGAGAGAGGCTGCGAGAGATGGAACAGATTCACAAAAAGGTCGGAAAAAATCTGCTGGCCATTCGGAAATCGCGCGGTTTAAGCCTGGATAACATGGCCGAAATGACCGGTGTGAGCAAGGCAATGATCGGCCAGATTGAACGCGGGGATTCGAATCCGACAATCTCGGTGCTGTGGCGCATCGTCAACGGGCTTGGAATCTCATTTACGACACTTATCGAAGACGTGGATTCGGAGGTGACGGTAGCGACGCCCGGCAATCTGGAGCTGTTCTCGGAAGACGACGGTGCTTACCGCGCTTACCCGATGTTCCCATATAGCTTGCGAACGAAGCTCGAGTCCTACATGGTCACAATCGAACCGGGCTGCGTGCACGGCTCCGAGCCGCATAACGACGGTGTAGAGGAATATATTTTCGTTCATCAGGGTGTACTGGAGCTTATGCACGACGAGGAATCCTACGAGGTGCCGGCGGGCAGCGCTGTTCATTTCCATGCGAACAGGCCGCATTGGTATCGCAATTCAGGTTCCGAAGCGGTACATTTCTTTACGGTTATTTTCTATGCCGACGCCGCGGCGCGCGGATAACGATGGATAACTCATTTTCAATCTATCCTTAATAAGGAAATCGTTTAAACCGATCACAGAAAGACGGGACCACGGGTTCTGTCTTTTTTTTTGATATTGAAGCTTAGTTATAATAAAGTTGCCTCTATTTTTCTACTTCATTCTCATTGGAATTAGCAGAAGCAGCATCTAAAAGGTTTAATCCGGCAAAATGTAAATCTCGACAATATTCTCATTCAGCTCCAATCGGGTCGACAGACATTCCAGCTTATTAATCAATCCCATCGATGCTTACAGACGGGCGGGCTTCCTTTTAAAAATCGGTCTATTAATGGTTCATTTTTTTCATTCGGAAGAAACGGAAGATCATCTGTTTGAGGTCGTCCATCATCTTAATTTGGGCAGCGAGTTTATAACCGATCAGGCGGAAATGGAACAATTGGCGCGGCTTAACCTGAAAGCAGGAAGAAAGGCTAAAGCTTCTACAGCATATGTTCAAGCATTAGCGCTTTTAAAGACAGGCGCTCATCAAGCTGCAAGTAAAGAGAAGAGTACAAGCGATCTCCAAAGTAAGGGAGCTGCAGCTTCTGGATTAGATAATTTATGGGTAAAATTAATTGGGATGATATAATGGTAAAAGTAGGGAGGGGTAGAAAAATGATAAGGTTTAATAGAAATGTTTTATTGCTAATGATAGTATTGATGTCCTTCTCGTTGATCGATTTTGGTGCCTCAGCCATAGCTGCTGGGAAGACGCCCATTAAGGTGATTGTTGATGGTGACGAGATTAAGCTTTCTGTTAAGCCGATTGAAGTTAAAGGAAGCAAAATGCTGCATGCAAAAAATATATTTGATGCGCTGAATATCAGTTCGAAATTTGAGAAGAAGCGTATTACGGTAAATCATGGGGGTACTTCGTTCAAAGCAGAAGTAGATCAATCCAGAATTTACATTGGGAATCGGGAGCTTCGATTAACACAGCCGCCAATTATAAGGGATGGGCGTATCTATGTACCGGCGCGGTTCATCGGAATTGTACTCGGCAAGGACGTGAAGTACGATTCTACAAACAACCAATTAATTTTCGGATTGACCGATGATGCTAGGAAGGCTCTGCAGCGGAGCTTGTTCGAGGCAGCGAGAAAGGGCGATGCAATCGCCATTGCAAACCTGCTTAAGCGAGGGGCCGATCCGAACGGTAAATTAATCATTGAATACTTAGATAATACGCCATTAGACTACGCAATTATTAATAACAGAACAGAAGCTGCTCGCGCCTTGATAAATGGCGGAGCCCAAATGAAGGGGAACGGTCAGGATTTAGGCTCTACGGTGATTCTGCATCAGAATGCCGAATTGCTGGATCTGCTGCTTACGGCGGGTCTAGATCCCAATCAAAAGGATAGAACCGGAACGCTGCTAGAGTCAGCCTCAGGTATTATCGGAATTTCATCGGAGGGAACTCCCTCAAGGAATCTATATCCTTCCCCTGCTATTGTTGATACGTTGCTGAAGCATGGAGCAGATCCAGGAATCGACAACTCCCTGTATCGAGCAGTCCGCGCTCAGAACTATAGCATTGTTCAATCTCTGCTAAGAGCCGGTGCTGATCCTTATAAAATGAATGAACACGGCTATACGCCTTATGAATTGAGCGTTCAGCAAAATATAAACAGCTGGCTGGTTATACAAGGAAAACGTGATACACTTCCTTTATTTACCTTATCAGATGCCAAGGGGCGCCGAATTGAAGAAGGTAACATGAATCTTCGTTCCCAGGATAAGCCCGAAAGCCCAGAAACCTATACGCAATGGACTGCTGGCGAAATAAACTTGGACGTACCGAATGGGAAATATCAGATTGTTAACGTAAACGTGAAGGGTAAAGCATATATTTTATCGCAAAGTTTTTCGATTACGGTTCAGGGCGAGATGACGACACCCGATAATCTGAAATTGCCTGAACTAAATGTCAGTGGCAGGTTAACCGGTGACTCGGTTCCAATAGAAGGCGGCTCCATTACGCTGTATAATGCCCAAACATCTATACTTGTCCATGTAGAAGTGATAGGTAACCAATTTAATCTCTATGCGCCATCTGGGCAGTATCGAATCATTGGATATCGAGATGCTTCCGGAAAACCACATTCAGTGAGTGCCGATTTCACGGTAGCCGAAGAAGGCGGGGTTCAGAATATTGCAGTTGAACTTAAGAAAGTTGATAACCCTATGAATCAGTAGTGTTCCATATGTTGATTCTCTAGTAAAGAATAAAAAGAAGGAGACTCTAGAGTGCCTAGAGTCTCCTTTCTCATTGTTCCGATTAACGGAGCAACTGCAATACGCCTTGCGGCTGTTGGTTGGCTTGTGCGAGCATCGCTTGAGCGTTGACGATGTATTCTCCTGGTTTTCTTCCTAGTACTAACATTAAGCTCGCCCCTTTAATAGATCGTATTGAACCATCGGCCTTTGCATTCCTTAGGATAGTGAAATTCGAAAAAGGAATCTAACGAAAGTTATAGTTCGACAAAAAACTTGAAAAATAGAAGGTAAAACAGAAAAAATTCAACCTAGAGGAGTTAGGGCTGCTCAGAAAAAAGAATAGATAAGTTGACTTTGAATGGAATAGCAAATAAAGCGGAGGCCATAATAGGGTTATGAATATGATATAATCGAAGAAGTGACAAAAAGTAATCAGCCTGCTATAGGTGTCTTATAATGAAATTTGTGATAAAATGTAGACGACTTATAAGAGGAACGTGAACGAGGCCAAACCCATTCCGTTCGTGCCAATACAACTGCAGCTTATGAACGCAATTTTAAATTGCAGATGAATTGGGTATGATTGAAAGGTCTAGTCATTAACTTGCAATTATTTTGAAGGAGGATTTAAAAATGGCATTGGTTTCGATGAAAGACATGTTGAACAAAGGTTTAAAAGAAGGTTACGCTGTTGGTCAATTCAACATCAACAACCTGGAGTGGACACAAGCAATCTTGGGTGCTGCTCAAGAAGAGCAATCACCAGTTATTCTTGGCGTTTCTGAAGGTGCGGCTCGTTACATGGGAGGCTTCACAGTTGTAACTGCAATCGTGAAATCTCTTATCGAAGAAATGAAAATCACGGTTCCGGTTGCTATTCACCTTGATCACGGTTCGAGCTTCGAAAAATGTAAAGCAGCCATTGATGCAGGATTCACTTCTGTTATGATAGATGCTTCCCACTCCCCATTCGAAGAAAACGTAAAAACGACGCAACAAGTCGTTGCATACGCGCATGAGCGCGGCGTTTCCGTTGAAGCTGAGCTTGGAACAGTTGGCGGACAAGAGGATGATGTTATCGCTGATGGCGTTATCTATGCAGATCCACAAGAGTGTAAACAGCTAGTTGAGCTTACTGGTATTGACTGCCTTGCTCCAGCACTTGGTTCCGTTCACGGACCTTACAAAGGCGAGCCAAACCTAGGCTTCAAAGAAATGGAAGAAATTTGCCAAACAATTAAGCTTCCATTGGTATTGCACGGTGGTACAGGCATTCCTACAGCTGATATTAAGAGATCAATCTCGCTAGGAACTGCAAAAATCAACGTAAACACAGAAAACCAAATCTCATTTACAAAAGTTGCTCGTGAAATCTTGACTTCTGATTCAGAAGTATACGATCCACGTAAATTTTTGGCACCAGGCCGTGACGCAATCAAAGCAACAGTTGCAGGCAAAATGCGCGAGTTTGGTTCTTCCAATAAAGCGTAATAAGCAGAAAAGTGAAATGGTTGGTCCGAATGCATCTTGCATCCGGTCCAACCATTTTTTTGTGTTAAGGCAGCACATTGCCAGCCGCGCGGAAGATCGCATACCATTCTTCGCGTGTCAGATGCACATCGCTTGCCTTGATGCAATCCTTTAACCGGTCGATATTCATCGTGCCGATGACTGGCTGCATGTTCGCGGGATGGCGCAAGAGCCAAGCGATAGCAATTGTAGTGTTGCTAACTTCATATTTGCTTGCAATTTCATCGATTTGTTGATTCAATTCCGGGAACTTGTCGTTTCCGAGGAATACGCCCTCAAAAAATCCGTATTGGAATGGCGACCATGGCTGAATCGTAATGTCGTTCAGTCTGCAATAATCGAGAATGTTGCCATCGCGGTTAATAGCAGAGTCATTTTCCATATTTACGTTAAAGCCGTTTGAAATCATGTTGGCATTGGTGATGCTGAGCTGCAGCTGGTTTGCAACAAGCGGCTGCTTCACCGATTTCTTCAGCAGCTGGATCTGCATCGGAGTTTGATTGGAAACGCCGAAATGGCGCACTTTGCCTGAGCTTTCAAGAAGATCGAACGCTTCTGCTACCTCTTCCGGTTCTACCAGCGTATCCGGACGATGCAAAAGCAGAATATCCAAATAGTCGGTTCTAAGTCGTTTCAAAATTTTGTCTACAGAATCTAAAATATGCTCTTTGGAAAAGTCGAACATTCCTTGACGGATGCCGCATTTGGATTGCAGGATGATTTTCTCGCGAATGCTCTCATTCATGTGGATGGCATCCGCAAATATTTCCTCGCAAGCTCCCCCGCCGTATATGTCCGCATGATCGAAGAAGTTCGCCCCTTCGTCCAGCGCGGTTTGAACAAATTGCTCAGCCTCGGTCTTGTCCAGCGAATTAATTCGCATACAGCCGACAGCAACGACAGGCACCTCTAATGTGCTGGTTCCTAATTTAATTGTTCTCATGATTGAAATAAGTCCTCCTTAGTGATTGATTAATCCGGCTTGAAGGTTTTGTCGCATATAGGGATGTGGTTCGTCTTATCTCACTTCGTTCAAGTGAAAGTATAGCTGAAAACATAGTCTTTCGTAAGAGCTGAAATATTATATAGTAACTAAAAGAAAAGTAACCAAGATATGATATTGCCTAATAGGCTGGGGTTTCATATCGTTCTTCATACATATATGATAAATGTCCTCGTTCAGAAGTTCGACAAGCTCGAACAGGGTACCTAGCCGGATACCCTGTTTTTCGTCGTTTGGAATCATGCTATTTTTTCAAATAGAACATGCCATACACAGGTAAATCGCTAATTTGCGTTTCGCTGCTTAAAATAAATCCAAACCTTCGATACAAATCTATATTTTGTTTGTTTTCCGTATCCAGCGCAATACCCTGCGATTTCTTATCCGTATCTACCGCGCTCAGCAGATGAGACAGCAGTTCTTTGCCGATTCCTTTGCCCTGAGCCTGGGGCTCAACGCCAATCATGATGAGGTAGTGATGCGTCACGGATGGAGCGACGGACCTAGTCACTCGCATATAGGAATTAAGGAGATGCAGCGTTTTGCCGGACAATTGAAAAAATAAAGGAATCAGCCGCCAGATTAGTCCCAAGCCTTTGATAGGCTGAAGCTTGCTGGTATGCGGCTTCTCTACCACGTAGGCCCCAAGCAATCGTTTTTCTTCAAAATAACCCCATACCTCTTCATTCAGCAAAAAGCTTTTATCAAACATAAAGGAAACAAATGCCTTCACGCTGCCTCTAGCCTTGTGATCTACTTCTAAATCGCCAAATAGATGCAGAAATAAGGGATCATGGGCAAAAGCACGGCTCATGAGTGCTACGAATAAAGGTTTGTCTGCCCTTGTCAGCCTGGATACGTTGTGCGTAGAAATGCTCATGCTGCTTCATGTTTGTTGTTTATGGCTTTGCCATAATGATCAACAGCGAAGCTGAACAGCACCTTCAGCATAAACAACATACAAGTGATCAACATATAGGGCTGAATGTCAGGAAGCAAAGGTAAACAGCCAACGCCTACAGAAGTAAGCAGGCCTGCAGCAAATAGCTGTGATGGGCTGCCGATAAGAGCGTTCACGACAAATGCTCCTATAATGGTATAAGCCCACACCATGATTGAATACCAAACATCGACATCTAATAAAAGGGCAACAAGCACGATATGAACATGTATCGCTATAAACACGATGCGATTCTTTGCCCGTGCCGCGTAGAAATTGCTGGTTGAAGCCGTGAAATTTGCGAGACAGCCGGAGAAAATATCGAACATCAATAACAATGCCAGGGCGCTGCGCCACAGCGGCAAATGGTCCGTAAGCTCAGGGAAGCTCACATAAATTGCAGCAGTCAGCAGAGCGCCAAAAAACAGGATGGCTAGAATGGAACCCAAACGCTGTTTCTCGCCAAACACATCATGCAAGAACGAAGGAATTCGAATCGGATTCATTTCATTACACTCCCCATAACCATTAATGTGTGCGAAGATCAATTTCTGTGAAACTAAAGTTTTGTACTTAATGTATCAATTAACTACAAAATCATTATAACTTCTCGAAAAGGCGTTTTCAATAGATTTATACTGATCTTGTTGAGTTACTCTAAAACTTAAGCTACACTTCAAGTGAGGTGGAGAAAATGAACGGCTACGAGCGAAGGAAACAGAGAAAAATCGAGCAAATATACAGCGTCTCCTTGCAGCTATTTTTCAAGCACGGATTTCAGAAGGTCAGCGTAAATGAGATCGCTCAAATGGCGAATGTCTCGCCTGCTACCATTTATAACTACTTTGGAACGAAAGAGCAGCTATATTCCGATATGCTTTTGGATTGGATGGACAAGCAGCTGGAGAAGTACGAGAATATTTTGGGTTCAGCGCTCTCCTTTCCGGAGAAAACAAAGAAGATCATGCTCTCGGAGGCCAAAAATTTAAAAGTGTTAACCGATGAGTTTTCGAAAGCTCCGTCTACAGAGCTCAGTGGATTGGCGCAAATGATGGAAAGCTATAACGAACGGAAAGTTATGCCGTTTTTTATGAAGTTTGTCGCGATGGGGAAGCAGGAAGGGTATATTCATAGAGACCAGTCAGAAGAAACGGCTATGCTGTACTTCACGATGTACAAAAATGAGCTGGGGCGGTACTGGGATACGGCGAATCAAGAGCCTATCAATCGGAGCCTGGATCAGCTGATTGACCTGTTTTTCTTTGGATTAGCGGGTCAGACACAGGGACGGAAGCAGGACGGAGTCGACCACAAGTGATATACTTGTGACTGAATTATAAATGAACAATAATGAATGGAGGACATGAGATCATGTCTAGCTTACCCAATTGCCCGGAATGTGGCTCCGAATATACGTACGAGGACGGAAGTCTCTTGATATGCCCGGAATGCAGCCATGAGTGGAGCTTGCAAGCAGAAAGTGAAAATAATGAAGACAAAAAGATCGTTAAAGATGCCAACGGAAATATTTTGAACGATGGTGACTCGGTAACCGTCATTAAAGACCTTAAAGTAAAGGGCAGCTCATTGGTTCTCAAAATAGGCACGAAAGTAAAAAATATCCGATTAATTGATGGCGATCATGATATTGATTGCAAAATCGATACCTTTGGAGCTATGAAACTAAAATCCGAGTTTGTTAAAAAAATATAAATCTTCATGGTGCAAATGAAGATGACCCGTAGATAAATCAAGCTCGAATGGCGCTTACAACATAGGCCGTTGCGGGCTTTTTTTATATTCAACGCCTAATCTGCATACCCCTCCCCCCGCGAAATCTATATCAAAAACGAGGTTGAAATATGAAATCGTTTGCATTATCATTGAAAAGTAGTTTGTTTTTTACACGAACAAACAAGCCTGTATTTGAAAGGAATGTCATATGGATAACAATACAATTTCCCAACTAACAATGAGCTCTAATTTTCTGCAGGTCGTGCAGCTGATTCGTGCCGAGCAGCCCATCAGCAGAGCTGAAATTTCGAAAAAACTAGGTATTGCACGTTCTACTGTATCAGCTATCGTCGATGATCTATTAAATAAAGAAGTCGTGATTGAAAAAGGCTTTGGCAGCTCCACAAAAGAGGGTGGACGTCGAGGCATTCAACTCGGCTTTAACCCAAAATCGGCATACGGCGTTGGGGTGGACATTGGAGGAACGAAGATTTTTATCGTCATTACGGATTTGGATGGAGAAGTCGTATTTAAAGAAAAGATTAAGACGATAGCAGATATCGATGAAATTATAGCTACCATTAATCAGGCGATTTTAAAATCAGGCGTGAATCAGCAATTAATCATTGCAATGGGCGTCGGTGTCCCTGGGATGACGAACACGACAACGGGTGAAGTGATTGATGCCCCGGCTTTAGGGTGGCAGAATGTACCGCTGAAGGACATCATGCAGCAGCAATTCAGCTTCCCTGTATTTATCAATAACGATGTTCGGTGCGCAGCACTTGGGGAGCGGTGGCTAGGATCAGGGGTCATGTCCCAAAATATGTTCTTTATCGCCTTTGGTACGGGGGTTGGCTCGGCCATTATTTATAACGGGCAGCTGCTCGAAGGGCATAACTTCTCCTCGGGCGAGATCGGATATTTCATAGACATGGAAGATGTCGAGAACGGATTAACCAATCAGCCTGGACAGTTCGGGACGTTCGAGAATAAGAACTCCGGCACAGGTCTCTCGAGGCATGGGATTGCTCCTGAAGAGCTGTTTAAGCAGTACGCCAACCAGGATCCTAAAGCAGCAGCTATTATTGAAAAATTTATCCGACAAGTATCGGTTGCCATCGCCAATGTATGCAGCTTAATCAATCCCGAGAAGATCATCATTGGCGGCGGAGTTTCGGAATCGATGCCTATCGTTATGGGCGAAATTAAAAAGAACGTATTAAACTTTACGCCTAATCATGCGGATATCGAGCTGGCGGTTCTTGGAACGGATGCTGGCGGGCTCGGCGCTGTCGCCTTTGCTTTTCAAAAGCTGCAAGAAGTGAATTAATCACTTTTTGCTTCATTTTAAAGCGGATAAGGAGCGGATGAAACATGAATATTGTTGTGTCCAAAGATTACGAGGAAATGTCTCAGCAGGCTGCCGAACAGATTATCCAAGCCGTCCATGCTAAGCCGGATTCCCTCCTCTGCTTCCCCGGCGGCGATACGCCAAGAGAAATATTTCGATTGCTTGTGCAAGCGGCAAAGGACAAACGAGTGGACTTTAGCAAAGCTACCTTCGTCGGACTCGATGAATGGGCAGGGCTTGGCCGCGAGGATGAAGGCAGCTGCATTCATTTCCTCTACAATCAATTTTATAGCCCGGCAGGCATTCAAGATTCGCAGATGCATGCGTTCAATGCCAAGGAAGAAGACCTTCAAGCCGAGTGTGACAAAATCGATGCGGTCATTAAGCAGCATGGGGGCCTCGACTACATATTGCTAGGTATAGGAGTGAACGGGCATCTTGGATTTAATGAGCCAGGTGTATCCTTTGAGTCATACTCCCATGTATCGGAGCTGGACGCTGTGACCAGCACGGTCGGACAAAAATATTTTAAAGAACAGCGTGTGTTGTCGAAAGGGATTACACTTGGGATCAAGCATATTCTAGACGCGAAAAACGCGACATTGATTGCGAACGGATCGAAAAAGGCGGATGCTGTGTTTGAAGCCGTCAAAGGACCAGTCGTGAACACGCTGCCTGCGAGCGTTCTTCAGCTTCATTCGAACTCACATCTGTTTGTTGATCGTGAGGCCTATGCCAAGGTTGAGCAGTCTCATTAGAGTGAATTTCACACGGAATAGGACATAAAAAATGGTCATCTGTCACGCATCAGCTTCCATCGCATACCATAAAGTATTGATTACGATGGAATTGGAGTTGTTACAATTGACTGATCCTTACGTGGAGTATACGAAACCAGGTCTACAGTATTTTTTTGATATCAATCAGAACCGTTTAATGACTAGAAACAATGAAAATTTTATTAACCGTTTGGGCCGTGATAACCTAAATACGCTGGGCAACGTTTCTATGCTTGATATTTATTTGAGTAAAGGACGTGTCGTTGAACCGCATTATCATCAAAATGCAGCAGAACTCGTTTATTGTATTTCGGGAAAAGCGACGGTTACCTTAATCAATCCTTTTAACAACCAACTCACCAATATTACGATCACGCCAGGACAAGTGGCCAATATTCCGCAGGGCTGGTGGCATTGGGAAGTGGCGCTAATCGATGATACTCACTTGCTCGCTATTTTTGATGCTCCATATCCAGAGTATATTTTCGGTTCAGATATTCTTACCAAAACGCCAATAGAAGTTCTTGCCCATACGTATTGCTTGGATCCTGAATTATTGAGGGAAACGCTTAAGCCGCTAAATAATCAAACGATCATTATTGGGCCTACAGATGAATGTGTGGCAGGAGCACAGGTAGAAGCAGCACATAAGAAGCAGAGCAATAAGCAGCAGAGCAATATGCCGCTGCCCAACATGCCGCTTCCTAATATGGTACATCCCAACACAGTACATCCCAACACGGTACATCCCAACACGGTACATCCCAACGCGGCTAACCAACCGAATGTCATGCCCCAGCATCAACAACAGTACTTTCCACAAAACCAGTATCATTATGGTAATCGATAATAAATCAGGGGCTGTCCCAAAAGCAGTATGCTAGCTGGGAAGATAGCTCGCTTTGAATGGAATGTTGGAAGTGAAAAAATAGCGGTACAGGGGGCTTTTCCTGTACCGCTATTTTTCTATTCAAGTCTTGGTTGCTTGGCTTGCTGTGCGATATTTGATGAATCCTATGATTACCGTTGCCGAAATCGCCTATCTGCTTCAATTCTCAGAACCAAGCGCCTTCCAGAATGCTTTCAAGAAATGGAAAGGGCTCCCGCCGGGGAAGTTTCGGGAGACGCTTTCCTAATGATTAGGGCTATCTGTATTCGGCTTGATATACGTCAGCTTATCCGGATTTCTAACGAAGTAAATATGGCGAATGGCTTCCTGCTCGATATGCAGGAGCCCGATTGTATCGATTTGTCCTCCCGTACGGATCGCAAAGCCAGTTTGGCCATTTAAGGAGACAACCTCCACTTGGAAGTCCATTTCGTCTTGAGCGGCTTTGCGAATTAAGCCGAATAGGAACCGGGCAACGCGCTCGCGCGTGGTGATGGGATGAATAGCGGCGAGTACTTTGCCGCCTCCGTCGGATAGGAGCACAACATCCTCCGAGAGCAATGAAATAACGGCGCCTACATTGCCCTGCTCGAGCGCGGTGAGGAACCGGCCTATCCACTCCTCGGAAGCCTCTTCGACAGGCACGGACACATCATCGGCTATTCCCATTTTCCCTCTAGCCCGGCTGATCAGCTTGCGGCAATTCGCTTCGCTTTTGCCAACCAGCCCGGCAATATCGGCGTATTCAAAGCAGAGAGCTTCGCGCAGAACAAACACTGCCCGCTCTGCCGGAGACAGCCGCTCCAGCAGCACGAGAATGGCATACGACAGCAAGTCTCTGTGTACGACTAATTCGAGCATATCCTCGCTTGGGGTCGGAATGGGCTCCGGAAGCCATGGCCCGATATAGAGCTCTCGCCTTTTGCGGGCGGATCTGAGCATATCGAGGCAGCGGTTGGTCGTCATTTTGCACAGGTACGCTTTCGGATGCGCCATTTGATCGAGACCGGCGCCATGCGCCTTCACGAACACGTCCTGCACGATATCCTCCGCATCGGCGGCTGATCCAGTCAGCTGGTAGGCAAGCCGGAACAATAGCCCTTTATGCTTTTCATAGAGATCTTCTATCATAGCGCCCACTCCTTTCCCTTTAGCTTGCCGATACCCCTATTTTAACAGACTCGCTATATCCCAAGTGAATTTTCGGATTTTCCAGCCTAGCTTTCCAGTCAAAATAATATCCAGTCCCCATTGTCTAGTCCATACCATGCCTTGCTCAGGCCCCAGTCCAATACAATAAACATCCATATAGCTCTTATGTGCGGGAGCAGGCTTTCCTTCCAAATCTGCGAGTATGATTTTGCCTAGCCTTGCAGCTTGAGCGGACGCTTCCTTGCATGTCATTCGATCCGCTTGGCCGCTGGCCCGATCTACGATCCGCGCGCAATCTCCGATGCTGTATACGCCTGGCGCACCCGCCACGCGGTAGGAAGCATCCACAATAATCTGGCCCTCCTCAGTAATCGGCAGGCCCATGCTGCGAAGCATCGGGTTCGGCTGCAGTCCAAGCGCCCATACACATAGCCCGACCGGAATCACATCGCCACCGGACATAGCTAGCTGCCCCTCATTCTCGCGCAGAGCCTTCTGCCCGTGAACGACCGTAACGCCAAGGTCTCTTAAAGCATGCTCCAGCTTGCGTCCCATCTTGGATGGTCCTTCCTGGAATAGCCGAGATTGTGCGTTCAACAGGTAGATCTTTACGTCATTGGCATCCATGGCGAGCCTTGCGGCTTCTGCACGGACGGCATGAGCCAGCTCGGCGGAGGTTTCAATGCCGCTAATTCCCGCCCCCGCAACGGCAACAGTAAGCAATCGCTGCCTCTCTTCCGCATTTGTCTCATGTGCGGCTTGCCGCAGGTTCGTGAGCCAAGCTGCACGGATCAACGCTGCTGCTTCCAGGCCAGTCAAAGCGATGCCGCCTTGCTCGGGAGCGGTCTGTCTAACGATGCTGCCTGCCGCCATGACGAGAAGGTCATAGCTCAAGATGGCCTCATTGCCTGCTTCGTCTAGGTACAGCAGCTGCTGCTCTTTGCCTTTAACAGCCGTTACGGTACCTTGAACAAATTGAACGCCTTCATTAAATAGGCTCGCCAGCGGCATGGTGATGTCAGCCTCGGCAGCAGCGGGCTTGAATAGCAATACTTTGCGCAGATGGTAGGGCTGCTTGTCGATGAGGATGATGCGGAGGTTTTGCGCATGCGCGCTTTCCCCTAAAGCTTCACGTATAGCTTTGACAGTATTGATTCCAGCATAGCCGCCTCCGACAACAATGCATGTCAATGTTTTCATATGAACCAGCTCCTTGCAGCGATTTGCACATATAACGAGGAAGCCGATTAATTTGTGACATCGACATTTTCGCCAAGGTGAGAAGGGAGGGAGCGCGATGGCAAAAAAGGCTGCCGCAATCGAATGCGGCAGCCTGAGCTGTTAAATATGGGCATACTGAATGCCTTATTTGCGCTTAAGCTTTTTGCTCATAAAGCTTGACGATTTCGATAATCGTCTTAACCGCGAGTACCATATTATCAACCGAAACATATTCATAGCGGCCATGATAATTTTCTCCGCCTGTAAATATATTTGGTGTCGGAAGTCCCATATAGGATAGCTGGGAGCCGTCCGTACCGCCGCGAATCGGTTGAATAATCGGATTGATGCCGAGATTTTTCATCGCTTGCTCGGCAATGTCGACGACTTCTTTTACAGGCTCGATTTTCTCGCCCATATTGAAATATTGGTCTTTGATGACAAGCTCCAAGCGCTCTTCCCCGTATTTCGCCTTCAGCTCATCGACAATGCGAGTCAGCTCTTGCTTTCTCTTGGCAAACTTGCTGCGATCATGGTCGCGAATCAAATAACGAAGCTGCGTCTGCTCAACGTCGCCTTGAATGGAGCTCAGGTGGTAGAAGCCTTCGTAGCCCTCGGTATGCTCAGGCGCCTCATTCACGGGCAGCTTCGCTTGAAGCTCCATAGCGATTTTGGCAGAGTTGACCATTTTGCCTTTGGCTGTGCCGGGGTGAACGTTTTTGCCTTTGCACGTAATGACAGCGCCTGCCGCGTTAAAGCTCTCGTACTGCAGCTCGCCAAGCGGACCGCCGTCCATCGTATAAGCATAAACAGCGTCAAAGGCGGCGACATCAAATTTATGCGGGCCTCGGCCGATCTCTTCATCCGGAGTGAAGGCAACTCTTAGTCTGCCGTGCTTCAGCTCGGGGTGTTGAATGAGATAGGCCATAGCTGTCATGATCTCGGCAATGCCGGCTTTATCGTCTGCGCCAAGCAGAGTCGTGCCGTCTGTTGTAATTAGCGTATGGCCTTTATAGCCGGTCAGCTCCGGAAAATCGCTCGGCGACAGCACGATATGCTGCGCTACGTTCAAGATGATGTCCTGCCCGTCGTATTGCTCAATAATTTGAGGCTTTACCCCAGCACCGGTGAAATCGGTAGCGGTATCGACATGGGCAAGGAAGCCAATGGTCGGGATTTCCTTATCCGTATTGGCCGGAAGAGTTGCCATGACATAGCCATTCGCATCCATCGCAACCTCCTGCATGCCGATTGCTTTCAATTCTTCTACCAGCATACGGCCTAGCTCCAGCTGTCCAGGCGTAGAGGGGCAGGTGTCGACGCTCTCATCAGACTGTGTTTCAACTTGTGCATAAGTGATAAATCGGGATATAATCTCCGTTTTCATTGTTTTTCTCAACTCCAGTACAATTAGTTATAGTACAAAGTATAATACAAAAAGAGGCAGCATCCAAAAAACAGCCAGGACTGGAGCAGTTGAAAACAGCCGTTCTTGCTTTTTTGAACAAGCTGGAGCAATGAAGCTGAACAACTCGTTCATGCGCATGAAATAAGAGATGATTTCCTCGAATTGCGATATAATAGGGTTAATTAAACAAGAATGAGTGACAAACTAAACGGTCAAAGGGGAAGAAGCAATGACACATGCCAATGCAAGGGCTCCCAGCTAAGCCTTAACCCCAAATCGATCACGTGCCCCTCCATTTGTCGGTTGAGAAGCCTTCAACCATAAATGAGAGGAGCAGCAGCATCATGGGCTATATGCCGAATGTTTGGAAGCTTTACGCGATCCGGTTTTTTTACAATTTGATTCCTGCTTATGTCATCGAGAGATTGTTTTGGGAAGAGAGAGGCATGACCATTCAAATGGTCGTCTTCACGGAAATTATTTTTGCAGTGACGATTGTATTGCTCGAGATTCCCACAGGAATTATGGCCGACAAGTGGGGCCGGAAGCATATGATCGTATTGTCAGCCCTATTAGGCTGCTTTGAATTTCTTATCTTGGTGTATGCAACGGAGTTTTGGCATTTCGCGCTTGTTGTTTTTCTGGCGGCGATTGGCAGTTCTGCAAGCAGCGGTGCGGAGAGCGCGCTGCTCTACGATTCTTTGGCGTCCGAGGGGAAGGCGCAATCGTTCGAAAAATATGTGGGCCGCATGAATGCGCTCGATATTTCCTCGATCATGATTGCTGCTCTGTGCGGGAGTTTCTTGGCAGGCCGCTTTGGGTATTCGTGTAATTATTGGATATCCTGCGTCAGTATGCTTGTTTCCCTGTGCTTCACCCTTATGCTCATTGAGCCTGCTGGAGCTGGAGGCAAGCAGGAGGATGAGGATGAGCAGATTCCGATAAAGGTGTATATGACAGCATCTTTGCGCTTCTTTAAAGATAACAAAGGCGTGCTGCTCGTTGTTCTATCGGGCATGGTGACAGGCGCGGCGATCAATTTCATCGATGAGTTCTGGCAGACTTATTTGGACAGATTGGGAATTCCGGTTATTTATTTCGGCTTGTTCTCGGCAGCGCTATTTGTTGTCAGACTTCCGGGCAGTATGCTGGCATATAGGCTGAAGAATAAATTTAATTACCGTTTTTTATTGGCAGGAGTAACTGCGGTTTTAGCTGTAAGCTTCATCTACTTGTCGGTAATAAAAGATTTCAGCGGACTTTCTGCCATGTTCATTATCTGCTTGCTTGCCGGGATGATCGAGCCGCTGGCTGCAGGTTACTTGCATCACCGGATCGATTCCTCCATGAGGGCGACGATGGGCTCCTTTCAGTCATTAGGGGAAAATGCGGTTCTCATCATTACTGGATTGGGCTTCGGATATTTCTCATCCAAATATGATGTTTTTGGCGGGTATGGCTTTATAGGAATCGTTTGCGGTGTGTTTTTTCTTTATTTCACACTCGTATCCAAGAAAATCATTGAATAGGTTTAACATTGGGGCTGCTCTCGGAATCTTTAATGGATTCCAGGACAGCCCCTGTTCGTTGCAATCGCAAGCACTCGCATACTTTGCATGAGATAATAGGGGTTATTTGAGAAATTAGTGATCATTTTCGTGAAGATAAGCGATGGTTTTTGCTCGACTGGAGACGTTCAGCTTCTTGTAAATGGTACTAAGATAATTTTTTACGGTACCCTTGGTCAAGAAAAGCTCAGAGGCAATCGTCTGGTTAGACTTCCCTTGCTTCAGCATTTTTACAATGTTTCGTTCCTGTACGGTCAGAAGATCCAGCTTTTGCTCCTGTGGTTGATCAAGCAGTGGCAGCTCCCTTATTTCTTGTGATGATTTTTCATGCTGCTCTGATGATTGGATCGCCTGAGCAAGTCGCAGCTGAATACTGAGCGGATAATTGATCCGCCCATCTAGACAGTCCTGTATCGTAGAAAGAAGCTTCCCGGTCTCAATCCCTTTGACCAAAAATCCACTAGCCCCATGACGTATGGCTTCCCAGATGTACTCTTCCTGCTCGAAGGTTGTCAAAATCAGCACCTTCGTATCCGGAAATTCCGTTCGGATTTGTTTGGTGGTTTCCAAGCCGTCCTGCTTTGGCATATGGATGTCCATCAACACAAGCTGAGGGCGATGCAATCGTACCTGCGCTATCGTATCCAAGCCGTCACCTGATTTAGCTACTACGCTATAGTTGTCTTCCATATTTAGAATAGCTGCCAAACCATCGCGGATTAAGGGCTGATCGTCTGCAACTAGAATGGTTGTTTTCGACAATCTACTCACTCCTTTCGTTTGTTTTCACTTGCATAGGTATCGTGATCGCCAAGGTTACACCGCTGGCTGGACGATTCTTCGTAATCGACAGCTCGCCTCGAACATCCTTTACTCTCTCTAGCATGGCGTTCAGGCCAAAACCGGGAACGATTTGAAGAGGCGGCTTGCCATTATCAGTCAGCCTAAATTCGATATACTCCCTATGCTGGGTCAATGAGAAGTGGAATTTGGTGCTTGCACCATGCCGAATGCCATTGGTAAGGCCCTCTTGCAAGGCACGATAAATGGTTAACTCTATCAAGGGTGACAGTTCAGGCATCGACGCATCTATTTCATATGTAATTTGCACGTTGGCTTGATTGTTCGTTTCCTCGATCAGCCCCGTGAGCTCAGGTAAGAACTGATGATCAGGAATGTTTTCGCGCAGCAGATGGACGGAGCTTCGAACATCATCCAGGCCGCTGAGAATATTTTCTTTGGTTCGGTCGATCATCTCTTGCGCAATGTCATAACGATTTTTTTGGATCGCATGTGATGCTGTTTGCAGCCCCGCGAAGGCTGAGGTTAGCGTATGTCCTACCGAGTCATGAATCTCGCGTGCAATTCTCGTTCGTTCTTGCAGCTTTGCTTTCCGCTCCAATTCAATCGAAGCGATCCGCAGCTGTTCATTGTCTTTCGCTAATTGGTTTTTTTGTTGAAAAGCAATTTTGGCGAGTAAGCTTATCCCGAAAATGGCATAGTATTCGATGACCCGAGGCATAAAATCGAAAATTTTTTCATAGAGTGGGGGCTGCTGAAAAATCCTAAGGCTTAGCACGAAGGAAAAATAGCTCAAAGTCGTAAAGAGAATCGAATGGTTTCTAGAGTGATGAAAGGTGAATTCGCCTATGAGAATTAAGATATAGACTTGTGCAAAAAAGTCTTCCGACATAATCGCTATAAGGAATGCTAATGCGAGTTGAAAAAATAAAAATAGAGTGCCTTTCACGCTTTGCAAGTCAAGCTTCAAGATGTAGTCACGAATCAGGAGAACGGCAATATAGGCGCATGCGATCAAGCACAGTCCAATCGAAAACACAGCCGTATGGAGCAAGGTGGCGGCGGTTGCTATGACGACGAACATAGTCGAGACTAGATTTATTTTTTTGAGTAATTGAGTATCCACTAGTTGTCCCTCGCATGGGTAAATATATTTATAATCTATTCTATCATATGTGTGACTAAAGTCATATAAACTTGAAAATAATGTCACAAAATGACCATAAATCTTCTTTTTTAGTGAACTTATTCATCTATCGCAGGACTTTAGAATCATATATAATGAGGATAAGTCTAACGTTATCATGTTGAATAGGTATAAAAGACTATAATAATAGACTGTCTATTCCTCTACAGATGAAAATAAGATTTCAAAGGAGACGTGTACAATGTTTCTAATTTTATGGAACGTATTAGGTTGCATTCTTCTCGGTTTGAGTTTATATTTTCCGATCGTCCGGATTTTGAAGGCTTGAATGGTGAAAGATGGGCATTCGATCGGTACGGGAATTATTTTCCTTGCTGTTCAACCATGTACTGGGCACTTTCGATTGAACATAGCCAGGTAGGCTCGTTCGCAGGCTTTGAGGGAGATGATGACCATACTGAATGGTTTTTTCTTTAGAGAGCTTAGAAAATTAGGCTACGATGATGAGATGCGATATAAGCTGATGATCTACGGGATCAAACGAATTTTGGGGAACAAAAAAAAGTCAAAACGTATATTCAGGGCAAAAATAAAAACGAAGCCGAAATGGGATTAGTCACTCCTTTTTTTATCTTGGTGTACATAACGGAATTTTGGCTGTTGAATCAAATAGATTGCGGGGCTGTTCTCAAATCCTTTTATGGATTTTGGGGACAGCCCTGTTTTTTTTGCTATGGAATAGAGCAAATATGGCAAGAAGGGAATAATCGACAGCTTATTCGGGCAACTTATTCAGAAATCTATCCGCTAATACCAATAAAAGGAGAGTTTATATGGGTACAGGCATAGCGGGTTATACTGCGGACGAAATGGCCAAAAAAATAGAAGAAGCAATCGGTCAAACGAATAGCTTCATCTCCAAAGAGCTGCTAGTGGATGGGCGAAAGGCTATTTTGTTATATTTTGACGGCTTGTGCGATCCGCAAGATATGAATCAAAACGTGATTGATCCTTTTTTTCGATTGGAAGGGATCTTGCAATATCAAGCCTTTCTTAAATCTATTCCGAACTGCACGGAGTCAGAGAGCGCCCAGCAGGCAGTGGTAGAAATGTGGAACGGCTCCGTTGCCATTTGCATGGAGGGTGCATTATTTCTGTATGATGCCAAACGTTTCGATAAAGTTTCGGTATCGGAATCTGAGCTGGAGACTGTCCTGCTCGGCCCAACAAGCTCGTTCACCGAGAACATCTCGATTAATATCGACATGATCCGGCAGCGCTATCTCCAAAACTCGCTTGTATCCGAAGAGACACAGGTCGGAAAGCGGATGAAGATTCCTGTTGCCCTTCTCTTTGACGAGCAAAGTGTAAACGAGGAGCAACTGCTTAAATTTCGCAACAGGCTGCAGCGGATTAGCAATGGAATCGAGCGGATCGACCAATTCCAAAAAATGCTGACAGAAGAAAAGTGGACCGTGTTCCCTGCAGTGCTGATGAGCGAGCGTCCGGATCGAGTAGTCAAAAGCCTGCTGGAAGGAAAAGTGGTCTTGCTCGTTCAAGGTACACCTCTGGCTTTCATCGCTCCTATTTCTTTCTTTGATTTCATGTCAGCGATGGATGATTTATATTACATGCGTCCCATCCGTTATTTTCTGCTGCTGATCCGTTATTTTGGAATGGCGATCAGCGTTCTTTTGCCAGGGCTATATATTGCCATTACGTCCTTTAATCCCGAGTTTTTACGAATTGAGCTTGCCTTGACGATTGCCGGAAGCCGATTAATGGTACCTTATCCGACGTTTATCGAGGTGCTTATTATGATGCTGATGATGGAGATGCTATCGCAAGCGAGCATTCGTTTGCCGAAAGTTATTGGACCGGCCGGCACGACGGTTGGCGGTCTGATCCTTGGTCAAGCTTCTGCTGAAGCCCGTTTGGTCAGCAATATTATGGTCATTATCGTAGCGGCGGTTGCGATTGGAAATTACATTATACCTAATACCAGCATGTCAATGGCTGTGAGGGTATTAAAATATCCGTTTGTTGTTCTCGCTGTCTTGTTTGGGCTGAGCGGAATAGTGGCTGGCATTGTCGTGCTCGTATTTTATCTCGCCCATCTCCGCACGCAAGGCAATCCCTATATGCAGGTACTTACCGGAAAGAAATAGCGAAAAAGGGGGAAGTGCAATTGAATCGGTATTTTTATTATTTGCTATTCATTAATGCCATATCGAACGTCATATTGTTCCTGCCAGGCATTTTGACGGAGGACAGGTATCATGGAGCCATATTCGCGATTTTGCTCGCATTGCCATTCGGCTTCACGATGTTTTATTTGTTTAGCCGTACGCTTCGGCACTTCCCTCAACTCAACTTGGCCGAAATTTTGAAATCGTATTTCCCCAAGTGGGCACAGTATGCCGTTTTGCTCCTATATATTCCGGCTTGGTATTCATCAGGGGTCTTAATGCTATCCGGAATAGCGGATATCACCCAAATATTCATAAATCCGAATTTCCCTTATTTTCTGCTGCTGCTTCTATATATTTCTGTATTTATCATTGTCATTCTATTTGAAAGTGTTGCCGTTCTTTATGGTTTAGAAATATTTTTTTATTTTATTGTAGCGATGCTGCTGTTTGTATTCGTTCGTTCCATCATGGACACCCAATTCAATTGGGATGGCGTGATTGAGATTTGTATGCAGAAGGTAACCATGCCAACTCTACTATCCTTTGGCGTTACGACGTATTGCTTCACCGGATATACCGACATGACTATTTTCAACAAAGACTTCAACCCCCCTTTTAAGGGGAAGCATCTATGGCTGGTGCCGTTTGGCATGTTGCTGCTGATGCTGCTTGCTTTTTTTATACCGATTGGCCTTCTGGGGACGGAAGGGGTTGCGAGCTTTAACCATCCATTCATTTCGTCGACCGATTCGTTAAGCATGCAAATGGGCGTTATCGAGCGTGTCTTTTTTATCTTTTTGTTCATTTACATTATGACTGGCGTAATCAACGTCATTGTGCACTGGAAAGTTACGTTTGACTTGATTGGCAGCATGTTAAAAGAGCAGCTTGGAAAAAAGGTAGGCGTTAAGCACAAAGTGATGATTTGTCTAGTGTTTGCCTCTATGCCATTCGTTCTGCGCATGTTCACGAACGATCAAGCTGTATATCAAATAGGCGTTTACTGGTTAAGCAGCCGTGTCTTTCTGGAAGTACTGCTGGTGTCCATCATGCTCCTCGCCGTCATACTGAAGAAAAAGGAGAAAAAAAGCATTGAAGTCGGCTAAGTGTCGTTTGCTGCTCTGTCTGTCTTGTCTTTGCTTCGTATTGTCAGGCTGCGGATTTCGGGATATCGATAAACGTTTCTTTGTCGTGGCCATAGGGATTGATAAGGCTAAGGAGGGAAATAAATTTGTCGTTTCACTGAAATTATCCGATCCAAGCCCGGAGTCACAGAAAAAGCAAAAAGGGGTCGTCGTCAAAACCGCCGAGGCGGATACGATTGCCATTGCTGTTTCTAAAATCAAGGCGAACGTCGGCTTGGAGCTGGAGTTCGGGCAGGCAAAGGCGATCGTATTCGGTGAGTCATTAGCCAGAAGCAATCTTAAGCCCATCGTAGATTGGACCATTCGCAGGCGCGACATTCAAAAAATAGCATACGTTACGATTGGCCATCCCGACGCGAAAACCATTCTAGACCTTCAGCCCCCTTCAGAGCGGTTTCCTGCCAACAATATTTTTCTGGCATTCGATAGAACGGGTACGAATTCCAGTTTCATCACTACGGTCAAGCTCGCTGACTTTTACCGTAAAACAACGGAAAAAGGACTGGACCCTGTTTTACCTATTATCAGCCCAAAGGACAATGATTTTTTTATTCAAAATGCCGCTGTAATCGAGAAGGGGCAGTCTTTGAGAGCCAAATTGGTGTTGTCTCCTGAAGAGACGATGATCAATAATATGGTTTCCTATAACTTTACGAATCAGATTTTGCATATACAAGCCGAAGGTATGGATTTTGTTACGGACTTGATTAGCTTATCCAGCAAATTCACCATTTTGAAAAAAAATGGAATGCCTAAGGAAATCCATATGAATATTAAAATGGAAGGGATCATTGAGGAGTTGAATAAACTTGGGGAGGAACCAGACAAAAAATACGAAGCTGCTGTTTCGAAAGTGATAACGAAAAAAGTGGAGGCTTTCCTAAATAAGATGCGCAGGGCCAATCTGGACCCGGCTGGCTTCGGACTGCGCTTCCGCTCTCGAAGTGTCGACAACCTCGGGGAATGGAAAGTGTGGAAGCGAGCTTATCCAGATCTCAAGATAAAGGTTCGGGTTGAGTACAAGCTAAAAAATAAAGGATTGATTAAAGGCTGACAGTTGACGTCAAGCTAAGCATTCGGAGTAAGAGGGACACCAGAGAGCGTATCCCTCTATTTGAATTTCAGATTCATCATGGAAAGCGAAGCGCTTTCGCGCTAAAACATCGTGATGCCGTTCTCCTCGATTTTGCGATATAAAGTTGTTCTTCCGATCTTCAATTGCCCCGCCGCCTTGCTTAGATTCCACTCCGAGGCCTTTAGCGCCTGCTTGATTGCTGTTATTTCTGCATCTTTTAGGGTGAGCGGTTGATCCTTGCCAGCTCCGGCCTGTGAAGCTTCGCCCTGCTCATCGAACGATAAATGCACAGCGTCAATCGCCTGTCCGTCCGCTAGGAAGACCGCCTGCATAAGAATGCCGTTAAGCTCTCTGATGTTGCCTGGCCAGCTATAGGCTGACAGCTTCTGCTGCGCTGCTTCCGTTAGGAAGGGGCATGGCGAAGCATGCTTCTGGAGCAAATGTGCGGCCAATGTCAAAATATCGCTTCTTTCCCGCAATGCCGGCAGCGTAATGTGTATCCCCTTCAGCCGATAATAGAGATCGGTGCGGAACCGGCCGGCCTTTACCTCCGCAGCCAAGTCCTTATTCGTCGCCGCAATGACTCTAATATCGACCCTTTTGCTCTTCGTGCTGCCTACCGGCGTAATCATGCTCTCCTGAAGCACTCTAAGCAAAGCAGCCTGTGCGCGAAGAGGCATGTCGCCTATCTCATCTAGAAATATTGTGCCTTTATGCGCGGCCTCGAATTTTCCGGCGTTGCCATCCTTGTTCGCGCCCGTGAAAGCGCCGCGAGCATAGCCGAATAATTCGCTCTCAATGAGGCTGTCCGGGATCGCGCTGCAATTAAGGGCAATGAACGGCTCTGACGACCGATTGCTTGCGGTATGAATCGATTGCGCGAACAATTCCTTCCCGGCTCCGCTCTCGCCGAGCAATAGGACAGGGAAATCGGTTGCCGCCGCCTTCTGGGCGAGCTCCTTTTTCTGTATGATCAGCGGACATGTACCGACAATGTCTCTAAACGTATACAAACGCTGCTCGCCATCCTCCTGCTTCCGAATAGAGACGGACTGCCACAGCCTCTGATGCTCATTATGAACGGTTTCCACCGAGAAGCCGTCCAGCTTCCCTAGCTCTTGGCCGATTGCGCCGCTTCCTACAATGCGGAGGGCTGCTTGATTAGCGCGCAGAATACGGTTATCCCGGCTGATGGAGAGCAGCGGCAAAGGATGATTTTGTGAGGAGTAGTCCAGCTCTCTTAATGTAAGGAGTTGCTCCTTCTTCGACTCCTCCAGCAATATTTTGTTTTGGATGGAGAAGGCGGCCATACAGGCAAGAGAGAACGTATAGACGTGGTAATGCTCCTGCTTGCCGCTAATATTAATGATGCCGATCAGCTCGCCGATTGCGTTGAAGATGGGAGCAGAAGCGCAGGTCAAGAAGTGATTGGAGCTGAAAAAATGCTCTTCGGCATGTATGCGCACCGGCTTCTTCTCCGCGATGGCGACGCCGATTGCGTTGGTGCCTTTTCGTCTCTCCGCCCAATTGGCTCCTACCTGCAGTTGAACGGCTACCGCCCGGCGAGAGAAATCGGCATCTCCAGCCGTATGAATGATCGTTCCCTGCGGATCGATAAGCAGCGCCATTTGGCCGGATTGCTTGATGCCTGCATGCAAATGCTCGAATACTTGCTCCGTGTAATAAATCGTTTGCTCGTTTTGCTTGAGTATGGGCTGTATGCGGCTTCCGGTTAAGATGTCATCGTCAATGGGGTCGGTAGGCTTTAAACCTAATTCGTGACAGCGTTTCCAAGACAGCGCCGCCGCTTCGGATAAAAATTTATTTTCCACTGATAGCAAAATATACACCTCCAGGCGCAATCGGTATCCTAACCCGATCATACCATAGTTGCTTTTATTAATGGAGAGCAAGAAGACAGAATGTTCCGAAATGAAACACTTCAAATGTATCAAAGCGGCACAGCATTTGTGAAGCGCTTACACAAAAGACTGATTTGCCGCCATTCCGTAAGTTGGCACGATTCTTGCTTATATAATTATCGTAATCCATTTTAAGGAGGCTGAGCTACATGATTTATGCACAACCTGGACAAAACGGATCAAAGCTTACATTTAAAAAACGGTATGAAAACTTTATCGGCGGACAGTGGACTGCGCCTGTTAAAGGCCAGTACTTCGAAAATCCGTCGCCTGTAAATAACCGTGTTTTTTGCGAGGTGCCGCGCTCGACGTCAGAGGATATCGAGCTGGCACTAGATGCAGCGCATGCTGCCAAGGATGCATGGGGACGCATGTCAGTTGCGGAGCGTGCCGTTATTTTGAACAAAATTGCTGACCGGATAGAAGCCAATTTAGAGCTGCTCGCGGTTGCCGATACCTGGGATAACGGCAAGCCGGTTCGGGAGACGCTGGCAGCAGATCTGCCGCTGGTTATCGATCATTTCCGCTATTTTGCGGGAAGCATTCGCGCGCAGGAGGGCTCGCTCAGCCAATTGGATGACAATATGGTTGCTTACCATTTCAATGAGCCGCTGGGCGTCGTCGGCCTGATTATACCGTGGAACTTTCCGCTGCTCATGGCGACATGGAAGCTCGCTCCGGCGCTTGCGGCAGGCAATGCGATCGTCCTGAAGCCTGCTGAGCAGACACCGGCATCCATCTTGGTGCTGATGGAGCTTATCCAAGATTTGCTGCCGCCGGGCGTGCTGAACATCGTAAACGGCTTTGGGCTTGAAGCAGGGAAGCCGCTAGCCTCGAGCAGCCGTATTTCCAAAATCGCCTTTACCGGCGAGACGACGACTGGCCGCTTAATTATGCAGTATGCTTCGCAGAACCTGATTCCGGTTACCTTGGAGCTGGGCGGCAAGTCGCCTAACATTTTCTTCGAGGATGTAGTCGCTCGTGATGACGCCTTCTTCAATAAAACGCTCGAGGGTTTCGCGATGTTCGCGCTCAATCAAGGAGAGGTCTGTACCAGTCCATCCCGCGCGCTCATTCAGGAATCGATCTATGATCAGTTTATGGAAAGAGCCTTGAAGCGGGTTGCATCCATTAAGCAAGGCAATCCTCTCGATACGGACACGATGATTGGAGCGCAGGCCTCTACCGAGCAGGTGGAGAAAATTATGAGCTATATCAACATCGGCGCACAGGAAGGCGCTGAATGCCTCATTGGCGGAAACCGCGCTGCGCTCGAAGGGGATATTTCCGAGGGCAACTATATTCAGCCAACCGTGCTGAAGGGGCATAATCAGATGAGAATTTTCCAAGAGGAAATCTTTGGGCCGGTTCTCTCCGTCACGACGTTCAAGGATCAGGAGGAGGCGCTCGCCATTGCCAATGACACGCTCTATGGACTTGGCTCCGGCGTATGGACGCGCGACATGAATACGGCCTACCGGATGGGGCGCGGCATTCAAGCCGGACGCGTATGGACGAACTGCTATCATGCTTATCCTGCCCATGCGGCGTTCGGCGGCTATAAGACGTCGGGCATCGGGCGCGAGAATCACAAGATGATGCTTTCCCATTATCAGCAAACCAAAAATTTGCTCGTCAGCTACAGCCCCGACGCGTTGGGCTTCTTCTAAGCGTGTGCTGCGATGACGACAGAAGTGAGCAAGGTTGTCGCTACCGATGCCGCCCTTGCGCTCATTGAATGGGTAAAGGCCAAGCATGGCCCGGTCATGTTCCATCAATCAGGCGGCTGCTGCGACGGCAGCTCTCCGATGTGCTACGCGCGAGGGGAGTTTCTGATTGGCGACAGCGATGTATGGCTTGGGGACATAGGCGATGCCCCATTCTATATGAGCAAGTCGCAATACGATTATTGGAAGAACACGCAGCTCATTATTGACGTGGTGCCCGGCAGAGGCGGGATGTTCTCGCTGGAAGGGCCGGAAGGCCGGCGGTTTCTGACTCGCTCGAGGATGTTCACCGAAGAGGAGCGGGGCGTGCTGGGGCTTTAAAGCAATTATTCACTATAATCCACCCCTGCTTTCTTCTAGTAGAGAGCAGGGTTTATTTTATGATGGAAATAGAGAAGAAAAAACGAATATAATATTAAGTAAACGTTTACATAAGATCTAAGGGGGAATGTGCATGGAAATCTCATTGGCTGCTCAACAGCAGCAGAAGCTGCAGCTTACACCGCAAATGCGGCAGTCTATGGAAATCCTTCAGATGTCCTCCTTGGAATTAAATGAATTCATGAAGCAGCAAGCGCTGGATAATCCCTTTATCGAGCTGCAGCCGGCGAAGGAAGTCTCCCTTAACCGCCATATAGGCAGCACCGATCCAGATTGGTGGCTAAATGTCGAGCATTCAAGCGAGACGACCTTAGAATCGGTATTGCTTGAGCAGCTCGCCTATTTGAAGCTTGATCGCGCAACAATGACGTTGTGCAAATGGATTATCGGAAATTTGGACGACAAGGGCTATCTCCTGTATGCCAAAGAGGAGATTGCTGCGCTAAATGGCGCTGCTTTCAAGCAGGTAAGCGAGGCTGTCGGCATCATTCAAAGCTTTGAGCCGCACGGTGTGGGAGCATCGACGTTAGCGGAGTGCCTGATTCTCCAATTACAGCATCAGCAGGAGCGAGATTCGTTAGTGATTAACCTTGTCTTGCATGACTTGCCGACCATCGCGCAAGGGAAGCTGCGGCAGCTGGCGGAGAAATACGGAACAGAGCTTTCGGACATTAAGGCAACCATAGCGAAGATCAGCTCGCTTAATCCAAAGCCAGGGGCATTGTACGGTAGGGAAAAGCCGCAATATATAAATCCAGATCTACATCTTAGGCAATTGGAAGGCAAATATGAGGTGTACCTCGATCAATCCTGTTTGCCGCACATCACCATCAATCCATCCTATTTGAGCATAATGGAGCAGAATGCCTCAAAGGATGTCCAGCGCTATTTGAAAAAAAACTGGCAGGCAGCGAGAGAGCTAACGAGCAACATCGAGCGCAGAAAGGTTACGCTGCTGAAAACCGCCGCCGTTATTTTTGAGCTGCAGGCAGCGTTTTGCAGCCATGGCGTCTCCCATATTCGGCCCATGACCATGAAGCAAGTAGCCGATGCGCTGCACATGCATGAATCAACGGTCAGCCGAGCTATCAATCATAAGTATATTCGCACACCGTGGGGGCTTTATGCGCTCAAGTATTTTTTTGGGTCCTCGATCAAGCATGCTGACGGAACACTGGTATCGCCAATGTATATGAAGGAGCGAATTCGTGAACATATAGCAGCGGAGAAGCCGGACTCGCCATTATCGGACCAACAACTCGCCTCGCTTCTTGCAAGCGAGGGGCTGCTGATCTCACGTAGAACCGTGACCAAGTATAGAGAGCAAATGAATGTGCGCTCCTCTACTGGGAGGAAGCAATCACATCAGCTGCAATGATGGAAGTGGTTTATTTTTCCACATTTAGAAGGAGAGTTTAAGCTGCACAAAGAAGTACTATACAACTAAATGGGGTTGATATGGAGGAGCGGCGTTGGAGAAGGGTAAGTTGATCGGGAAAGGCATGACTGCTGAGGTGTATGAATGGGGACCACAACAGGCTTTAAAGCTGTATTACGAAGGGCATCCACTTGATTGGATTCGATATGAAGCTGATATCGGCATGGCAATCATAGAAGCGGGAGTGCCTGCTCCGAATGTCTATGAGATGCTGGAGGTGGAGGGGCGGAAAGGTCTGGTTTACGAACGCATTCAAGGGCCTTCCGTACTCGCCCTGAGCCAATCATCCCCAGCCACCATCTTTAAGTATGCGAGAGAGATGGCAAGGCTGCATGCCAGCATTCATCGCTGTTCCACAACGAAGCTCCCTCTTCAGAAGGAACGGCTGGAACAAGCGATTATGGGATCAAGTGAAATATTGAAAGAGCAAATACAGCTCATCTGTAATTACCTTCACACCTTGCCGGATGGGAACTTTATCTGCCATGGCGACTTTCATCCGGACAATGTTCTAATAACGCCAAATAAATCGATAGCGATTGATTGGATAAACGCAAATAGGGGTGATCCGACGGGTGATGCGGCAAGAACCTCCTTAATGTTTCTAAGCCCCTTCAATCCACCAGGGACGCCGGAGTGGATGTCTATTCCACTTCGTTTCATCAAAAAAATGTTAAACCGCGTTTATTTAAAAGAGTATTGCAAGCTTACCAATACGAGCGTACAAATTGTCCATAACTGGATACTTCCTGTAGCGGCCGCTAGACTTCAGGAGAACATTCCAGGCGAGCGGAGCTGGCTATTGGGCCTTATCGATCAACGTATTAAGGAGCAATAAGCTAGAAAGGGCGCACGCTCTTGTCATGTACGATCGACAGGAGCGTGCGCCCTTTTCATGTATTATTTGTGGAATTGCGGCAAATATTCGCGGTTCTCTGCAAGAATATCATCAAGCATAGGCTTCGCAAGATCTGCTGACCCAACCAAAGGATGGATAGTCAATGCTTGCAAAGCTGCATTGTAGTCGCCTTTAACAGCTGCCTCGATGGCAAGCTCTTCATAAGCCTTTACGATTTGCAGAAGGCCGCGTATTTTTGGATTCATCGGTGTAGTGAGCTGAATGGGTTTTGCGCCATCCGAGCCAATCACACAGTTTACCTCAATAGAAGCATCATCAGGCAAGCAAGGAATGGTTCCGTTGTTTCTTACATTTACAATCTGGCAGTCCTTCTTGTTGTTGTAGATGGAAGATATCAAATTAAGTGCAGAATCTGAGTAATAAGCACCGCCGCGCAGTTCCAATTGCTTTGGCTTCACGGCAAGGTTCGGATCTTTGTATAGCTCGAACAGCTCGTTTTCCACTTGCTTCACGATTTCAGCCCGAGTCCCTTTCGTATTGACTTCCTCCAGCTGTTTCTTAAGCATTTGTTCCTTCATATAGAAATAGCGGTGGTAGCCGCAAGGAAGAGCGCCTAACGATTGAATAAATTCTGGACTCCAGGAGAAGCCAGGTATATTTTGCATCGTAAATTTGGAGTCGCCGGAAGCTTGGAACAAAATGTCGTCGGTTCTGTCCACGCCATCGACTAAAATTTTTGTCGTCCAGTTCAGATGGTTAATGCCGACCATTTCAATATCAATGCTGGATACATCTACGCCCATCAAGCTGGCGATTTGCATTTTGGTTTCGATCGGCAGATTGCATAGGCCCATTGTACGTACATTGGAGTACTTCAGCACAGCTTCGGTAACCATGCCGGCTGGATTCGTGAAGTTGACTAAGAGCGCATTAGGCGCAAGCTCCTCGATATCCTTGCAAATATCCAGAATGACGGGGATGGTGCGCAAGCCTTTAGCGAACCCGCCTGCGCCAGTCGTTTCCTGGCCAATACAATTATATCTAAGCGGAATCCGCTCATCACGGCCGCGTGCTTCCAGCAAGCCCACCCGCATTTGAGTCGTTACGAAGTCGGCATCCCGAATGGCTTCGCGACGGTCAAACGTGAGGTGAAGGTTAATCGGTACATTCGCTTTTTCAAGCATCCGCTTGGCAAGGCTGCCAACGATTTCGAGCTTCTCCCGGCCTGCCTCAATATCTACCAAGTACAAATCTTTTACAGGCAATTCTTCGTAACGCTTGATAAAGCCTTCGATTAACTCTGGGGTATATGAAGACCCCCCGCCAATTACCGCTATTTTTAAATGTGGTTCTCTCATCATTCATATCCTCCATATGCATTGAATTTGTTAAGCGTATCATCTGTAACCGTAATCTGTAGATGGTCCATAGCCAGCAATATCGAGCCGTATACCGGTGCGATTTCCGGAATAATCAATTCAACGCTTGGGTTCTCCATATCCAAGACTTTGCGCAATTCATTTAGAAGGTAGGGACTGCGGCCCTTCTGAAGGACACTTCCAATGAGAACGATCGGGACCGTTTTCCCTTTAAAGCCACCGAGCCTGCGAATAACGGTATTTGCCGTAATTCCCAGCTCATTTCCTGCTTCCTTCAACAGGTGAATAGCCAGCGTATCTCCCTCGGCGGCCGCTTCATGCAAAGATATGGTCAATCTGCCTTCGCGAATATGTTGGATGTCCCGGTCCAGGAAGTCATTAATGAGATCACCCATCGTAGGGAATCCGAAGTATTGGAGCAGTTTCTCAGGCAAAATCGAAGGGATTTCACGGCCCTCCCAGGATCTGACTGCCGCCCGGAACATCGTTGTTGCCATATAATTTGCTCCAAGATTATCTCCGTACAAATAGCCGATGCCTCCGACCTGCACCGTTTCGCCGGCATCATTTCTGCCTGCTGCATTCGATCCGGTGCCGCAGATAAGCACAACACCTGTGTTGCTTGCGCTGCCCGTCCGCAGACCTTCGAAAGTGTCGGATACCATGTCCCAATTTGCGAATGGAATAAGGGATAAAGCGGGCCGGACGATGTAGTAATCTTGTTGCCTGTCTAGTCCTGCGAGACCGTATTGTGTAAAGGCAATATCCGAATGAGACAGACCGGCAGCTTGTAGTGCTTGATTAATCGACTCATTAATATGGGCGATAGCTTTGTCTATCCCTATGCTTTGATGGTTGCTTGCTCCAGATATTCCGCTGCTGATTTTATCGCCATTGCCGTTTACGATAACCGCATACGTTTTAGAGCCGCCGCCATCAACACCAAGCATATATGTGCTCGTTGTCATTCTTTTACACCGCCAGCCATAACTCCTCCAATAATGTACTTATATAGGAAGAGAGAGATAATTACCGGAGGCAGCGAAGCCAAAAACCCGCCCGCTGTCATGGAGCCCCAATCGATACTGTGCTTCCCGACAAACTCAGCCACCATGACTGGAAGCGTTTTGGAAGCGTAGGTTTGGGTGAAAGCATTCGCAAACAGAAATTCATCCCATGCGTTCAAAAAGGCGAAAATCGCAGTAGCGGCGATTCCGGGCATCGATAATGGCAAAATAATGCGAAACATCGTCCGAATTCGGCTGCAGCCATCCACATAGGAGGCTTCCTCCAGCTCCTTCGGAATCGTTTGGAAATAACCAGCCAGAAGCCAAACCACGTAGGGCAAGCTGAAAGATGTATAGGAGAAGATCAGAGCCCATACTGAATCGAGCAGGGGCGGCGTTTGAAGCAATACGATGCTTGTAAAAGGAATATCGAGCGTGATACCGTCCCTCATCAGGATGTATAGCGGTGTAATAATACTAATTGAAGGCATGATTTGCACCGCAAGAATGACAAACAATCCCGTTTTGCGAAATGGGAATTTAATTCGGGAGAACGCGTACGCCGCAAATACACCGACAAATATCGAGATTACAGTGACCAGTAAGGATACGACCACGCTGTTTTTTAATGCACTGAGGAACACGACGGCATTGCTTCCCGAGAGCAGGCCGATATAGTTTTTCAACGTCGGCGAATGCGGGATCAAATGACCGTTAATGAGCTCGACTTCTAAAGACAATGAGGATAAGAACAGGTATATAAAAGGAACTAAAGTGAAAATCGCGAGCAAAATGACGCCTATCCATAAATAGAAGGGCGGGAATAGATCGGTGCTGGCCGCTTTGAACATCTGATTCCATTTATTTTTTTTCGAGTGCATGTTTTCACCTCCGTGAAGTATTATTCTTTTTTGTTGAGCAAACGAACATAGAGGATAGCCAGTAGCAGAATGACGATTGCAGTCATCCACGCCATGGCAGATGCCTTCCCGAGAAAGAAATATCGAAACGCGTTATTAAAGGTTAAATAAGAGACGGAGGTTGTCGCATCTCCGGTAAAGACCGTTAGAACATCGTAAACTTTGAAAGCGCCCATTGTCCGCAGGACGAGAGCCATCATAATGGAAGGCGCGAGCTGCGGAAGCGTAATATGAAATACTTTTTTCCAAAAGTTAGCCCCGTCGAGCATGGAAGCTTCATATAAGTCCGAGGAAATGGATTGTAAGCCGGCTAGTAGAATGATCGTTATAAAAGGCGTCATCTTCCAAGCGTCCGCAAGCACGACGAAATAAACGAGATGACTTGGGTCGGCCAGCCATACCGGATTTACACCCGGGGCAAGAATATGCAATTTATGCAATATAACCGTCAAGCCGCCATAACCTGGGTTTAAAATCCACTGCCAAGTCAAACCGTTAACGAGAGTAAGCAGCGCCCAAGGGATAATAATGATCGCTCTGAAAAACGATCTGCCCCTAAATGTCTGGTTCAGCAGCAAGGCGCTGACAAAGCCGAAAAACAGCTCTAGCGAAACGGACAGCACAGTGAAAACAAGGGTGCGGTTCATCGAAATTTGGAAATCCGCGCTTTTTAGAACGTCCAAATAGTTTTTAAAACCAACATAATAAGGAGTGGAACCATCCATTAAATTGTAATGGTAGAAGCTCCAGATAATCGTATCGTATACAGGTACAACAAACGTTTTTATTAATAAATAAGCAGTAGGCAAAATGAATAAAAGCGCCAATAGCATATTTTTGCGGTCGTGGTTTAGAAGTCTTTTGTTGCTGCCGATGGTTTTATTCATAGATCCTCCCTCTAAAGAATTTTGCGGGCTAGCTCTCTTTAGAGAGCTAACCCGCGAATTCCGTTTATCATTTTGTCGATTCAGCAATGGCTTTCTCGATTTTTTCTGTAGCTGCGTTTAAAGCTTCTTCTGGTGTTTTTTGTCCTAAGAGCGCTTGGTGAAGCTCAGCAGACAGAAGGTCGGACCAGTGAACGTAACCAGGAGCGTTCGGACGGTCATGCCCGTAGTTGTACTGCTCGGAAATTTTCTTGATTGTGCCTGTCTTATCAGCCGCTAGAAGCTCAGGATCTGTGTACAAGCTTTGCAGAACGGGGTATTGGCCTTCAATTACGTATTCATCCAATTGATATTCTCTTTCTCCAATCCATTTCAGGAAAGCAAGAGCCGCTTGTTTGTGCTTGCTGCTCTTCATGATAGCCAGACCCTCAGAGCCCGTAACTGCTGCGGAAACAACATCGCCTTGACCAGGCATTAAACCAACATCCGTCTTGTCCACTACGCTGGATTTGGTAGGGTCGTTCAAATCCGGATAACGGCCTTCCCATGAGCTGATCATAGCGAGCTTGCCAGCTGAGAATGCACGCGTTACATCTTCCTCCGACCATTGCAAGCTTGCAGGATCTACGGTCTTGTCTGTGTTAAGAATATCGACCATATATTGAAGCGCATCAAGTGCACCGCCTTTATTGAAGGAGGGCTTGCCGTTTTCATCAAAGAACTTGCCGCCAAATGCGTAGGTCAAGCTCACATAATCGGTAATGAGAGATTCGGATTGCTTCCAAGACCAACCGGATGCATAGATGCCGTTGCCTGTAAGCTTCTTCGAAGCTTCGCGGAATTCATCATACGTTTTTGGAGCTTGAGTAATGCCGGCGTTAGCCAAAAGCTCTTTGTTCCAGTAGAAATGCTTTGTTCCTGAATACCAAGGGATCGCAGCTAGCCGTCCATTATAGGTTACGGAGCTTAGGGACGATGGCGTGAATTGGCTTTGTACATCTTGTGGGATAATATCCGTTAAGTCTTCAGCCAAGTTCCCTTCTAGAAATTGACCAGCCCAGATGGTGTCCATTTCCACAACATCGAGATCAGCTGAGTTCGACATTGCGGAAACGGTAATTTTGGAGTACAAGGAGTTGTAATCTACGCCGATAATATTGACTTTGATGCCTGTTTTATCTGTAAATTTCTTTACCATGCCGACGCGCGGGCTGTCAGCACCTTTAGATACAGCCCAAAGCACATTGATTTCTTGGCCTTTCAACGAGGGATCGTCTGTTTTGCTCCAATCCAATTCGTTTGCTGCCGCAGTCTCTCCGTTATTGCCTTTGTTGCCGCTTTCAGCATTTGTCGACGTTTTAGGTGCGCCGCTGCAGCCAGCCAGCAGTACCAAACACAATGTAGCAACCATCAACGCTTTCCATTTCTTCTTCATTCGTACACCTCCGCAAGTTATGAGTCCCCTAAATAGATAAAGATGAACTAAAGATTATGGCTTAACTGCAAGTATCCCCCCTCTCAATAGAATACGAATTATATTAATTCATTTTGTTGTAGTAACAAATTTGATGAGAGTAGTTTCAATTTCCTGTATTTACCTCGGTTTTACCTAAGAGAAGAATGGACGTTTAGATATCAATTTCTGTAATTCATATTGTTATAGTAACAAATTTGAATACAAATGTTTGAATATTTACCGCTTTCATAAACCGAGTATAGTATGATTCAAAAAATGTGTCAACTATCATAACATTTATAATTTTAGTGAAAATGAAAACGGTACCTTTGCATTCTATAAGGCCTTATATTGTTGTAATGACAAATGACATGGTATGATGATAGATGTAATTTTACTTCCGGAGGTTAATAGTAATCATGAAGAAGGACGGCATTGCGCTTTATTATATAGTTAAGGAAAAACTGCTTGATATGATTGACGAGGGGAAGTATACACCTGGGGAGCAGTTTCCTACAGAATCAGATTTATGCGAGAAGTTCGGCGTAAGTCGCACAACTATAAGGCAGGCATTAAGCCAGCTTAAATTAGAAGGTCATATTTATCAAATTCAAGGGAAGGGAACTTTTGTTTCTTTGCCCAAAATAGAGCAGTCCGTTGCACCCTACCGCAGCTTCAATGAGCATTTGAAGGGACGCGGTCAACAAATCGATACGGAAGTTGTTGATCTTACCGTTGTTTCTGCAGACAAGCGGTTAACGAAAAAATTGGAAATTGCGGAAAATGATCCTGTGTTTCGGCTGGAAAGAATACGATATGCAGATGGGCTCCCCTTATTATTCTCAATCACCTATATTCCTTGGAAGGTGACACCGGGACTTACGAAGGAAGAATGTTCTGGTTCATTGTACGCGCTAATGAGAGAGAAATTTTCTATTCAGCTGTCCCATTGCGTGGAATCAATTGAGCCCATCTTGATTGATGAAGCCATTAGCAAGCATTTGAGCGCTCCTATTGGGGCTCCAAGCCTTCTTCTGAATACAGTCACTTACTCGACGGGCAATAAACCGGTAGAATATTCGCATGAAATTTTTAGGGGCGATCGTGCTAAGTTTACCTTCGAGCGCAAATTATAATAGCAAGAGACGATAGGGCATCCACAACGGATGCCCTAAGATTTCGTTCTTCCACCATCTGAATGATCATGTATTGTGACCATATCGGAAATACTAACGACTAATGCCTCAAGTTCGAATGCCTTAATGGCTCAAATGAGATAACGGAGGGTATGCAGCATGAAGCTTCGGGTCCTAATCGCGGCAGATGAGCATTTGGCAAAGGAAAAGCTCATTGACTTACTTTCCAAGGAGCAGGATATTGAGCTATTTCCAAACGCATCCAGCGGGATGGAGACGGTTAAGCTCGTGAGGGACTTCAAGCCGGATGCTCTATTTCTAGATATCGAAATGCCGGGTATAGACGGTTTTCAAACGGCACGTCTCCTTCACGACTTGGATTTCCGCCCTTTCGTTATTTTTACAACAGCAAGCGATCAATATGCTCTGGAGGCTTTCGAGATCGGCGCGATGGATTATTTGCTCAAGCCTTATGGGGAAGAGCGGCTGCGGCAGACTTTAGATCGGATCCGCGAGCGGAAATCGGGTACGAAAAAGCAAGTGGTGAACGAATCAAGTGAAAATGCTGCTGTTCCAATGAAGGAGAGCATTCGCTTTTTACATAGCAAGCTCCTCGTTGAGGCTTATGATCGAATCATGGTGCTCGATACGGATATTATCGTTTATGCAGTGAAAGAGGAGAAATTCACCCGTATTTATACAGCAGACGGTCGTTGTTATACATCGAAGCAAACACTGCATGAGCTGGGACAACGGCTGGGAGCGGCATTTTTCAGACCGCATCGCAGCTATTTGTTGAACTTGAATTTTATTCAGGAGATCGAGCCTTGGGCAAACGGCGCATATAACGCTGTTCTTAAGCTTCCCGAGCAGATAAAAATTCCAGTTTCCCGAAATGAGATCAAAGATATGCTTCTGTTATTGCAGGGAAAGTAACATCAAATCGGTTAAACAGTCCTTTCAGGACTGTTTTTTTGTATTTAGGGTATGAATTTCGACATTTCGCGCCAAACTAATGTTCAGATTCAAGAGTCGCGATATAATTAAAGTGCTTACAAAAACATAATTTCCTTAATCAGGGAGGGATTCTTTTGCAGAAGGGCAAAATCAATTACAGCGACATCGCCCGATCTCAGCTGTTCGTTACGCTGATGGCTAAGAAGAAAAGGTTCATCGTACCAATCACTGTTTTTTTTCTCGCGTTTTATATCACCCTTCCCGTCTTAACGTCTTATTCCAAAGTATTGAATAATGCTGCTGTGGGGCCGATTTCTTGGGCCTGGGTGTTCGCATTTGCCCAGTTTATTATGACTTGGGTCTTATGTTCTCTCTATAGCAGGAAGTCGGTCGAGTTTGACAACATGTGTGACCAGATCAAGAGTGAAGTTCATCATAAGGGGAAAGAAGGCGGCTGATCTATGAATACAGCATTCCTGTTGTTTTTGGTCATCGTGCTTGGTACGCTGGTCATCACTTATTTTGCTTCCAAAAAAACGAATACAGCAAGTGAGTTTTACACGGCTGGCGGCGGTTTGACCGGCTGGCAAAATGGACTAGCTATTGCAGGCGATTACATGTCCGCTGCTTCCTTCCTTGGAATAGCCGGGATGGTCGCATTATATGGATTTGATGGATTTTTTTATAGCATCGGGTTTCTCGTCGCTTATTTGGTCGTCCTATATCTCGTAGCTGAGCCGCTGCGGAATTTGGGCAAGTATACAATGGCTGACATGATAGCAGAGCGATTCAATAACAAGAAAATTCGCGGGGTCGCGGCACTAAACTCGATTGTCATATCCATTTTCTACATGATTGCCCAACTGGTCGGAGCGGGCGCTCTCATCAAGCTTCTGATTCCGGGCCTTAGCTACACAGCGGCTGTGCTTATCGTAGGCGTGCTGATGACGATTTACGTCGTGTTTGGCGGTATGACCGCAACAAGCTGGGTGCAAATTATAAAATGCGTGCTGCTCGTAGGTGGTACGTTTATCATTTCCATGATTGTTTTCTCCAAATTTGATTTCAATATCGCCCATATGTTTAATGAAATGAAAACCGCTACTCCGCTCAAGGAAGCGTTCTTGAATCCAGGCAATAAATTCAAAAACAGCTTGGATACAATATCATTAAATATAGCGCTTGTGTTGGGTACTGCGGGATTGCCGCATATCTTGATTCGATTCTTCACTGTAAAAGATGCTCCTACTGCCAGAAAATCGGTTGTCGTAGCGACATGGATTATCGGAGCGTTCTACGTGATGACATTGTTCCTCGGCTTTGGCGCGGCAGCATTCGTTGGTGAGGCTGCAATTGTTGAAGTAAATGCAGCAGGCAACATGGCTGCTCCGCTGCTTGCTAAAGCACTAGGCGGCGAATTCCTGTTTGCCTTTATTTCCGCGGTTGCTTTCGCGACCATCCTGGCTGTCGTTGCCGGCTTGGTGCTCTCTGCGGCATCTGCGTTTGCACATGACTTTTACAGCCACATTATTAAAAAGGGTAATGTAAAGGAGAAAGAACAGGTGCGCATGGCAAGACTGGCATCCGTTGGCGTTGCGGTCCTATCCATTATTCTCGCATTGTTTGCTCAGAAAATGAACGTAGCGTTCCTTGTGGCATTAGCGTTTGCCGTTGCAGCGAGCGCGAACCTGCCGGTCCTTATCTTCACCGTTTTCTGGAGAAGATTCAACACAGCGGGTGCGGTTACCGGTATGTTGACAGGACTGCTCAGTGCGATTATTTTGGTGGCTGTCAGCCCGAACGTATGGAACCCAGTAGCTGGGAAAGCGATTTTTGTAGGCGACCCGCTTTTCGATCTGGCCAATCCAGGCATTATCTCGATCCCATTAGGCTTCCTGGGCGCGATAATTGGAACGCTATTGTCCTCCAAGCGGGATGATGCGAAATACGATGAGATTTTAGTAAAAGCGAACACAGGTATCCGAGACCTGCAATAACCGCATCGAATGTTGAGCGGCGCTCCTCTCCTGCTGGAGAGAAGCGCCGCTATTTTTTTCTAGGCTGGCAGTGCGGCCAGCATCGTATATTCCTTAGCTGTAAAGGCCAAAGCCTTCTGGGACTGGAGGGTGATGACCTGGCCAATCATTTTCGTACCATAAATGACGGGGTAATCCGCATACGGTCGTATCGGAGACCGAAAACGATTTAACGGTACGGCTCGAGCTGAACTTGGAGAAGCAGAGCCTGTAGAAATACATAGCCTTCAAAGCCGCTCATCTAGGCGGCTTTGAAGGCTATTTGCTTGGATAACACCTAATCATGAGCATATTGGCTAAATAACTGCCTATCTCCCCTTGTTTTAATGAGGCAATTTTGGGACAATAATATGCAGATTGTTTGTTTCGGCTGGTTAGGCAGAGCGGCTTAACATATTGAAGTTTTGAAAAGAGGGTAAGACATGAATAAAGCATCCATATATGGATTAACGTTTGAGCAGCTGTCGGAATGGCTGATTGGACATGGCTACACGAAATTTCGGGCATCGCAGGTATGGGATTGGCTGTACCGGAAGCGGGTAACGGCATTTGCAGATATGATCGATGTGAAGGAAGAGTGCATTCAATTGCTGTCCGACCATTTTGTCATTCAAACGCTTAGCGAGCATACTAGGCAGCAGTCAGCGGACGGAACGAATAAGTTTTTGTTCAAGCTGAGTGATGGCAATTTGATTGAGACGGTATTGATGAGACATAAATTTGGTTTGTCCGTTTGCGTTACCACCCAAGTTGGCTGTAACATTGGCTGTAGCTTCTGCGCCAGCGGCTTGCTTGCCAAGAGCCGTGATTTAACAGGCGGCGAGATTGTCGAGCAGATTATGAAGGTGCAGATTCATCTGGATCAAGCGCAGCAGGATGAGCATGTGAGTCACGTTGTCGTGATGGGGATCGGCGAGCCGTTCGATAATTTCGAGAACCTGTCCGATTTTATCAGCATTATTAAGAGCCAGAAGGGTCTTGCTATAGCGGCTAGGCATATTACGGTATCGACAAGCGGCCTCGCAAAAAAAATCGAAGAGTTCGCCGATTCCGATCTGCAGGTTAACCTTGCGGTTTCCCTTCATGCGCCTAACAATGAGCTTAGAACGCGGATTATGAAGATCAACCGTGCGATTCCGATTGAGAAATTAATGGAATCGATTGATTATTATTTGGAAAAAACCAATCGGAGAATTACGCTCGAATATATTTTGCTGAAGGATGTTAACGATCAGCGAGAGCATGCGCTGGAGCTTGCAGAGCTGATTGGCGACCGGCGCAGTCTAGCTAACGTCAACCTCATCCCATACAATCCGGTTGATGAGCATAGCCAGTATCAAAGAACCGATCGCGAAACGATACGCGCATTTTATGACACGCTGAAGAAGCAAGGCGTCAGCTGCAGCGTGCGCCTAGAGCACGGTACCGATATCGACGCGGCTTGCGGGCAGCTGAGAAGCAAGCAGATCAAAAAATCCAAAGAGGGGTCCCGCCAGCAAAACGCGGATTTACAACGGTAAGGTGAGTTTTGCTGGCGGGACCCCAAAGAGGGAATTGATATCGTAGAGAAGCTGTTTGAATGCGGCGTAACGAGGTCGTAGCTAAGATTAAGTCTCATCCTCCCCGGTTCGAGAAGGTGGAGACAATAGATTTACAAGAAGATCTGAAAGTCCTCCCTCGAATTTCAAAAAAAATTTTAAAATTCTCGGATCGCTTGTCGTGGGCTGGATCCCCCGACTCCCCCGGTGGCCAGATACGCTTCCAGGGAATCTCGAATACAAACAAAAAAAAGGATCCGAGTTGCCGATAATGGCCACGGATCCTTTTTTATGATAATCAGTCGTAACCGATTCTGATGTTTTATCCGTTAGCTTCAGTAACGCTATCGGAAGCGAATGCAGACCACTTTGCATTTACACCAGTGGAACAATGGAATGAGATGTTATAATCACCAGCGCGCATACCTTGCGGATAAAGCGTAGTGCTTCTCCACGTATATGCTGCTCCCGGCTTAACACTTGCTGCAATATACTCTAATCCTGATGAGTGTTTCATCGTAACAGTTAGCGTGCTTGTACCATTGTTTAGGAAGTAGAATTTACCATGTCCATAACCACCTGGAACTACGAAACCAGCGGTGGTGCCAGAAGTAGTAGCGCTCACAGTTGTGAGAGGCTGTTGGTTACCCATAGTCAGCGGCATAATAATTGGTGGTGTTGTTGTCTCATCTGGCGGATTTAGCGGGACGCTATTAGCGCTAACTACTGCTGGAATCGCCAAAGTTGCGGCTAGTGCTAAGGATAAAACTGCGGATGTTGCTTTGTTTCTCATTTGTTATAAACTCCCTCACCTAGTAAATTGTTATCTATGGAATATTAATATTATTCTTATTTTCAGAAAACACAATGAAAAAAATGGTAAAAACAAAAAAATATGTGGTGGCTGCATAAGCGGAACAGCTTTGCCGGGTACTCACCGCGGGCTCCTCGATCTGCTTCGCTTATGTCGAGACACATAGACAAAACAAAAGATCCGCCGCAGCGACTCTCAGCAGCTCTCATAGGCCACATCGATCGACGACCGGAATAATATACAGGATCCCGTCTACCAGCCGTAGCGTTACCGTCCACTCCGTCAGATCCTCGACCAGCTCAGTATAGCGACAATCGAACGTCCGTTACAGGCTGCCGTGAGACCTTGGCTCGCAGCAGCTGCGTCCTTAACGTCTCACCCATTGTCGTTATTGTCCTCCTCATTCAACGCCCAATAGATCTCCGCTGCTTCCTGCGACGAGTAGCTCACTCGTTTATGTTCCGCCAGGACAGACGCTATCTGCTCTCTGCTGAGACCGCGATCCAACTACCGAGCTCAACATTCCCAATTAAACACGTCATGCGACGGTCGATCTGGCTCGGGCAGTAGAGCTGCCTCCAATGACTGGTCAAACATAACCTTCATTTCGTAGTCGCTAAACGGATTCTCCAGCGCCTCGCTAGCGAGTTGCTCGGCGATCACGGTCATGATCGATAATTGCGCTTACGCACTTCCTGAATCAATGATAAGACGCGATAACAACCGTTAAGGAACTATTTAGCCAGGGATTCGAATCCATGTTGTGAATATTTATATATTACTGTATCCACAGTAATACATAAATACATTAAGATGAACGAGACAGGGAATAAAAGGATCTTCTTTGTCTAATGATCTTTATAAGTTATTGGAATACGATTCAAATGTTTCCCGTTCATTCAGACGCCAATTTGAATCCAATAGAATCTTTTCCTAGTCCGATCAGATCTTCTTTCCGGCCTGTTTTCCAATTTCAAATAGTTCGATCCTCCTTTTGCCACTTGGCTGAGTTCCTAAAAAATGGGGTATATAAAATGTTTTTCTGTCTTACTTTCCCTTATCTTCTTATTGGCTTAAGCTGGTGTAGTTCGGAAGCGTGAAGAGAAAGGCTGTTACCAGCCTTCTCTATCAGCGATTCGCGCAGCCGTTGTCATATCCTGTTTTCTGATGGCCTCGTCTTTCTTCAGAAAGAAATGAAGAATGGCATACTTCGGGCCTGAAATGTGCTTAAACAAAAAGCGCCATTCCCGCTTGGAGCTACCCTTAATTTTCAGTTCCCAGAGCCCATCACGCTTGGTCTTTTCGATTTTTCTGCCAAGATACTCTTTATCCGTGCCATGCTCATTCAAGTAGCCGAAGGCTTCCAAAATTTTGCGTTGGGCATCTTGGCTGAAGCGCATCCTGCCCGCCGTTTTCGTACTTCTTGACCCATTGGTACACCTGGTTGTAGGAAACTTTAAATTGTGTTGCTGTTTTTCCGTAGTCGCGCTCATTTGCAATACAGTAAAGAACGATTTCGTTTCGTTCCTGCCATGTGGTAGATCGACCCTTTGTCATAGCTATTGCTCCTTTGTTAACCGATTTGAAGCTGCTGTGACTATTATACTTGTTGACCCATGTTCGAAGTTGAGTTCGGCTTGTTATTTTGTATTTGTCGATGAGTTCATTATCTCATCCATAAATTTTAAAAAGAAGCCTTCCGGATCCCGGAGGGCTTCTATTCATTTCTCTTAGGGGTCCCGCCAGCAAAACTCACCTTACCGTTGTAAATCCGCGTTTTGCTGGCGGGACCCCAAAGAGCTTCAAATCGGCTAGACTCGGTAAGCTTTAGTCTGCAAAGAGGCTGTCCCAAAGCCTTATCATGGTTTCTTTTGTCTGCCTTTAAAGTGCGGATCATAAGAAAGCTAAGCCTCCAACTCCACTTTCAAAGTGTGGTTGGAGGCTTTCCTATTTGATCAAAGCGAGCTATTTCTCTAGCGAGCTGTAATTTGATAAGCCCCTTTTTTGCGTTAACGTGATAGCCTTCTGCTTCTATACATTATCTGATAAGATGGATTTGCTGAAAGTTACATTTATTGTTAAGAAGGGTGTTTGAAGATGAAGAAGATATCACTGGATATGCTCATGATTATGGTAGGGTCGTTTATTTTTGCATTATCAATCAATTTATTTGTTATTCCGAACGAGCTTGGAGAAGGCGGGGTTACCGGGATAACGATTATCTTATATTATGTGTTCGGATGGGCGCCTTGGCTGATGAGCTTGATCTTCAACTCGTTCCTGCTAATTGTGGGCTATCGCTTCCTGGATAAGAGAGCCATCGTCTATACGATCGCGGCGGTTGCGTTCCATTCCCTGTTTCTTCATTTAACCTCTGATTGGACCGTTGCATCGGATGAAAGAACGGTAAATGCCGTATTTGGAGGCTTGTTCGCAGGAATTGGGATAGGCATGATTATAAGAGTCGGCGGAACGACCGCAGGCACGACGATTTTGGCAAGAATCGCGAATAAGTTTTTGGACTGGAATATTAGCTATGCGCTTCTGTTTTTTGACTTGATTGTCGCGTTCTCCTCTTATTTCATTATCGGGTCGGAGGCGCTTATGCTCACGATCGTCATGCTCTATATTGGAACGAAGACGATGGATTTCATCATAGAAGGCGTTAATCCGAAAAAAGCGGTCACGATTATTTCCGAGGAGCAGGCCAAAATCGCTGAGCATGTTACGGTGGTAATGGATCGAGGGGTTACGGTCATTTATGGGCACGGGCATTATACGAAGAAGCCGAAGGAAATTCTCTATATCGTCATTAGCAAGCAAGAATTGAGCCAGCTGAAGAAAATTGTGAAGTCCGTCGATAAAAATGCATTTATAACGATTCATGATGTGCGAGACGTGTTTGGCGAAGGCTTTATCGATATTTCGAAATAATACAATATGGATTGCATGAGACAGGGCTCCTTGGTCATTCCGCGATTAAGGGGTTTAAGTGATGATGCTGGAAGTGATGGCTCTTCGCTTATTTTCGGAATATAGAGTAAAATTAAAGCAAGAAAGCAAATAGGAGTTGTTTAAATGTCGAAAGACGAAGTGATTTTGACCAAAGAAGGCTTGGCGCAGCTGCAAGCTGAGCTGGATGATCTTAAATATGTAAAGCGCAAGGAGCTTGCAGCACGGATTAAACTAGCGATCAGCTACGGCGATTTAAAGGAAAACAGCGAGTATCATTCCGCCAAAAACGATCAATCGTTCATGGAGACACGCATTCTTATCTTGGATAAAATGCTAAAGAAGGCTCGGGTCATCGAAGCGGAAACCTTGGATCTATCGAAGGTCAGCATTGGCTTGACGGTTATCCTCAACGATATTGAATTCTCTGAGAAGATTGAGTATAAAATCGTGGGTACGGAGGAGGCTGACGTAGCGGATAATAAAATTTCCTACGAGAGCCCGCTGGGCAAAGAGCTTCTAGGTAAAAAGGTAGGCAGTATCGTGAGTGTCAACGCGCCGATGGGCGTTATTAAATACGAGCTGCTGGAAATTAGAGCTACGTAATCATACGTCCCCAATTGCGGGCTGCAGCGGCGAAGTCGAAACAGACTAAGCTGCTGCGGTTTTTTTTATGCATCAACGTTTGGCAATCCACCAGATTTTCTTCCTGCAGTTGTCCGTTTCGCTCTATAACAGTTTAAAATTTAAAAAGTTTACAAATCATTTACGGTGCACTAATACTGGTGAAAAGGTCTGAATGTATACTGGGGTAAAACAAGTAAACGAGGAGCCTCTATGACATCGGATCAAATTTCACAATTCGAGAAGAAAATGATCATTCGAAATATCGAGGACGCAGATATTGAGAAGATCATTGCCTTGCAGCTTGTCTGTTTCCCTAACATGCATCCTTGGAAGAGAAGCCAAATGGAAAGCCATATTCGTCTTTTCCCGGAAGGGCAAATATGCGTGGAGCTGGATGGCGATATTATCGGCTCCTGTTCGAGTCTGATCGTCAATTTTGACGACTATTTGGAGCAGCACACCTATTCTGAAATTACGGATAAAGGATTTATCCGCAATCATAATCCACGCGGTGAGAGCTTATATGGGATGGAGGTTATGGTGCATCCCGATTACCGCCGAATGAAGATCGGCAGGCGGCTGTATGAAGCGCGCAAACGGCTGGCGGAGAAGAAGAATCTTAAGAGCATTATCGTTGGCGGCCGAATTCCCGGTTACCACAAACATAGCGAGAAGTTGTCTCCGAGAGAGTATGCGGAGGAAGTTTTGCAGCAAAACATTTATGACCCCGTCCTCACCTTCCAGATGATGAACGGGTTCACGTTGAAGCGGATTATTACGAATTATTTGTCGGATGACGATGACTCGATGAACTATGCGGCCTTGCTGGAGTGGAACAACATTGACTACAAGCTGACCAACAGCAAGACGCATTATAAGCTCTCCTTTCCCGTTCGAATTTGCGTCGTTCAATATATGATGAAGAAAATTGATTCCTTCGATGAATTTGCTATGCAGTGCGAGCATTATGTCGATGTGGCGGCCGATTACAAGTCAGATTTTGTGGTCTTTCCGGAAAATTTGACGATGCAGCTGTTGTCCTATCTCGAGGAGCGCTCACCCAGCTTAGCTGTACGGAAGCTAAGCACCTTTACGAAGCAATATGTGGAGCTGTTTACCGAATTAGCGGTTAAATACAACGTAAACATCATTGGCGGCTCCCACTTCATTGAACAAAATAACCGGATTTATAATGTAGGCCATCTATTCCGCCGTGACGGTACGATTGAACAGCAATATAAGCTGCATATTTCGCCGAACGAGCGCAAGTGGTGGGGCATTAATGGCGGCTCCAAGCTGGAGGTCTTCGATACCGATTGCGGGAAAATATCGATTCAGCTCAGCAGCGATATCGAATATCCCGAAATCTCCCGTATCGTCGCGGAAGAGGGGGCGCAGATTGTGTTTGTTCCGTTTTGTGCGGAGGACCGCCAAACCTTCCTGCGTGTGAAATACTGCGCACAAGCGCGCGCGATTGAAAACCAAGTATTTACCGTTACATCGGGCACGGTCGGCAATCTGACGCATGTTGACAATGTTGATATTCAATATGCGCAATCAGGCGTCTACACGCCAACGGATTTCTCGTTCCCGCGTGATGGAATAGCAGGGGAATGCAGCGAGAATACGGAAGCGGTCATTATGGCCGAGGTAGATATGGAAATTTTGCAGCGCCATCGCAAATCCAAAGAGGTGTTAACGTTCCGTGATCGTCGGACGGACATTTACTCCTTACAAATTCGTTCCTAGAGAAGGGCTGGCTGCAACTATGAAAGCATTAAGCGTGGCAACCATTCAGTATGAATTGACGTTAATCGAATCCGAAGAGCAATTTTGGATGGGGCTGACGTCAACGATTGGCAAAGCGGCGGAGCAAGGCGCGGAGCTTATCGTTTTTCCTGAATATATGACGGCTCATTTACTCAGCTTAAAGCCAGCAATGCCGCATAACGAGGCATGTCAGTATTTAAGCACGATTACCGAAAGATATATGGCATTTTTCTTGGAAAGCAGCCGCTCATTTAATATGGTCATTCTTGGCGGAACCCATATTTGCGAAGCAAAAGGCGGCTATGTCAACAATGCCTTCTTATTTTTCCCTGATGGACGGATCGAGGTGCAGTCTAAGCTGCATCTTACGCCGGAGGAACGCAATTGCTGGTCCTTGGTGGCTGGCGATAAGCTGAACATGATCGAAACGAAGTGGGGCATGCTGGCGATCACGACCTGCTATGATATCGAATTTCCAGAGCTTTCCCGCATGGCGGCGGAGCAGGGCGCGCAATTGCTGCTCTGCCCGTCCTATACCGATTCTGCCTTCGGCTACTATCGCGTGCGCCACTGCGCCCAAGCCAGAGCGGTCGAGAATCAGCTGTTCGTCGTGCTTAGCGGCATAGTTGGCTCATTGCCCGAGGGACTTCTGCAGGTTGATGAAGGCTATTGCCAAGCTGGCGTGTTTACGCCTTGCGATTATCCTTTTTCGGAGCAGGGCATTCTGCAAGTCGGCATGGTGAACCAAGGTGGCATGGCGATGGCGGAGCTTGATTTTTCGATGCTTCAAGAGAACCGTGAGCATGGCGTGGTGGCTCCATTTTATGATCGCCGCCCGTCTTTATACCGGTGCGAATCAGCAAAAATACTTCTTGGGGAGTGCTAAACGATGGAATATTCAACTTATGGCCGTCATGTTGCAGTGGATGCTTGGGGAATAGCTTTTGATCATTTGAATCATGCAGACAAGCTGAGCGCACAAATGGTACAAGCTGCCGAATCGAGCGGGGCGAGCATATTGTCCGTGCAGGCTAAGCAATTTGAGCCGCAAGGGGCTACCGTGCTGCTATTATTGTCAGAGAGCCATATGTCGATACACACGTATCCCGAGAAAGGCTTTGCTGCACTCGACTGTTACACCTGCGGGACAGCTGTCGATCCGGATATCGCAATCAAGGCGATGCTTGCGTTCTTACAGCCAACGGAAACGTCTAATGTGAAAATAACCCGCGGTACAGGAGAGCTTCAACTCGAACGTGCTCAGACCGCTGATTTCGCTAGATAAAGCTTAACTAGCATAATGATACAAAAGCTAATGAGCCCGAGCCTTAGGGTTGCTTCTAAGGCTCGTTTGGCGTAGCGCGAGGGCGTAAAGAAATTTCGCTGGACGCTCAAACCGATCTATTAACGATTTCAGACTCCCAACCAACCGCCTACCGCCCAACCACCAACCACCAACCACCAACCACCAACCACCGCCCTCCAACCCCAACCCCAACCCCAACCCCAACCCCAACCCCAACCCCAACCCCAACCCCAACCCCAACCCCAACCCCAACCCCAACCCCAACCCCAACCCCAACCCCAACCCCAACCCCAACCCCAACCCCAACCCC